>NZ_CP093340.1:305500-611000 GCF_022637415.1 Luteimonas sp. S4-F44
CATCGGCACGGACCGCGGCGAGGAAGCCGCGCAGTTCCTCGTCACCCATAAGGTCGGGAACCGGGTGGCGATGCCGGGGCACGATGCCCTGGCCCAGCATCACCTGGATCCAGGAGTTCTCGGCGAACAGTTCGCCCGGGACGTGATAGACGGTGCCGGTGTCTCGGAACAGGTCGATGCGATGTTGCAGCGTGTCGGGCAGCGGCATCTCTGCGACATAGCGCCAGTACGCGGAATCCCGCCGTTCGGTGGCGTGGTAGTGCAGGATCACGAAGTCGCGCACGTGCTGCAGTTCCTCGTCCATGCGCGCGTTGTACTCGGCGATGGCTGGCGCGGCGAGCACCTGTGGGAACGCCTGCAGCAAGCGGACGATGCCGCGCTGGATCAGGTGGATGGTCGTCGATTCCAGCGGCTCGATGAAGCTGGCCGACAGTCCGATCGCGATGCAGTTGCCGTGCCAGCTCCGCAGTCGGCGCCCGGGGCGGAAGCGCAGCTGCAAGGGCTCGCGCAGTCGCTCGCCCTCGATGCTCGACAGCAGGCGCGCCCGGGCCGTGTCGTCGTCGACATGGCGGCTGGCATAGACGATGCCGTTGCCCATGCGGTGCTGCAGCGCGATGCGCCATTGCCAGCCCCAGGGCTCGGCGATCGCACGCGTATACGGGGCCGGCGGGCGGACCGCCGCGGTCTGTGTGGCGATCGCGCTGTCGTTGAGCAGCCAGTGCGACCAGTCCTCGAAGCCGACGCCGAGCGTCTGCCCGATCAGCAGCGCGCGAAAGCCGGTGCAGTCGACGAACAGGTCGCCTTCGATCGTGCTGCCGTCGGCCAGTTGCAGCGCGCGGATCAGGCCGGAGTCTGGATCGGTGATGACCTCGGCGATCCGACCTTCGATGCGCCTGCAGCCGTGCGTCTCGCTGATCCCGCGCAGGAAGCGAGCGTATCGTCCGGCATCGAGATGGTAGGCATAGTTCATCCGGTAATCGGACAGATGCGCAAAGCGGTGCCGCAGCGCGGCCTGCAACTCGATGCAATAGGCCGGATAGTCCTCGGCGAGCCCGCGCTCCCGGCCGCGCATCCAGAAATGCTGGAATCCCGCGCTCCAGTGATCCTTGCCGGTGATACCGAACGAGTGCAGATAGCGGTGATCGGGATCTCGCCAGCCCTCGAATGAGATGCCGAGTTTGATCGTCGCCTGCGAGGCCGCCATGAAGGCCTGCTCGTCGATGCCGAGCAGCCGGTGGAACGTGAGCATCGTCGGAATCGTCGCTTCGCCCACGCCGATGGTGCCGATGTCCTCCGACTCGACCAGCGTGACCTCCAGTGTGCGGCCGAGCAGCTTGCAGATCGCAGCGGCGGCCATCCAGCCGGCCGTTCCGCCCCCGGCGATCACGACCCGCCGCACGGGGGTCTGCGGCAACACGGATTCGGACGGCGACGATGGCGACATGACGCTCCTTAGCGGTTGAGGCGTTGCAGCAGGCGCGCGCGCAGCCTGCGCGCCCGCTCCGCATCCAAGGGGGCGAGCGCCCCGCGGGCGGCGTCGGGAATATGCGCGGCGGTGGCGTCGCCGGGGTCGAAGACGTAATGCGCGAACACCTCGCGCCAGATCGCCCGTTGCGCCGGCGGCAGGTCGCGCACGCTCAACAGCGCATGCATCAGCGCGTCCATCGGCGTGTCCATCCATCCCGGCGACTGGCGCCACCAATAGTTCACCAGCACGTTGAAGGGCTCCAGGCCCTCCATGTGGTGCCACCACATCGATGGGATCAGCACAGCATCGCCGGCCGCGAGCTCGGCCACCTGCGCATGGCGCATGGCCTCGGCGAAACGGGGGAAGCGCTGGAGGTCGGGCGCCGCGAAGTCGACAAGACTGATCGGCTGTCCGGCGGGGGTCAGGTCGAGCGGGCCGACATACAGGTTGGCGAGTTGGTCGGGCGGGAACAGGGTGACCCGGCGCCGGCCCGCGGCCACGCAGGCCAAGTTGTCCGGCAGGTCCTGGTGCGCGGCGATGCGTGTGCGGTTGCCGATCCAGATGCTCGCCAGCGGCGCGCGTTCGCCCAGCGTGATGGCGTTGTCGCCGCCGAATCCCGGCAGCCAGGTGTCGATCGTCGTCGAGGCGACATAGATCGCGGGTGGCGCGGGATCGTCGAGATAGTTCAGCAATGTGCGCAGCACCACCGGCAGCGGCACCTGCTCGCGCCGGAAGTTGAAGCCGTCGAGCGATGCGTTGTAGAAGAAGCGGCCTGCGATCTCCGGTGGCCCGACGGTGACGACCACGGGCGGTGCGTCCACGCGCGCGAGACCGGTCAGGTAGTCGGCAGCGGCCTGCGCACCTTCGCGCGCAGCGCGCACCAGCGGCCAGTCCGCGACCAAGCGGCGCAGCACGACCGGCGTCTCGCTGCGCAGGATCTCGTCCGGAAGCGCGTCCGGACGCAGATCGTGTCGCTCGGCGATGGGACTAGCGGCCCAGGGCATCGGCACGGTTCGTCCGATCGATGAGGTCGCGCAATCGTGACATCGAGGCCATCGCCATGTGGATGGCTTCCAGATGGCCGGCTGCGTGCAACGGACCGGCGACATCGGGTGCAAGACTGCGGACGCGGTCCTCGGCGATCGTCAGCAGGCCGTCGAGCGTCAACGAACGGCCGTTGTCGAGTCGGACTTGGAGCGTGAATGGTTCGAGCAGGTCATGGGTGGTCAGCGCGCTGACGAAGGCCGGTCCCGTTGCCAGCCCGTCGTGGAGTGCCTGCAGCACCGTCTGTACCTTCGCAAGCAACGGGCTCCAGCCGCCGTGCTCGAGAAACAGCGGCTGCCCGCCGTGCGTCCGTAACCGGGGGCTGTCGAGATCGATGTGGATCGTCGGACCCGCCTCACTGTGGCCGATCAGAAACGGTTGGCGTTCCATCGCCAGCGGAATGTAGGCCGCATCCCAGCGACCGTCGACCAGGAACAGGTTGCGCCCCCGCTCCAGGCCGAACAACGCCAGCGGCTGGATACGGTCCTGCGTGTCCTGGTGGAACACGATCGGGTAGTGCGCCTGGAGGTCGCGGAACTCGCCGGGGAACGTCTGGGCAAGCATCACGCCATCGCCGAGCGCCGTGCTGCGCGCGGTCTCCACGCCCAGCGTGCGGTGTTCGATGCTGTCGAGCGGGACGTGTCGGGGCATGTCCTGGGTCTGCGATGTCGGGCCGGCGGGCGATCGGTGCGGAACGCGGCTGGAAACCGCGTCCGCACCGGACGACCGTCAGAAACGATAGCGCAGACCGAACATGTAGCGCGGTCCGGTCTGGGTCGCGAACCGGAGCATGTTCGTGTGACGCGCATGCACACGATAGGTCTCGTCGGTCAGGTTGATCGCTTCGGCGTGCAGCGAGAGCTGGTCGTTGACCTGGTAGCTCACGTTGACGTCGAGCTGACCGTAGGCCTCGGTGTAGTTCGGGTTGGGACCCTGGCCGCCGATACCCGACAGGAACTCGTCACGCCAATTGTAGGCCGCACGGATTTGCCACTGGTTCTTGTCGTAGAACGCGACGACGTTGGCCGAATCGCTCAGGCCGACCATTGGGTACTGGGTGTCCAAGCTGGCGTTGTCGAACGTCAGCCCCGAATCGACGATCGTGTAGTTTGCCGACACACCGAAGCCGCTCTCGCCGAACATGTGCTGGACATTGAACTCCCAGCCGTCGAGCGAGTCCGAGCGCTGGTTGGCCGGTACGCTGATGTCGAAGCCAGCAATCGGGTCGCCCGGCTGACCGACGATGCTGCCGACCCGCTCACCATTCTCGTTGAGGCCTTTGTAGGTGACACCGGGGTCGCCAGCGTGATTGACGAAGATGTAGTTGCGGATGCAGACCAGGTCGGTGTTGGCGCAGCCATTGGCGACGGCATTGTTCCAGTACGTACCGCCAACAGGCGTATGGAGGTTGTAGGGCGTGTCGCGAACGATCGTGTCGCTGATGAAGTTCCGGATGTTCTTGCGGAACCAGCCAACCGACACGAAGCTCGCTTCGCCGTAGTACCACTCGAACGACAGATCGAAATTGGTCGACTTCAAGGGCTCGAGCGCAGGATTGCCGAGCGAACCGTCACCGCCGTCAACACGGACGATGTCCGCAAGCGTCAGGCCACCCTGGATCTGCTGCCACCCAGGGCGGCCCAGCGTCTGGCTGTAGCTACCGCGTAGCACCATGTTCTCGGCGACCTCCAGGCTCATGTCCAGGCTCGGCAGGAAATGATCGTAGCTGGCTTCCTGGGTCTGGAACTCGCGCTCGGCGTCGTAGAGGACATAGAGCTCGTTGGCGGAATCCCAGGAGATCGCGTTGCCGACGCGCACCAGCGAACTGGACGTAACGTCGGTTTCCTCGTAGCGGACGCCGGCGGCGACCTTGAACGGCATCGACCAGTCGAACGTCGTGCTCCACTGCACGTAGGCCGCCTTGGATTTCTCTTCGGTCAGCAGATCGTTGGTGAACTCGGTGGGTGCGCGATACCCGGCCTCGTCGCCGGTGATCTCTGCTGCGCGCTGCCGTAGGCGATCGAAGTCGAACACCATGAAGCGGCCGGTGAAGCGCGGATCGTTGTGGCCGCGGAAGGCGTCGAAGTAGCGCGCCATGTCGTCGGCGTAGAAGATGCTGTCGTCGTAATCGCCAGGACTGCCGACGCCGCCCCAGGTGTCGCGTTGGGTGACCGCGGCCGCAGACCGGTTGTTGACCTCGGTCAGCGACACGCCGAAGTCGAGGTTGGAGTAGTTCTGGAACTCGAAGCGGCCGCCCGCTTGGAACTGCTCGACCTCGGACTTGTTGTAGCTGTTCTGGAAGACCGAGCCGGTGACCACGACATCCGACGGGTTGATCTGCGACACGCCCGGCGGCAGGCCGATGGTCAGGATCGGGAACTCGCCGCTGTAGTCGACCAAGGTCGATGCGCGCTTGAGCGCGGCGGTGCCGAGCACGCCGGCCGAGCCATAGGGGCTGTCGGGGCGAGATTCGGCGGTGGAGTTGTGATAGTCGAAGCGCAGCTTCAGCGCATCGGTGGCGTCCCATTCGACGTTGAAGCCGGTGGATTCGAGGGTATTACGCGTCCCCAGTTCCATGCCGCCCATCGCGATGTCCGCGTAGCGCGGGGTGCCGCCGTCGAATGAGACATTGTCCTCGCCGTAGTAAATCGGTGCGGCGATCGGGCCATCGGTCCATGCACTGTCGCCGGGACCGTAGTTGAACCACACCGACAGTTCGTTGCGTTGCTGCTGCACCTTGTTCTCGGCGTAGGTGTAGTCGAGCGTGGTGCGCAGGTTGTCGAGCGGCTGCCACTGGAACGTGGCCTGGCCGTTGGTGCGCTGGCGCTGCACGCCGTTGACGCTGTAACCGGTGTTCTGCGGCCGGGCGTAGATCGTGTCCGGACCAGGCCGGTTGGTGATGCGGTCGTAGCCGGGCTCGCCCGGCAGCGGTAGGCGGTTCCAGGCGGCGGTGTCGTCGCCGCGCATCGTCGCCCAGCCGTCGGCCACCGAGGCCTGGCTGTAGCCCGAGTCGCGTTCCTGGTAGCTGCCGCTCAACGCGATGCCGAAGCGGCCGTCGGCGGAAGTGTTGCTGAAGATGCCAGACAGCTCGCCGGTGAACTTGCTGCCCGGATAGGTGTCGGGCAGGTTGTCGACCGAGGTGTCATGCACGGCCTTGAGGCCGATGTTGGCATGGGCGCCCGGATTGTCGAGCGGGCGTGCGGTCTTGATGTTGATCGTCGCGCCGATGCCGCCGGTCGGGGTCGAGGCACGGCTGCTCTTGAACACTTCGATCTCCGACACCGCCTCGGACGCGAGGTTGGCGAAGTCGAAGGCGCGCGAGCTGGACGTGCCGCCGCCGCCCGGGCCGAGGTTGGAGGCCGGCATCTGGCGGCCGTTGAGCAGCACCAGGTTGAAGTCCGGACCGACGCCGCGGACGGTGACTTTCGAGCCCTCACCGCTGGCGGTGCGGTCGATCGACACGCCCGAGATGCGCTGCAGCGACTCGGCCAGGTTGGTGTCGGGGAACTTGCCGATGTCCTCGGCGACGATGCCGTCGACGATGCCCTGCGAGTCGCGCTTGAGGTTCATCGACGAGGTCAGGCTGCCGCGGATACCGGTCACGACGACAGCGTCGAGTTCGGTTGCATCGGACGGCGGGTCGGCGACCTGGGCAAGCGTCGGCGAGGCGAGGGCGAGCAATAGGGCGGACGTCAGCAGCCGCTGCTTCGGCGCGGCATGGAATGGCTTCATGGATCTTCCCCTCCCAAGGGATCTCACGAAAGTCGATCGAATTGTGGGCAGCGCACCGCGCGTGGAACACGCCGTGGGCCAGGGCGCATTAGGAAGGGAGACTGACAGCGTTGTCAACGGGGGCCGCGCGCCCTGCATGGGGACCGCCCGCAGCGGCGGTGGCGCTCACCGGCGGTGCACGCCACCCTCGTCAGTCTCGACCGCCCATCCGGAGCGTGCAGATGATCCAAGACATCGATGTCGCGGTGGTGGGCGGCGGGCCGGCGGGCTTGACTGCGGCGACCTATCTGCGGCGTTTCCTGCGCAGTGTGGTCGTCATCGATGGCGGCCGCAGCCGGGCGCGCTACATTCCCGAGAGCCACAACTGCCCCGGCTTTCCACAAGGCGTGTCCGGCACCGGGCTGTTGCGTCGCATGCGCGAACAGGCCCAGGCGTTCGCGGTCGAGATCACCACCGGTTGTGTGGACACGATCGTCCGCGAGGGCGAGGCCTTCGTCGTCGCCGCGGCCGGAAGGCGCTGGCGTGCGCGCAAGGTGATCCTGGCGACCGGCCTGGCCGACCGATTGCCCGAGGTGCCTTGGGCGGAAGCCGCGATCGCCTGCGGCGCGTTGCGCCTGTGCGCGATCTGCGATGCCTACGAGGCCAGCGACCAGGCGATCGCGGTCTACGGCCCCGGGGCTGCGATCGGCGGCCATGCCGCGTTCCTGCGCAGCTATTCGGCACGCATCGCACTGCTGCCCACCGACGCGGACCTGGCGCACGCGGCCGTTGCCCAGGCGCAGGCGCTCGGCGCGACTTTGTTGCCGCCCGGCGGAACGCTCGAATTCGATGGCGAGCACTGCCACTACTGCACGCCCGATGGGGGTGTGCACCGTTTCGACACTGTCTATCCGTACCTGGGCTACGAGGGCGGGCCGTCGTTGCCGACCGGGCTGCGCCTGGACAGCGACGACAGTGGCGCGCTGGAGGTTGATGCGCATCAGCAGACTCGGGTGCCCGGGCTCTATGCGGTCGGCGATGTGGTCAGCGGTCTCAACCAGATCTCGGTCGCGGTCGGCCACGCGGCGATCGCGGCCACGCATGCACACAACACGCTGCCGTTCGTGCCGCGCGCGCCCGCGCCCGGGTAGCCCGAGCGCGGGAACGCGTATTTCCGATGTGGCCGGCGAGGCCGCCTGCCCGGGTTAGAACTGATAGCGCACGCGCAGGCCGTAGGCGCGCGCATCGTTGAGGAAGCGGATGTTGAGCCGCGAGCCCACGATCGCCTTCTGCGACACGTCGTTGTCGAGCAGGTTGCTGCCGTAGAGCTCGTAGCGCCAGCGCCCGTCGAGTGAGGTGAGGCCAATGCCAGCGTTGAGCGTGACTTCGCCGCGCTGGCGATCGGGGAATCCGGCCTCGGCCGCGGTTTCCTGCCGCACGAAGTCACCGGCCTGACCCACGTACACCACGTCGCGGTTGTTGTACTGAGTCAGGTAGTAAGCCGAGCGGTAGGACGCCAGCAACTGCCAGTCGAGCGAGCCGAAAGACAGTTCAGCCATCTGCTGCAGGCGAATGTTGCCGGTGAAGCGCGAGGCGAGCGGCAGCTCGTTGCCGGTCAGATCGATCAGCGACGTCACACCGCCGGCGCCGTAGTTCTGGCTTCGGGCGTCGCCGACGGTGCCTTCCTTGATCTCGCTGTCGAGCGCCAGCGCGTTGATGTGCAGCATGAACCCTGCGCCGAAGCGCGTCACGCTTTCGGCCTCGATGCCGTAGATCGCCGAGCGGCCGATGTTGCGGTTGACCAGCGAGTAGCCGGCCGGTTCGCCATCGTTGTTGAGCGAGATCACCGTCAGGTCCTGGAACACCTGGTCGGTGTAGTCGTAGTAGAACGCGCTGACGTTGAAGTTGCCCGGGCGCCCGAACCAGCGGTGGCTCATCTTGCTGCCGATCTCGTAGGCCTTGATCGACTCGGGGCTGAAAGTCTCCGGGATTACGTTGACGTCGAAGGTGTCGTTGAAACCGCCGGACTTGTGGCCGGTGGACACCGTGGCGTACAGCATGTGGTCGTCGGTCAGGTCGAACTCCACGCCGGCGCGCCAGTCGTTGAACTGGAAGCGGCTTTCGCCGAACTGCTGCGAGGGGATCGAGTTGACCTGCACCCAGGACTGGTACGGGCAGTCGATGGTGTCGCCGCCGATATCGGGACGATCGACGCAACCGAAGTCGCCGCCGTTCGCCACGCCGCCGATCTGTTCGGCGATGGTGTCGCGCTGGCCGTGCTGCAGGATGCCCTGCAGCAGGAAGCGCGCCATGTCCGCCTGGGACGTCAGCCCGGTCACGTCGAAATTCGGTCGCTTCATAAAGGCGGGGGCGAAGCCCTCGGTGCCCAGCCGCGTGGCGAAGTCGCCGCCCACGCCCGGCAGACCCAGCGCCCAGTTGCCGCCGATGCCATAACGCGACTTGGCCTCGCGGGTGCGGCGCACGCCGGCCTTCAGGCGGGTGCGGTCGTTGACTTCGAACGTGCCATCGGCGAACAGCGCGGTCGAGCGCCCGTTGACGCGCGGCATCGTGAACTCGGTGCCCGAGAACCAGGTGCCCTTGTCGGTCAGCGACAGGTAGCCGACCTGCTGGTTCTCGTTGAAGTGGAACGCGCCGCCGGTCCACTGGAAGCGGCCGTCGCCCGACGAAGACAGGCGCAGCTCATGGGTCGTCGACTGCGACAGCGTCTCCCAGTACTGGGTCGAGAAATTGTCGTAGTCGACGCCACCCGGATTGTCCGGTCCGCGCGGGCTGACGTCGCGGCCCGGCCACAGGATGCCTTCACTGGCGGCGTTGGTCTGGCGGTAGTCGACGTCGCGATAGCTGGTGTTGTACTCGGCAACGATCGGGCCGAAGTCGTAGCTCACATTGGCCATCGCGCCCCAGTTGGTGCTGTCGAGCGTGCCCTGCGGGCCGCGATAGACCACGTTGCGCAGGTCGAGATCGTCGGGCGAGAGGCCGGGGCTGTTGGGGCAGGTGTCGGGGTCGGCGCTGCCGCAGGCCGCGGTCCAGATGTTGGCGCCCGGATAGCCGGTGCCGCCTTCCTTGCCCATGTCGGCCATCGCGAAGACGCTGAGCTTGTCGTCGGGCTGGTAGAGGAACGACACGCGGCCGCCCTTCTCGTTCTGAATGCCGGCCGGGTCGAGGCGCGGGTCGCCGGCGTTGCGGAACGAGCTGTCCTTCTCGACCTTGTAGCCGGCAAAGCGCAACGCCGCCCAGCCGCCGAGCGGCAGATTGAGCGCGAACTCGCCGGCCTGATGGTCGCGGTTGCCGGCCTCGAGTTGCACGTAGCCGCCGAACGCCTCGAGATCCGGGCGCTTGGTGACGATGTTGAGCGAGCCGGCGAGCGCGTTGCGCCCACGCAGCGTGCCCTGCGGGCCCTTGTTGATCTCGACGCGTTCGATGTCGTAGAACATCCCGCCCAGGCCGCGCGGACGCGCGATGTAGGCGCCGTTGATGTGCGGCGCCGCGCCCGGATCGCCCAGCTCGGTGTTGTTGGCCGAGCCCACGCCGCGGATGAAGATCTCCAGGTTGCCTTCCTGGTTGGCCATGCTCAGGCCCGGCACCACCGCTTGGATGTTGCGCAGCTCGTTGTTGATGCCCAGGGCGCGGGCGTCGTCGCCGGAGATCGCCTGCGCGGTACCTGCGTACTTCTGCAGGTCTTGTTCGCGGCGTTCGACGGTGACGATCACCGAGTCGAGCGTCTTCGCCTCGTCCCGGTCGGTGGTCGTCGTCGCGGCGGTGGACTGGGCGGCGGCCGGCAGGGCGCCGAAGGCCAGCACGGTGGCGATGGCGCAGCACAGCGCGCGCCGCGGATGCGGTGTGTACATAGGGTCCCCTCCCAAGGGCATGTCGGCGCGTCGGGTATCGGGATGCGCTCGAGGGGCGCATTTAGCGTGGCTTTGACAGCGCTGTCAAATTGGCGCTGGCCGGGCGAGAGGCGGCTGCGTCGCGCTTGCGAAAACAGGCGGCCACGCGGCCGCACTGGTGTGCACTGCAGCATGCGTTCGCGCAGCGACGCGGCGTGCTAGCGCCGGCGCGTGTGCCCGCGCATCACCGCCAACACGTCGTGACAGGCGCCCATCGTGTGGTAATCGGTCTTGCCGGCCGGGCTCTTGAGGTCGTCGACCTTGTGGTTGCGACGGTCCAGGATGCGGTACCAGGCACCGTGCGCGTGATCGACGAAATGCGTCCAGGCGTAGGTCCACAGACGCAGGTAGTCGTCGCGGTAGCGCGCGTCGCCGGTGGCCTCGAACAGCCGCCAGGCTGCGGCGATCGCTTCGGCCTGGACCCAGAAGTACTTGTCGTCGTCGCACCAGAACATCGGGGCGGTCGCCAGGTCCGGCGGCGGTGCGCCGGGGGCGGGCGAGGCCTCGCGCAGCGCCTGCGGCGCGAAGCCGTAGACGATGCCGCCGTGCGCGGCATCCCAGCCATGGGCCAGGGCGGTGTCGTAGAGATGGCGCGCGGTCGGCAGCAGCCAGTCGGGCGCATCGGGGCCCAGGTGCGCGCGCAGCGACAGCAGCAGCTTGGCCCACTCGACCTGGTGGCCCGGCTGGAAGCCCCAGGGACGGAACAGGTGCTTGGGGTCGTCGCGGTGATAGTCCCAGTCGACCGACCAGTCCGCGTGCCAATGCTCCCAAACCAGACCACCCGACAACGCGGCCTGGCGCCGGGTCATGTGGTCGGCCAGCATCAAAGCGCGCGCCAGGTAGCGGCCGTCGCCCCCGGCCTCGTGCGCGGCGATCAGCGCCTCGCACAGATGCATGTTGGCGTTCTGGCCGCGATAGGGCGTGTACCGCCACTGTGCGTCGGCCTCGTCGCGGTACAGCCCGTACGCCGGGTCCCAGGCGTGCTGCTCGAGCAGGTCCCAGGTCTCGTCCATCTCGGCTGCGGTGTCGAGCCCGGCCTTGCGTGCGCTCGCCTGCGCCAGCAGCACGAAGGCCAGCCCATAGCTGTGATGGGTGCGGTCTTCGGGCGCGCCGTCGCGCAGGGTCCAGGCATAGCCACCGCTCGCCGGATCGCGATGGGCCTCGCGCAGGAAGCGCAGGCCGTGCAGGGTTGCGGCGCGGTCGCGGTCGGCATCGGGTCCGTCCGTGAACTCGACGGCGGCCATCGCGAAGTCGTAGACGAAGCGGGTGCTGCTGACCAGGTGCCGGTGGCTGCGGTCGTAGACCGTGCCGTCGTCGCGGAAGTAATGGAAGAAGCCACCGGCCGGGTCGAGCGCGCGCGGACGGTAGAACGCCATCGTATCGGCGATGTGCGCACGCAGCGTCTGGGGCGAGGTGAAGTCGGGAACAGGCGTTGCAGGCAACATCATTGCGCAGTCTCGAGCAGGCGGTCGACGGCGTCGCGCGCGGGCATCGCGTCGAAGGCGCCGTGGCGGGTGGTGGCCAGCGCGCCGGCAGCCGCGGCGTGCGCCAGCAGATCGGCGCGCAGCGCGGGGGTGTCGAAGGCGGTGCCCAGGGCGCGGGCATCGACCGCGCGGTCGGCCAGTCGCCACAGCAGTCCGGCGACGAAGGCATCGCCGGCAGCGGTCGTGTCGACCGTGCAGACCGTGAACGTCGGTGCCGTGCCGGCGCTCGTGCGCGTCCACCAGCGGATCGGTGCGGCGCCGTCGGTGACGACGAGCACGTGGGCCGTCTCCAAAATGCGCGCAACGGCTGCGGCCGGGTCGCCGTCGCCGGCAAGGAATGTCAGTTCCTCCGCACTGAGCTTGACCAGATCGGCCTGTGCGAGCGCGCGCCACAGCGTGGGCGTCGGATCGGTTCCGGCCGGCCACAGCGCCGGACGCAGATTGAGATCGAAGCTCACCAGCGCGCCCTCGCGGGCGGCGCGTGCCATGCCGTGCAAGGTGGCCTGGGCGATGGCCGGCTCGGTCAGGCTGTTGGAGCAGGCGTGCAGCGCGGCCACGTCGGTGAAGGCGGCCTCGGCGAAATCGTGTTCGGTGAACAACAGGTCCGCCGCCGGCGGGCGGTAGAAGCTGAAGCTGCGCTCGCCGTCGTCGGCGAGCGAGACGAAGGCCAGCGCCGTCGGCGCGGCGTCCGTGCGTCGCACCTGCGACGTGTCGACACCGTGCCGCCGCAGCGCCGCGTCCAGGGTGTCGCCGAACATGTCCTGCGCCAGCATGCCGACGAAGCGCGCGGTACCGCCGAGCGCGGCGATGCCGACCGCGACGTTCGCCGGCGCGCCGCCGGGCTGCTCGACGAACCGCCGCGCCTGGCCGGTGGTCGCCGGCTCGGCACGGAAATCGATCAACGCCTCGCCGAAGCAGGCGATGGTGCGTCGCGTCTGAGCCATCAGTGCATCGCGCTCGGACGCGGCGTCGGCGTACCGGCGGGCGCGAGCGCATCGCCCCGCACCCGCGAACCGCGCAGCCCGTACCAGATGATGTAGACGTAGCAGACCAGCGGGATGACGAACGACAGCTGGATGCCGACGCGGTCGGCTAGTGCGCCCTGCGCCAGCGGAATCAACGCGCCGCCGACGATCGCCATCACCAGCAGGCTCGACGCCTTGCTGGTCAGCGTGCCCAGGCGCTCGATCGCGGTGGTGAAGATGGTCGGGAACATGATCGAGTTGAACAGCCCGACCGCCAGCGCGCTCCACATCGCGATGCTGCCGCTGCTGGTCATCGTCACCGTCAGCAGCACGCACACCATGACCGCGGCGAATGCGAGCAGCCGGCGGGCGTCGATCTTGGTCATCAGCGCCGCACCGATGAAACGGCCGACCATCGCGCCGCCCCAGTAGAACGCCAGGAAGCGTGAGGCCGCCGCTTCGCTCAGCCCGCCGATTGCGGGCTCGGCCATGTAGTTGATCAGGAAGCTGCCGATCGCGACCTCCGCGCCGACGTACATGAAGATGCCGAGCACGCCCCAGCGCAGGTGCGGGTGGGCCAGCGCTTCACGGAACGTATGCGGGTCACGGGTCGATGCGCCTTCGGCACGCAGAGAGGGAATCCGCATCGTCACCACGAACACCGCCAGCAACAGCAGGCCGCCGGCCAGCATCAGATAGGGCAGCTCGACCGAGCGCGCCTCCGAGGCGCGGTAGGCGATCTGGTCGGCCATCGGCATTGCCGCGATCTGGTCCGCCCCGAGCACTGTGCCGGCCAGGATCAGCGGCCCGATGAAGTACGGGAACGCGGTCGTGCCGAACGAGTTCAGCGCCTGGGCGAAGGTGAGCCGGCTGTGCGAGGACTCGGGCGGGCCCAGGAGCGCGATGTAGGGGTTGGCGGAGACCTGCAGCAGCGTGATGCCCGAGGCCAGCACGAACAACGCAGTCAGGAACAGGCCGTAGGACGGCAGGCGGGCGGCCGGGAAGAACAGCGCCGCGCCGGCCGCGGCCACCATCAGGCCGACGACGATGCTGGCCTTGTAGCCGATGCGCGAGACCACCGTACCGGCGGGAATCGACATCAGGAAGTACGCGCCGAAGAACGTGAACTGGATCAGCAGCGTCTGCACGTAGTTCATCGAGAACACGGCTTTGAGATGCGGAATCAGCACGTCGTTGAGGCTGGTCAGGCCGCCCCAGGTCAGAAAGATCAGGCTCACCACCGCGATTGCGGCGGAATTGGACATCGTGGAACGGGATGTGCTCATGCGTCGGCTCCGGTGGCCTGCGTCGGGACGTTGGAAAAGGAACGGCGGGTGCGCACGCGCACTCTCGTGCGGGCGATGGGGGAGGCGGTGGTTTCGGACGGCATCGCACGCCGCAAGCCCGACAGAATCGTCCCTTGAACCGATTGAAGGTCGGACATGGTGACGCTGACGAAGTCAGGCGGCATCTTGCAATGCAGCATGCGGAAAACGGCCCCAGGTGCTAGGGTCGGCCGAATTGAATCGATACAAATGAGGGCGCGATGGCCAGGCTGGGGGCAGCGATGACGGTGGCGATGGGCGCGTTGTTGGGGGCGGGGGTGGCGCTGGCCGATCCGGGCACGGTGGGCGACAAGGCCTACGGCTCGGTCGATCCGTTCATCGGCACCGGCGGCGAGGGCCATACCTATCCCGGCGCGACGGTGCCCTTCGGCATGGTCCAGCTCAGCCCCGACACGCGCATCCAGCCGCGCGAGAAGGGGTACGACTGGGCCGCGGGCTACCGCTACGACGACACCAGCATCGTCGGCTTCTCGCACACGCATTTCTCCGGCACCGGCCACTCCGACCTCGGCGACGTGCTGCTGATGCCCACGACCGGGCCCGAACGGCTCGAACGCGGCGACCCCGATCGTCCCGGCAGCGGCTATACCTCGCGCTTCCGCCACGACGACGAGGTGGCACACCCCGGCTACTACGCGGTCACGCTCGACGATTACCGCGTGCGCGCCGAACTGACCGCCAGCGCCCGCGCCGGCGTGCATCGCTACACCTTCCCGGCGGGCGAGGACGCGCGCGTGCTGCTGGACCTGCGCACGTCGATGTACGAGTACCCCGGCAAGATCCTGTGGTCGCGGCTGCGGCGCATGCCCGACGGCACGATCACCGGCTTTCGCGAGACCCGGGGCTGGGCGCCGGGCCGGCAGCTGTACTTCGCGATGCGCTTCTCGCGGCCGCTGCAGGGCCATGCCTTCCACAACACCGAGACCGACATCCTCTACAAGGGCTTCGCGCCGCCGGCCGATCGCAGCCCGGGCGAACGCGCGCAGATCGAGGGCCGGCAACTGGTCGGGACCTTCGACTTCGGCAAGCTCGACGCGCCGTTGGTGGTCAAGGTCGCGATCTCGTCGGTCGACGAGGCCGGCGCGATCGCCAATCTCGAGGCCGAGGTGCCGGACTTCGACTTCGACCGCGTGCACGCCGAGGCCAGGGCGCAGTGGACGCAGGCACTGTCGGTGCTCGACATCGATGCGCCCGAGCACGACCGCCGCAGCGCCTACACTGCGCTCTACCACACGCTGCTGGGCCCGACCCTGTTCATGGACGTCGACGGGCGCTATCGCGGCCCTGACCAGGCGGTCCATACCGCCGAAGGCTTCGCCCACTACTCGACGTTCTCGCTGTGGGACACCTACCGTGCGCTGCATCCGCTGCTGACGATCGTGCAGCCCGAGAAGCGCAACGCCGATTTCATCGACTCGCTGCTCGCGCACCGTCGCCACAGCCCGTACGGAATCCTGCCGGTGTGGTCGTTCCACGGCCAGGAGACCTGGACGATGATCGGCTACCACGCGGTGCCGGTGATCGCCGACGCATATCTGAAGGGCATCCGCGGCTTCGATGCCGACGCCGCGCTCGAGGCGATGACCGCCAGCGCGTCCTACGGCCCCTACGACGGACTGCGCCAGTACATGGAACTGGGCTGGGTGCCGATCGACGAGGAGGGTGAAGCTGCCTCGAAGACCCTGGAGTACGCCTATGGCGACTGGACGATCGCGCGCATGGCCCAGGCGATGGGGCGCGAGGACGTCGCCCGTGACTTCACGCGCCGCGCCGGGAACTGGCGCAACGCTTTCGACCCTGCGACCGGTTTCATGCGCGCGCGCAACCGCGACGGCAGCTTCCGTGTCCCGTTCGACCCGACCGCCAGCGGCTACGGCACCGACTACACCGAAGGCAACGCCTGGCAGTACTCCTGGTACGTGCCGCACGACGTCGCCGGTCTGGCGGCCGCCCACGGTGGGGCCGACGCGCTGCTGGACAAGCTGGACGCGGTGTTCGAGGCGGATGTCGACCCGGCGATCTTCGAGCACATGGAGGACATCACCGGGTTGATCGGCTGGTACGCGCACGGTAACGAGCCCAGCCACCATGTGGCCTATCTCTATGCATATGCCGGTCAGCCCTGGCGCACCCAGGCGCGCCTGGGGACGATCATGGCGAGCCAGTACGCCGACCGACCCGATGGCCTGGCGGGCAACGACGACCTGGGCCAGATGTCGGCCTGGTACCTGTTCACCGCGCTGGGTTTCTACCCGGTCGCGCCGGGCAGCGGCGAATACGTGATCGGCCGGCCGTTCCTGCCGCGCGCCGCGCTCGACCTGCCCAACGGCAAGCGCTTCACCATCGTCGCCGACGGCCTGGCGGAGGGCCACGGTTACATCGGCGCGGCGACGCTCAACGGCCAGCCGCTGCGACGCGCATTCCTGCGTCACGACGAGATCCTGGCCGGCGGCGAGCTGCGCTTCACCATGCAGGCCACGCCCAATCGTGATTGGCCGGGCGCGGACGCCGAGGCGCCGTACTCGATGAGCACCGCGCCGGCACGCTGAGCCGGCCCCGGTCTTCCCGTGCGGCCGCGCCGTGCACGCGCGGCCGCACGCTGTCGCGGCGCGTCGGCGACGGCCGTCTCGCTCGGCATCCTCGATCCTCCCAGATCCGGAACACGCGGCGTCTGATGGCGCCGCCCGGTCCTTGTACGAGGGCATGACAACGCTGTCAACGTGCGTCAGCGGTCGATGCGTCGCCGGAATCGCTGCGCGGGCGTGCCCAAATGGGGGCTGTGCGCCGGGGCGGATGGGCCTGAGACTGCGCGACCAGGCGGGAGCGACGTCTCGGCACGCAGCTGACGCGCGCCCATCGGTCTGCGCGGCCGACGATTGGCAAAGTCACGGGCCCTCGCTACGCTCCGCGCACCCCCCGCAGGCTCCCCCCATGTCGACCCCGCTGTCCGCGCCGCCGCGCCTCAACCCGCTGTCCTACGTCATCTTCGGCTCGCGCTGGCTGCAGCTGCCGCTGTACCTGGGTCTGATCGTTGCCCAGTGCGTCTACGTCTTCCTGTTCGTCAAAGAGCTCTGGCACCTGGTCCACGGCGCCAACACGCTGACCGAGCAGGGGATCATGCTGCTGGTGCTGGGCCTGATCGACGTGGTGATGATCTCCAACCTGCTGGTGATGGTGATCGTCGGCGGCTACGAGACCTTCGTCTCGCGCCTGGGCCTGCAGGGCCATCCCGACCAGCCCGAGTGGCTGAGCCACGTCAACGCCAGTGTGCTCAAGGTCAAGCTGGCGATGGCGATCATCGGCATCTCGTCGATCCATCTGCTCAAGACCTTCATCGCTGCCGGCGAAGTCGGCCTGCCGGTGTGCGGCACCGCCGACGCGATCGCCGCGGCCGCCGCCCACGCCCAGGCGATCGCCGGCGGGCTGTCGCTCGCCGCACCCGCCTGCACCAAGGTCACCACTGCCGGCGTCATGTGGCAGACGATCATCCATGGCGGCTTCATCCTCTCGGCGATCGGCATCGCCTACACCGACAAGCTGATGACCGGCAGCAGCGCCCGCCGCGAACACGCCGCCCACTGACCCAAAAACCGGGGTCAGAGTCGATTTCGCGATCGGGCTGACTCCGGCTTCGAGCCCTTGAAGAACGACCTCGTTCCGGCCGCGACGATAAATCGACTCTGACCCCGGTTTTGGGAGGGGCGTAGAATGCGGGGATGGATGTCTCGCACCTGCTCGATGGGCTGAACGCAGCCCAGCGCCAAGCTGTCTCGGCGCCCGATTCGCACTATCTCGTTCTGGCCGGCGCCGGCAGCGGCAAGACCCGCGTGCTGACGCACCGGATCGCCTGGCTCAACGAGGTCGTCGGGGTGCCGGCGTACGGCGTGTTTGCTGTGACCTTCACCAACAAGGCCGCGGCCGAGATGCGGCATCGCGTCGACGCGCAGCTGCGCAACGGCGCGCGTGGCATGTGGATCGGCACGTTCCATGGTCTTGCGCATCGTCTGCTGCGCCTGCATTGGCAGGACGCGAAGCTGCCCGAGGGCTTCCAGATTCTCGACAGCGACGACCAGCTGCGGCTGGTCAAGCGCGTGGTCCAGCAACTCGAGTTCGACGACGCGCGCTTTCCGCCGCGGCAGATCGCCTGGTGGATCAACGCGCAGAAGGACGAGGGCAAGCGGCCGCAGCACATCCAGGATGGTGGCGACGAATGGTCGGGCGTGATGCTCAAGGCCTATGCGCTGTACCAGGAGCGCTGCGACCGCGCCGGCCTGGTCGACTTCGCCGAGATTTTGCTGCGCGCGCACGAATTGCTGCGCGATACACCGGCGTTGCTCGCGCACTATCGCCAGCGCTTCGGCCATCTGCTGGTCGATGAGTTCCAGGACACCAACGCGATCCAGTACGCGTTCGTGCGCGTGCTGGCCGGCGACACCGGCAAGGTGTTCATCGTCGGCGACGACGACCAGGCGATCTACGGCTGGCGTGGTGCGAAGGTCGAGAACGTGCAGCGATTCCTGCGCGACTACCCGGGTGCGCAGACGATCCGGCTCGAGCAGAACTACCGCTCCAGCGCCAACATCCTGGGCGCCGCCAACGCGGTCATCGCGCACAACCCCGACCGGCTCGGCAAGCAGCTGTGGACCGACAGTGGCGAGGGCGATCCGATCGATCTGTACGCGGCCTACAACGAGATCGACGAGGCGCGCTACGTGGTCGAGCGCGCGTTGCAGTGGGTGCGCGACGGCGGCAGCCACGGCGACATCGCCGTGCTCTACCGCAGCAATGCGCAGTCGCGGGCGATGGAAGAGCAACTGGTCGCCGAGCAAGTGCCCTATCGCGTCTATGGCGGCGTGCGCTTTTTCGAGCGCGCCGAAATCAAGGACACGCTGGCCTACCTGCGGCTGATCGCCAACCGCGACGACGATGCCGCGTTCGAGCGTGCGGTCAACACGCCGCCGCGCGGCATCGGCGAGCGCACGCTCGACGAGGTGCGCCGGCAGGCGCGCGAACATGCGATCCCGTTGTGGGAATCGGCGCTGCGCTGCGCCCAGGGCGGCGGTCTGGCGGGCCGCGCGCGTAACGCGCTGGCCGGCTTCGCTCAACTGATCGATGCACTGGCCGGCGAGGTCGCTGAGCTGTCGCTCAAAGACAAGATCGATCATGTGCTCGCACGCTCCAACTTGCGTGTGCACTACGCCAACGAGTCGAAGGGCAGCGCCGATTCGCGGGTCGAGAACTTAGACGAACTGGTCTCGGTGGCCTCGCGTTTCGTACGCGGCGACGACGAAGAGAGCGCCCAGCTCACCGAACTCGTTGCGTTCCTGGCCTATGCCGCGCTCGAAGCCGGCGAAGGCCAGGCGCAGGCCGGCGAGGACGGCGTGCAGCTGATGACACTCCACAGCGCCAAGGGCCTGGAGTTTCCGCTGGTATTCCTGGTGGGTCTAGAGGAAGGCTTGTTCCCGAGCGCCCGTACCGCCGAGGAGAGCGGCCGGCTGGAGGAAGAACGCCGGCTTGCGTACGTGGGCATCACCCGCGCCCGGCAGAAGCTGGTGCTGACCTACGCCGAGGCGCGCCGCCTGCACGGCCAGGACATGTTCGGCGTGCCGTCGCGCTTCCTGCGCGAGATCCCGGCGGCGCTACTGCACGAGGTGCGGCCGAAGGTGCAGGCCACGCGTGCGACGTTCCCACAGCGGCAGCGTCCCGACTACGGCCATGCCAGTCTGGCGCCGTCGGTCGGCGTGCGGCTGGGCCAGAGCGTGACGCATGCGAAGTTCGGCGCCGGCACCGTGACCGACATCGAAGGCGACGGCGCGCATGCACGCGTGCAGGTCAACTTCGACGAAGTCGGCAGCAAGTGGCTGGTGATGGCTTACGCGAATCTGCAGCCGGCGTAGCGCACGGCGTCAGGCGGGTGGGATGCGACGTTCGGCCGCGCCAGCCCGGTCGGGCGACGGGGGTATATTCGAGGCGACCCTCGTCATCCCCGGGAGCAGGCCATGTATCGCAATATCCTTGTCGCCACCGATGGATCCGAACTCGCCGCGCGCGGTGTTGAGCACGCGGCCACGCTCGCCGCAGGGCTCGGGGCGTCGCTGACCATCGTCACGGTGTCGGAGCCCTGGAACACCGCCCTGACCGATCCCAGCGGATTGGTCGGTTTCGACGAATTCCTCAAGGACTACCGCGTCGCCGCTCAGGCCCATGCCGACGAGGTGCTCGCCGCCGCGAAGCAGGCCGCATCGCGGCATGGCGTCGAGGCCACGACGCTGTTCGTCGCCGAGCAGCCGCCGGCCGATGCCATCCTCGAGACCGCGCAGGCGCGCGGCATCGACGTGGTGGTGATGGCCTCCCACGGGCGGCGGGGGCTGGGCCGGCTGTTGCTCGGCAGCCAGACCCAGGCGGTCGTGGCGCGCAGCGAGCTGCCGGTGCTGATCGTGCGATGACCTGAGCCGCGGTGCCTGCGAGGGCAGTGCCGGCGGACGGGCCGCTAGTCGCGCAGCGCGAACCCCGGCGACTCGTTGAGCTGCCCGTCGCCTTCGACCACCAGCCAGCGCGCGCCGGCCTTTTCGAATACGACCGGGACAGGCGCCCGGAACAGCGGGCGGCGCACGAAACGCAGTTCCCAGCCCAGTGCCTCGAGGGTCGCGATCGCGGCCGTCTGCTCGGGCGTCAGGCCCCGGCGCAGGGCGGCGGGGTCGGGCGGGGCCGGTCGACGGCGTTCGGATCGGCTCATGCGGACTCTCGCTCGGGACGCGACGGATGCAGCGCGGCATCCGCGCGTTGCATCGTACGTGAAGGCACCGAACCCGCAAACTTCGTGCTGTCCGTCACAACCTAGGGTCTCGCACCGCAGACACGGCAGCCTCTAGGCTGTGCGGGTCCGGCCCGCGCGGCCACCTCAACCCGGAGACTCGCCCATGGCGCCCCAGACCCTATCGCGGCTGCTGTCGCGTCCGCGCGTTGCCGTTCTCGTTGCACTGGCCCTGCCGTTGGCCGGCCAGGCCGCAGAGGGGATGTGGACGCTCGACAATCTGCCGCGCGATGCGCTCCAGGCGCAGTACGGCTTCTCGCCCGACCAGGCCTGGATCGATCACGCGATGCAATCGTCGGTGCGATTGGCCGGCGGCTGTTCGGGCTCGTTCGTCTCGCCTGACGGCCTGGTGCTCACCAACGCCCATTGCGTGGTCGGCTGCGTGCAGGGCCTGTCGTCGCCGCAGCGCGATCTGCAGAACGCGGGTTTCGTCGCCGATGCCCGCGGCGAAGAGCTGCAATGTCCGGCCGAGGAGCTCAACGTGCTGCGCGCGATCACCGACGTTAGCGCGCGCGTGGCCGCGGCCGCCGAGGGCAAACAGGGCCAGGCCTATGTCGACGCGCGCAACGCCGAAAAAGCGCGCATCGAGTCGGAATGCGTCGGCGATGCGGCCGACACTACGCGCTGCGACGTCGTGGAGCTCTACAACGGCGGCCAGCAGCATCTCTACCGCTATCACCGCTATTCGGACGTGCGCCTGGTGTTCTCGCCCGAGTACGCAGTCGGCTTTTTCGGCGGCGACCCGGACAATTTCAATTTCCCGCGCTACAACCTCGATGCCGCGCTGCTGCGTGCCTACGAGAACGGCGAGCCGGCAACGGTCGAGCATCACTTCACGCTCAAGCCCGAGGGCGCGCAGGCCGGCGAGTTGGTGATGGTCACCGGCCATCCGGGCCGCACCCAGCGCCAGCTCACCGTCGCTCAGCTGGAGACGGTGCGCGATGTCAGCCTGATCAACACGCTGCTGTGGCTGGCCGAGCGCCGCGCGATGCTCGGCGAGTACGGCCGGCTAGACGAGGAGGCCGCGCGCCAGGCGCAGTCGGACCTGACGTTCACCGACAACAGCTACAAGGTCTACCGCGGCCAGCTGCAGGCGTTGCTCGACCCGCAGGTGTTCGCGGCCAAGCGCGCCGAGGAGGCGCGACTGCGCGAAGGCGTCGATGCCGCGCCGTGGCGCGAGGTCGAGGCGGCGCAGGCCACGGCGCGCCAGATCGCCGTGCCCTACATGCTGCTCGAACAGGGCCGGGGCTTCGATTCTCGATTGTTCTCGATCGCACGCACGCTGGTGCGCGGCGCCGACGAACGCACCAAGCCCAACGACGCCCGGCTGCCAGAGTTCCAGGACGCCGGCCAGGGACGCCTGCGCCAGACGCTGCTGAGCACGGCGCCCGTCTACCCGGCGTTCGAGACCGCCAAGCTCACCTGGTCGCTGACCAAGCTGCGCGAGCTGCTCGGCACCGACGACCCGCTGGTCAAGTCGGTACTCGGCAACCGCTCGCCGGCGCAGGTGGCCAAGGCCCTGGTCGAGGGATCAACGCTGGCCGATGTCGCCGAGCGCGAACGCTTGTGGACGGGCGGCGCCGCGGCGGTCGCGGCGTCCGACGATCCCTTCATCCGGCTCGCGCGTGCGGTCGATGCACCGGCGCGCGCGGTGCGTCAGCGTCAGGAATCGGAGGTGGGTGCGATCGAGTCGCGCGCCGCGACGCAGATCGCCAAGGTGCGCTTCGACAAGCTCGGCACCACGGTCTATCCGGATGCGACGTTCACGCTGCGGCTGTCGTATGGCGATATCGCCGGCTGGGAGGAGAACGGCAGGGCCATCACGCCCTTCACGACGATGGCCGGGGTGTTCGCCCGCAACACCGGCGCGGCGCCGTACGCGCTACCGCAGCGCTGGCTGGATGCCCAGGCCCGGATCGCCGGCGATACGCGCTTCAACTTCGTCAGCACCAACGACATCATTGGCGGCAACTCCGGCAGTCCGGTCATCGATCGGGACGCGCGGGTTGTCGGCCTGGCGTTCGACGGCAACATCCATTCGCTCGGCGGCAGCTTCTGGTACGACCCGACGCGCAACCGCACGGTCTCGGTGCACAGCGGCGCGATCGTCGAGGCGCTGAAGTCGGTGTACGGCGCTGATACGCTGGTGGACGAATTGCTGCGCAAGTAACCAGTCGCAGCAATCGATGGCTGCACGGCGCCTCGGATTCCCGGGCGCCGCCGCTACAGCGTCACGACCTGCCCGCGCGCTGCGCTGTCGATGCCGGCTTGCAGCACCCGCATGACATCGAGCGCCTCGTCGAGCGTGACCGGAAGGCGTGCGCCGTCTGCGATCGCCGCACGCAGACCGGCGTAGTAATGGCGATAGTCGCCTGCGGGAGTGGGCGAGGGCGCCTCGTGCACCGTGCCGTCCTCGCCAACGCACAGCAGGTGGCCAGGCGCTGGATCGACGCCCCAGTCCGGCCCGCCCGGACGCTGGCCGGCGCGCAGCGCGGCCTCCTGCGGATCCAGCCCGTGCTTGAACCAACTGCCGCCGGTGCCGTGCACGGCAAAGCGCAAGCCGGCGCCGGGCACCAGTGCGCCGGCGTGCAGCACCACGCGCAGGCGGCCGTAGCGCAGCACGACGTGGAACCAGTCGTCGACCTGCGCAGCATCGCGCTGCAGCGCGATGTCGGCCTGCACCGCATCGGGCAGGCCGAACAACTGCAGCGCCTGATCGACCAGATGCGGCCCCAGATCGAGCCAGAGCCCCGCACCGGGCTCGGCGCGGTCGCGCCAGCGGTCGGGGACCTCCGGTCGGAACCGGTCGAAATGCGAGTGCACCTCGGCGATGCGACCGAGCGTACCCGCCGCGACGAGCGCGCGCAGCGCGAGGAAGTCGGCGTCCCAGCGCCGGTTGTGGAACACGCTGAGCAGGCGGCCGGACGCGCGCGCCGCCTCGGCGACGGTTCGCGCCTGGTCCAGATCGATCGCCATCGGCTTGTCGATCACGACGTGGCGACCGGCGGCGAGTGCGGCGATCGCCAGCGGTGCATGCGTGGCGTTGGGCGAGGCGAGCACGACCAGGTCGATCGCCGAGTCAGTGAATACCGCGTGCGGATCGGCGCACACGCGTGCATCGGGGTGGTCGGCGTGCACGCGGTCCGGGTCGCGCGAGACCACCGTGTGCAACCGCAACCCGGGCGTCGCCGCGATCAGCGGCGCATGGAACACCCGGCCGGCGAGGCCGTATCCGACCAGCGCGACCTGCAGCGCATCGCCCATCGTGGACTTACCAGCCGAACAGCTTGAAGTAGGTCTGCGGGACGTCGTCGCGGTCGCTGTCGATGCTGCCGTCGCCGTCGCGGTCGTAGAGGAAGTACGCCGGGCCGCGCGACGGCACGACCTGCACCGCGCGCAGCTGGCCGGCCACGCGGAACTCGGTGATGCGGTCGCCGTTGGATTCGGTCCGGGTCACCTGTTCGGCGTCGGCCGGGATGCCATCGGGCAGTGCGCCGCCGGGACTGGCGCAGGCGGACAACCCCAGCAGTGCGATCGCGAGCACAGCGGTACGGGAGGCGGACATGGCGAATCTCCAGCGGGCGGACCGCCATTATGCGCGCACGGCGTGCAACTGCCGTGCGCGCACCAGCGGGGGCTATTGCAGCGGGTCGTCGCTGAAGCGCCACAGCTGCGTGCAGAGCCTGTTGGCAGGTGGCGATCATCGCGACACAGTGTTCGAATTTCGTCATCGCCCGTGCGCCGGCAGGGGTTGAAGGGTGAACACCTCGGTTCAGTGGATGGGGTCGAACGCGATGCCCACGGCCGACGCCGTAGAATCTGCGGATGACGAAACGGCTGATTCTGATCGACGGGTCCTCGTACCTGTACCGCGCCTTCCACGCCCTGCCGCCGCTGTCCAACGCCGATGGCGAGCCGACCGGCGCGCTGTTTGGCGTGGTCAACATGCTGCGTGCCACGCTCAAGGAAGCGCCCGACTATGCGGCGTTCGTGGTCGATGCGCCGGGGCGCACGTTCCGCGACGATCTCTACGCCGCCTACAAGGCCAACCGCCCGCCGATGCCCGATGACCTGCGCGCGCAGGTCGACCCGATGTGCGACATCGTCGAGGCACTGGGCTTCCCGATTCTGCGCGTGCCCGGCGTCGAAGCCGACGACGTGATCGGCACGCTCGCCGTACAGGCTGCCGAGGCCGGCATCGCGACGACGATCTCAACCGGCGACAAGGACTTCGCGCAGCTGGTGCGCCCGGGCATCACGCTGGTCAACACGATGAGCGGCAGCCGCATGGACAGCGAGGCGGCGGTGCATGACAAGTTCGGGGTCCGCCCCGACCAGATCGTCGACATGCTCGCGCTGATGGGCGACAGCATCGACAACATCCCCGGCGTGCCCAAGTGCGGGCCGAAGACCGCGGCCAAGTGGCTGGCCGAGTACGAGTCGCTCGACGGCGTGATCGCGGCCGCGGCCAACATCAAGGGCAAGATCGGCGAGAACCTGCGCGAAGTGCTGGACCAGTTGCCGCTCAGCCGCAGGCTGGCGACGATCCGCACCGACGTGCCGCTCGACGGCGGGCCAGACACCCTGGTGCTGCGCCAACCCGCGACCGACGCGCTGCGCGGGCTCTACGCCCGCTACGGCTTCACCCAGGCGCTGCGCGAGCTTGACGGCGGCGGTCCGGCCGCGGCCGCCGCGACGACGGCGCCGGCATCTTCGATCGAGATTGACCCGGCCCTGTCGGCGCCGGGCGAATACGAGACCGTGCTCACGACCGAGCGCCTCGAGGCCTGGATCGCCCAGTTGCGCGGCGCCGAGGAGTTCGCATTCGACACCGAGACCGACGCACTTGATGCGATGCGGTCCAACCTGGTCGGGTTGAGCGTGGCGGTCGAGCCGGGTCGGGCGGCCTACATTCCGCTCGGGCACGACTATCCGGGCGCGCCCGCTCAGCTCGATCGCGCCCAGGTGCTCGAGGCACTGCGTCCGGTGCTCGAGGACCCGGCACGGCGCAAACTCGGCCAGCACGGCAAGTACGACCTGCACGTGCTGCGACGGCACGGCGTCGCGCTGCGCGGCTACGCCGACGACACCCTGCTCGAGAGCTTCGTGCTCGACGCCGGCATCGCCCGGCACGACATGGACTCGCTGGCCAAGCGGCATCTGGGCATGGACACGATCCGCTTCGAGGACGTCGCCGGCAAGGGCGCCAAGCAGATCTCGTTCTCGCAGGTCGCCATCGACGATGCGACCCGCTACGCCGCCGAAGATGCCGACATCACCTTGCGTCTGCATCGCGTGCTCAAGCCGCGGGTCGAGGCCGCACCGGGCCTGGCGCGGGTCTACGGCGAGATCGAGATGCCGTTGGTGCCGGTGCTGGCCCGGATCGAGGCCAACGGCGTGTGCATCGATGTCGACGAACTGCGCCGGCAGAGCGCCGACCTGTCCAAGCGCATGCTCGCCGCGCAGCAGAAGGCGACCGAGCTGGCCGGACGCACGTTCAATCTCGATTCGCCCAAGCAGGTCTGCGCGCTGCTGTTCGAGGAACTGGGGCTGCCGGCGGTCGTCAAGACGCCCAAGGGCCAGCCCAGCGCCAACGAAGAAGCGCTGGAGGCGATCGCCGACCACCACGAACTGCCGCGGGTGATCCTCGAGTACCGCAGTCTGGCCAAGTTGCGCGGGACCTATGTCGACAAGCTGCCGGAGATGATCAATCCCGACACCGGCCGCGTGCACACCAGCTACCACCAGGCCGGCGCGGCGACCGGGCGGTTGTCGTCGTCCGACCCCAACCTGCAGAACATTCCGATCCGCACCGATGACGGTCGCCGCATCCGTCGTGCCTTCATCGCACCGCCGGGCCGCCGGCTGGTCGCGTGCGATTACTCGCAGATCGAGCTGCGGATCATGGCCCATCTGTCCGAGGATGCTGGCCTGATCGGCGCGTTCGAGACCGGGGTCGACGTGCACCGCGCGACCGCAGCCGAAGTCTTCGGCCGGCCGCTCGACCAGGTGACCGCGAACGAGCGCCGTGCCGCCAAGGCGATCAACTTCGGGTTGATGTACGGCATGAGCGCGTTCGGTCTGGCCCGCAACCTCGGCGTCGGCCGCGGCGAGGCCCAGGACTACATCGCGTTGTACTTCTCTCGCTATCCGGGCGTGCGCGATTTCATGGAGCGGACCCGCCAGCAGGCGCGCGAGACCGGCTTCGTCGAGACGGTGTTCGGGCGCCGTCTGACACTGGACTTCATCCAGCGCGGCAATGCCTCGCAGCGCGCGGGCGCCGAGCGCGCCGCGATCAATGCGCCGATGCAGGGCACCGCGGCGGACATCATCAAGCGCGCGATGGTCGCCGTCGACGCCTGGCTGGCGGACCACGCCGCGCAGGCCAAGATGATCCTGCAAGTGCACGACGAACTGGTGTTCGAGGCCGATGCCGACTTCGTCGAGCCGCTGCTGGCGGGTGTGGTGCCGAGGATGACCGAGGCCGCCCAGCTGCGCGTGCCGCTGGTGGTGGATTGCGGCGTCGGCGACAACTGGGACCAGGCGCACTGATCCGGCCATGCGGCCTGTGCGCATCTGGGCCGGTTCTGCTGTATTTGCCGCGCTGCGGGATGCCGACAACGTGCAGCGCGGCGGAGTAAATGCAGCCTGAATTTGCCCGAAAATTGAATGTCGCCTTCACGAACCATCAATGCGTCGGGTGGTCTCATACTCGCGACAGATGCAAGGTCTGTCGCAGATCTCTCCCTTCCCCTGGAGTGATCGACCGGAACCAACAGGCTTCTCCCCGAGCCCGGTTCCCGAGCCCCGTAGGCCCCCCCTGCCTACGGGGCTTTTTTATGTCCGTCTCCCACGTTTGGGCGCTTGACTCCAAAACCGGGGTCAGAGTGCCATTTCACCTCGCGAAATAGCACTCTGACCCCGGTTTTGGTCATTCATCCATGGCTGACTCACCCTCGCGGCCATCCATGGGCCGCTCGCGCAATTCCGGGTCGGCATGACGCTGCCTAACCCAAGTGGAATTTCCGTCCCGCCCTTGGGACATGCACCTCGTTCATGTCCGTCATTCAGGCGGACACCGACGATTGACGACACGCTGGAAGCGGCGTCTTTCGATCCACCGCATTCTTCCATCGCCCATGCGCTTCTAGAACGGCGTCGGGCAGTGCAGGCGCAGCGGTGCGCCGGTGGCGGGGTGGGGCAGTTCGAGCGATTCGGCGTGCAGCAGCAGGCGCGGGGCGCGGCGCTGTGCGGGCTCGGGCGCGTACAACGGGTCGCCGAGGATCGGATGGCCGATCGCCTGCAGATGAACGCGCAGTTGGTGGCTGCGTCCGGTCACCGGCATCAGCACCACACGGGCGACCGGGGCGCCATCGGCCGCGGTCTCGCGCCGCAGCACCCGCCAGCGCGTCAGCGCGGGCTTGCCATCGACCGGATCGATCTTCTGCCGGGGTCGCTCCGGCCAGTCGAGCAGCAGCGGCAGGTCGATCTCACCGGCATCCTCAGCCGGCCAGCCGTCGACGACCGCGATGTAGCGTTTCTCGACCCGGCGTCCCTCGAACGCCGCCCCCAGCGCGCGCTGCGCATCCGCGCCCCGGGCCAGCAGCATCAGGCCGGAGGTCGCCATGTCCAGCCGGTGCACGACCCGGGCGTCGGGCCACTGGGCGCGCGCGCGGGTGGCCATGCTGTCCTGCTTGTCCGGCCCGCGGCCGGGCACCGACAGCAGCCCGGCGGGCTTGTCGAAGGCCAGCACGTGGTCGTCGCCGTAGAGCTGGCGCAGACAGTCCGGCACCACATCCGGATGGGCGATGTCGAGGGCTGCGGCCGCCATGGATCAGGCCAGTTCGGCGAGCCAGTCGCGCGGGCGCAGGTAGTCGGCCAGCCGCGCCTCGGCGCTGTCGGCCTCGGGCGTGTAGCCGTACTCCCAGCGCACGCGCGGTGGCAGGCTCATCAGGATCGATTCGGCGCGCCCGCCCGACTGCAGCCCGAACAGCGTGCCGCGGTCGTAGACCAGGTTGAACTCGACGTAGCGGCCGCGGCGATAGAGCTGGAACTCGCGCTCGCGCTCGCCGTAGGGCGTGTCGCGGCGTCGCGCGACGATCGGCAGATAGGCATCGAGAAAACCATCACCGACGGCCCGCATGTAGGCGAACTCGTGCTCGAAATCGCCGTGCTGGTCGTCGAAGAACAGCCCGCCCACGCCCCGCGTCTCGGCGCGGTGGCCCAGGAAGAAGTACTGGTCGCACCAGCGCTTGTGGGCTTCGTAGCGTGCCTGGCCGCCGAACGGCTCGCACAGCGCCCGCGCGGTGCGGTGCCAGTGCGCGATGTCCTCGTCGACCGGGTAGAACGGGGTCAGATCGAAGCCGCCGCCGAACCACCAGGCCACCACCTCGCCGTCGCGCATCGCGCGGAAGTGGCGCACATTGGCGTGGGTCGTGGGCAGGTGCGGGTTGCGCGGGTGGAACACCAGCGACACGCCGGTGGCGCGCCACGACGCGCCGGCCAGTTCCGGCCGGTGGGTGCTGGCCGAGGGCGGCAGCCGGGTGCCGCTGACGTCCGAGAAGCCGATGCCGGCCTGCTCGAACACCGCGCCATCGCGCAGCACGCGGGTTCTGCCGCCGCCGCCTTCGGCGCGCTGCCACAGGTCCTCGGCGAACCGGGCCTGGCCGTCGGCCTGCTCGATCGCGGCGCAGATGCGGTCCTGCAGCCCGGTGAGGTAGTCCCGGACCGTGTCGAAAGTGTCATTCATCCGGGGCATTGTAGGTGCGCCGCCCCGCTCGGCATTGATCCGGGTCAATCCTTGCTGGCCGGCGCGTAGGCCCGGTGCCACTGCTGCAGCCGGGCCGCGAGCGCGTCGGCACCCAGGCCGTAGGTGTCGGGCAGGGCGCCGTGGAAGCCACTCAGGCCGCGGTTGACCCGCCGCAGCCGCGCGCCGTGATCGACGTGCGGGGCGAAGTCGAGTCCGACGACCGGGTGCAGGCCGACCCGGGTGGTGCCGAACCGGGCGATGTCGCTCCAGGCCAGGTGCGTGGTGCGGAACAGCGCGCGCAGTTCCAGGCCGTTCGCATCGAGCCGGAGGTGATGGGCGCCTGGCAGCAGCCCGGCCAACGCGACGAGTGTGCAGGCCCCGAAGATCCCGCCCAGGCCCCAGGCGACCGCGGGCTGGCGGCCGCCGATCGCGACCGCCAGCCCGACCAGCGCCAGCGACACGGCCAGCAGCGCCAGCCGTTTCCACGGCGCCGGCCGCAGCAGTTCGACCGCCGGCAGCGGCGCAGGCGTCACTTGAGCGTGCGTTCGAACAGCTCGTGGATGCGGCGGTACTGGTCGTACCACGAGGCCGGATGCTGGTAGGCGTGCCGCTCGAGCGGGTAGCTCGCCAATTCCCACTTGTCCTTGCGCAGTTCGATCAGGCGCTGGGCCATCATCACCGAGTCCTTGTAGAACACGTTGTCGTCGATCATGCCGTGGGCGATCAGCAGATGGTCCTGCAGGCGGTCGGCGTACTCGATCGGCGAGGACTTCAGATAGGCCTCCGGATCGATCTCGGGCGTGTTGAGGATGTTGGCGGTGTAGGCGTGGTTGTACTGCGACCAGTCGGCGACCGGGCGCAACGCCGCGCCGGCCTTGAAGCGGCCCGGTTCGCGCATCAGCGCCATGAAGGTCATGAAGCCGCCGTAGCTGCCGCCGTAGATGCCCACACGGTCGCGGTCGGCTTGGTGGTGCTCGACCAGCCAGTCGATGCCGTCGAGATAATCCTCCAGCTCCGGATGGCCCATCTGCCGGTAGATCGCGGTGCGCCAGTCGCGGCCGTAGCCGGCCGAGGCGCGAAAGTCGAGGTCGAGGACCAGATAGCCCTGCTGCACGAGCATGTTGTGGAACATCTGCTCGCGGAAGTAGTTCGGGTAGCGGTCGCTGACGTTCTGCAGATAGCCGGCGCCGTGCACGAACAGCACCACCGGGTACTTGCGGCCGGGCTCGTAGGCCTTCGGGCCGTAGAACTTGCCCCAGACCGTGCCGGCGCCGTGCTTGGACGGGACCTGCACGTACTGCGGCTGCAGCCAGTCATGGGCCTTGAACTCGGCGGTGCGGGTGTCGGTGAGCATCCGCACCGCCCCGTCGTTGACGTCGGCGACCGCCAGCTGCGGCGGCAGGTAGCTCGACGAGGTGCGCAGCAGCAGACGGGTCTCGTCGGGCGAGAGCGCGAAGTCCTCGATGCCGCCGGTCGCGGTGATCTCGCGCACGCCGCCGTCGCCGGACATGCAGACCTCGTAACGGCCGGGCCACTGCTGGTTGCACAGGAAGAAGAACCGGCTGCCGTCATGCGACATCACCGGCGCGGAGACCTCCCAGCGGCCGGAGGTCAGCGCACGCTTGCGCGTACCGTCGTGCAGGTAGAGATGCGAATAGCCCGATTCCTCGGACAGGAACCACAGGGTGCGGTGGTCGGGCAGCCAGCCGAACTCGTTGAAGTCCCAGTTGATCCACGCCGGATCAGTCAGCCGGTGGCGGCTGCGCAGCGTCGCGCTCTCCAGGTCCACGGTCGCCAGCCACCGGTCCTTGTTGTCGACCGAATGGATCGACAGTGCGACGTTGAGGCCGTCGTCACTCCAGCGGATCGCACCGCCGCCACCGCCGCGGCCGTCGATCTCCAGGCGCACCGGGCGGTCGCCTTGCAGCGGGTCCTTGCCGGCGGCCCGACGCAGATCGGCCAGCGGATCGATGCCGATGCCCGGCAGCGTGCCGGTGCCGAGCTCGCGCACGCGCCCGGTGGCCAGGTCCACCAGCCACAGCCGGTGCGGCAGCGGGTCGTTGCGGCCCACGCGGGTGCGCACGTCCTCGAATTCCTCGTAGCCCGATTCGGTGACGTACTTGGGCATCTTGCCGTCGCGGCCGGCGTCGCCGTCCTTGGGCTCGGTGACCACGATCAGACGGTCGCCGGTCGGCGATAGCGCACTGCCGGCGATGCGCACATCCTTGCCCAGATACACCGGACCAGGGGCGCGCGTGGCATCGACCTGGCGCCAGCGCTCGTTCTGTGCGCGCAGGCCGTCGCGGCGCTCGCGCTCGGTGCGCAGGGTCTCGATCATGCGCAACTGACGGTCGCGCAAGGCATCGTCGGGCGGCGGCTTGGCTGGGTCGGCCTCGGCCTTGAGGCTGGTCAACTGCGCGGTGCCGCGTTGCGGATCCCAGCCGTACCAGTCGTCGCCGGACCGCCACACGAGGCCGCCGCCAGTGGTCCACTGCGCCTGCGTCTCGGTCGCTTCGGTGCGGGTGATCTGGCTCAGCTGGCCGGTACGCAGGTCGCGCACGAACAGATCGCCATTGCGGACGAAGGCCATGCGCGTGCGGGTCGCATCGAGAATCGGATCGCGCCCGTCAATGTCCGGACGCGTCGCATCGTCCACAGGCACCGAGGCGCCGCCGGCGAGCGGCTGCACCCAGGTGTCGCGCACGTTGCTGCCTTCGCGCTTGGCGGTGTAGTAGGCGCGGCTGCCGTCCCAGCTCCACCACGCCGATTCGACCGGTGCGCCGATCCAGTCCGGATCGGCCATGATCCGGTCCAACGTCAGCGGCTGCGCGGGTTGCGCGGCGGCAAGTGGGGTGGCGAAGGCGCAGGCGAGCACCCAGTACAGCGGCAGATGACGCATCGGCAGCGATCCGTGGAGCGGAAAGGAGGGCGCAGTGTACCGGCGTGCGCCCCACGACCGCTCTGGCGAAGGTCATGGCACCTTCGCATTTGCGCGCAGCGCCAGATCAGGCCGCGTCCTTGGCCCGCTTCATGTCTTCCTTGTGCTTGCCGGCGTCGAGATACGAGATGTAGGTGGTGGGCTGCCGCTTGTCTTCCCAGCGTCTCTTGAACTCACCGAACTCCGATCGGCGATGCTCGAAGATGCTCACGTCTTCCGGGCTCTTGCGCCCCCCCCACTTCGCATTCCGGAGGTCCCAGTAGTTCCCGACGGTCTCTTTGGCATCCTTGAAATCGGCCAGCGTGGTGCGCACCCAGTCGTACTTGACCGCCCAGTCGCCCTTCGCGACGCCGTCGCTGGCCAGCTGGTTGAACCAGTCGTACTGTTCGCGATTGATCGCCTTGCTCTTCGCTCGTGACGTGAAAATGTTCGCGAACAGATCGGCGATGGTCAGCGGGATTGCGAGGGGACCCGCCACGCGCGAGATCATGCGCAGCGCGGACAATCCCGCGCTGGCACCGGTTTTGCCGGCGGCGGCCGCCGCGGTGGTGAACTCGCTCGCGGTGCTCAGCGCCGGCTGGACCACGCCCAGTGTGCCCGAGATCGCGCCGATGACCGCGCTCGCCTTCTCCGCGTCGGTGGCATCGCCGCTCGACAACGCGGCATGTGCGCCCAGTCCGCCGGTGACCGCGCCCAGCACGCCGCCGACCCGGCCCGTATAGTCCACCAGCGTGTTGAAGGTGGCCTTCGCGGCCCGGGTGGCATCCTGGCCGTCGAGTCCGCCCTTGGCCGCATCGTTCAGCTGGTCGAGAATCCGATCGCGATGCTCGACCTTCGGTCCATCGGGGATGTCGGTGTCGGCGACCCGCTCGCCGATGGCATCGACGCCCATGTTGCCTTGCCGCGTCTTGATGTCGAGCGCGTCCTTGGCACCGTCGCCAACGCCCAGCAGCTTCAGCGTCGATCCGTCGATGCCCTTGGTGAGGTTGCGCAGCAGCGACGTCGACTCGGGCAGGCTACCGATCATGCTCAACAGCCCGCCGGCGGTCGCCAGCTTCTCTTCCGGCGTCTCCCCGAGGTCGCCGCCCGCGAGCTGGCGGGCGGTCGAGACCACCCCGATCGCGCCGGTGACCGCAGACAGCACACCGTTCGACGACAGGTCGTGATACAGCGAGCGAATCGATTCGCGACGATCGCCCTGGATGCCCGATTTGTCGACCGCGGCGTCGATCGTGTCGTGATCGACAAAGTCGCCGCCGCGCAGCTCGGCCGCCATCTTCGCGAAATCCTGCTTGCCGGCGATGCCGGCGTCCTTCAGGAACGCTTCGATCTTGTCGGCCAGCTGGAACGGCAGTCCGGCCTTGTCGATGCCGTTGCTGATCGCGCCCAGGCCCGCATCCACGGCATCGGCGGCGGCATCGGCGTCGATCGACGACGGGTCGGCGAAGGTGGCGTCGAAGTCCACCGCCAGTGCATTGTTGGCAAAGGTCTTGGACGCGCTTTCCGCCCGCTTCGGGTCGAGCACGGCCAACTGGGACATCGCGTTCTCGATGTCAGCGTAGGCGCGCGGCATCTCGGTGTCCGGAAGCTCGCTGATCGCCTTGACGTACTCTGTGCCCTCGAGCAACTCGGTCAGGTTCTTCTCAACGTTCTTCACGCCATCGCCGGGGACGGCGTCGAGCGCTTCCTTCAGTTTTTCGTGATGCAGCTTCGCGATCTCGTCCGATTGCATCAGGTCGCGGATCCCGTCGCGGATCTTCGATCCTTCCAGCATGTCCTGCATGTCGACCGGCTCGAGCTTGCGCGCGCCCTCGTGCTGCGTGCGGGTGGCCTTGCCTGCGCCGGACAGCCGCTCTTCGTAGACAGGAATGACATCCTTGCCCTCGGTCACCGCGTGATCGGCTTCGAGCAGGCGCAGCAGCTTGGCCTCCTTGCTGTCGGTCTCCAGATCGCGGTCGCGCAGGTCCTCGATCATCAACTTCATCGCCGCGTCTTCCACCTTCAGCGGCTTGCCGTCGTGCTCGATGTCGGTTTCGAGCGCATAGAGGTCCGTCTTGTCGCGCGCCGGCAGCCCGGCCTTCTCGCGGATCTCGTCGATGCGTTCGTTACCCGATGCCAGATCCAGATAGTGGTGTTCGGCGGCCGCGTACGCGTCCGGCGCCTTCGCTTCGGGAATCGCGTAGTGGTCACCATCCTTTGTGGTGACCTGCAGCCAGCCATCGCCGCCGGCGCCGGGGTGCGCGCTGGACTTGATGTCGTCCACCGACAGGTCCTTGTCCTCGGTCAGCACCTTGAACTTGCCGTCGTCGGTGATGATGTCCATCGTCTTGCGCTGCGCATTCGCACCATCGGCGATCCGGATAAGGTCGCCGACCTCCTTGGGCGCGATGCCCGGAGGCAGCGACGCGATGAGATCGGCATTGGCGCGCGTGGTCGCGCCATCGAGCAGATGCGGCAATTGCCGGATGTCCGCGGGCACGAGCCCGGGAGGCAGCGAGGCGATGAGGTCGGCCTTGTCGGCGGCCCAGTCTTCGGGTGACGCCGCCGGATCGAGGCCCGGGACGGATGGATTGACGGACAGGTCGGACACGGGCGTTCTCTCGTACGGGGGGGGAGGAGCGCAGCGCGGTCGTGACATCGGCCCGCTCGCCGCGGCCAGCCTGACCTGATTGCGCCGGTCGCTCAATCTGGGGGTGACCCTATGTCAGCGAGGGCATGGCGCTACGCGTATCGACGGCCGCGCAGCGCCGGTGGGCGCCGGACGAAGCTGTGTGTCCGGCGCCCCGGGGCGACGATCGGCCGCATCCCGGTTTCACGGCAGGTGCCGCACACTTGGGCCCCGACCGTTGCAAGCAAGGAGCGTCGGCATTGGACACGCTGCTGCTGTCTCGGATCCAGTTCGGATTCGTGATTTCGTTCCATGTGCTGTTTCCCGCCTTCACGATCGGCCTGTCGAGCTGGCTGGCGTTCTTGGAGTGGCGCTGGCTGCGCACGCGCGCGGCGGTGTGGCGCGACCTGTATTTCTTCTGGCTGCGGATCTTCGCCGTGTCGTTCGGCATGGGCGTGGTGTCGGGCATCGTGATGAGCTTCCAGTTCGGCACCAACTGGTCGGCGCTGAGCGTCGCGGCCGGCAACATCCTCGGGCCGTTGCTCAGCTACGAGGTGCTGACCGCGTTCTTCCTGGAAGCGAGCTTCCTGGGCGTGATGCTGTTCGGCTGGGGGCGGGTCTCGGAGCGGCTGCATTTCCTGTCGACCTGCCTGGTGGCGGTGGGCACGCTGATCTCGACCTTCTGGATCCTGTCGGCCAACAGCTGGCTGCACACCCCCGCCGGCTACGAGATCGTCGATGGCGTGTTCCACCCGGCCGACTGGATGGCGATCATCTTCAATCCGTCGTTCCCTTACCGCTTGGCGCACATGGCGCTGGCGGCGTTCATCACCACCTGTTTCGTCGTCGGCGGCGTCGCGGCGTGGTATCTGCGGCGCGGCGAGCATGTTGAGGCCGGGGCGCGGATGCTGAAGCTCTCGATCGTGTTCGCTGCGATCACCGTGCCGCTGCAGATCGTGGCCGGCGACCTGCATGGCCTGAAGACCGGCGAGGTGCAGCCGGTGAAGCTCGCGGCGATGGAGGCGCACTGGCATGAGGGCGCGCCCGGGGCGGGCGTGCCGCTGGTGTTGTTCGCGGTGCCCAATGCCGATGAGGCGCGCAACGATTACGAGATCGCCATCCCGCGCCTGGGCAGCGTGATCCTGACCCACAGCTGGGACGGCACCATCGCGCCGCTGACCGCCGTGCCGCCGGAGGACCGACCGCCGGTGGCGCCGGTGTTCTATGCGTTCCGGGTCATGGTGGGCATCGGCATGGCGATGCTGGCGCTGACCGCGGTGTCGCTATGGGCCTGGCGGCGGCGCACGCTGCTGCGCTCGCGCTGGTTGCTCGATGCCTGGCGGTTGATGGCGCCCAGCGGATTCATCGCGGTACTGGCGGGTTGGTTCGTGGTCGAGATCGGTCGCCAGCCCTGGGTGATCCAGGGTCTGCTGCGCACCGCCGATGCGGTCAGCGACATCGACCGGGCCAGCGTCATCGTCTCGCTGTCCGTATTCGCGGTTGCCTATGCGGTCGTGTTCGGTGCCGGTGGCGGCTACATCCTGAAGATGATCCGCAAGGGGCCGCAGCCGTTCGACGATGGGCCCGACCAAGATGCGGGCGAGCGCACGCCGATGCGGCCGATCTCGGCCGCCGACGGCCCGGTGGGGGAGGACTGATGGATCTGGAAACCGTGCTTCCGGTGGTCTGGTTCGGCGTGATCGGCTTCGGCGTGATGATGTACGTGCTGCTTGATGGCTTCGTGCTGGGGCTGGGGATCCTGGCGCCGTTCGCCGAGGACGAAGCCCAGCTCGACCACATGATGACGACCGCCGCGCCGATCTGGGACGGCAACGAGACCTGGCTGGTGCTCGGTGGCGCGGGCTTGCTGGCAGCGTTCCCGCGCGCCTACGCGATCGTGCTCTCGGCGCTGTACCTGCCGGTGCTGCTGATGCTGATCGCGCTGGTGTTCCGCGGGGTGGCGTTCGAGTTCCGCTTCAAGGCCCGGCGGGGCAAGCGGTTCTGGGGCGGCGCCTTTGCGCTCGGGTCACTGCTCGCCGCCTTCGCGCAGGGCGTGATCCTCGGCGCGCTGGTCGAGGGCATGCCGCTGGAGGCCGGCAAGTACGCCGGCGGCGCACTCGACTGGTTCAGCCCGTTCTCGATGCTGACCGGGGTGGCGGTGGTGTTCGGATACGCATTGCTGGGCAGCAGCTGGCTGATCCTCAAGACCGAGGGGCGGTTGCAGTCGATCGCCCGCACCCTGACCCGGCCGCTGGTGCTGGTCGTGGCCGCCTTCATGGGGCTGGTCAGCGCGTGGTTGCCGTTCCTCGATTCGCGGATCATGGCGCGCTGGTTCGAAGACGGGAATTTCTGGTGGCTGTCGCCGGTCCCGCTGTTGGCGCTGCTCAATGCGGTCTGGCTGTGGCGTGCGGCGATGCGCGAGGGCCGCGATGCGCGTCCGTTCCTGTTGACCCTGGCCTTTTTCGTACTGGGGTTCGCCGGACTGGTGCTGGGCATCTGGCCCAATATCGTGCCGCCCTCGCTGAGCATATGGGAGGCGGCGTCGCCACCGTCGTCGCAGCTCTTCGTGCTGGGCGGCCTGGTCTTCCTGCTGCCGTTGATCCTGGGCTACACCGCATGGTCGTACCGGGTGTTCCGCGGCAAGGTGCAGGCCGACGCCGGCTATCACTGAACGCGACGCGGGCGGCGCGATACCCAAGGCGGTCCTTTTGCCGCACAATTCGGCGCATATCGCCGATTCTGCGCACATGCACGCCTACGTCTACAAAAGTCAGCGCAAGGCGGACACCTACGTGTACCTCGCTGCCAGGGACGCGTTCGACGTCCTGCCCGATCCGCTGCGCGCCGAGCTTGGCGCGCTGGCGTTCGTGCTCGAGGTGGCGCTGACGCCCGAGCGCCGGCTCGCCCGCGAGAACCCGGCGCAGGTGCTCGGCAACTTGCAGTCACAGGGCTTCCACTTGCAGATGCCACCGCGGCTGGTGGCCGATCCGCTGACCGACGACTGGAGCTCAGATGCCTGAGCGCCTGCATCGCCACCTGTCGACGGCCCCGCAGCGACGGTTTCCCATCGCATTGGGCGCGGCACTCGCACTGGCCGCGTGCACGCTGCTGGGCGGCGTGCCGGCGGCGGTGGCCGGGGTGCTGGCGCAGCCGGCCTTCGCATTGGCCGCGCGCGGGCGCGCGCGTGGCGCCGCCGATGGCCGTTTGCCCTGGCCCGATGTCCGTGCGCTGGCGATCGTCTGGACGAGCGCGGCCGCTGCCGGCGCGCTGCTGGTGGCCTGGCCGCTGGCCGCGCTGCGCCGCGGCGGCGATCTGGGCGGTGCGCTCGGGCTGAGCGTCGCAGTCGGTCTGGTGATGGTCGGCGTCTGGCGAACCTGGCCGTTGTGGCACGCGATCGAACGCGACGGCGGCGACCTGCGCGCGCACTGGCGGGCGCTGGCCGACCAGGATGTCGGCGCCGCGCGCGGGGTCGCGGTCGCCGCTGCGGTGACCGCGGCGCTCGCGATCGCACTTGCGCCGGCCTGGCTGCCGACGCTGGCGCCGGGCATGCGGGTCGGTCTGGCCGTGACCGCCGCACTGGCGTGGTGGCTGTTGCACGCTGGCCTGCAACGGCTCGCTCCGCCGCAGGCGCTGCCGATGCCGGTGGTGGAGATGCCCGGCGACCCGGCCGCCGCCCTGTTCGACGAGCCCGTCGATGCCGATCCCGAAGTGGCGCTGTATGCCGCGGCGCGCGCCGGCCGGGTCGAACGCGCGCTGGCGTTGATTGAGGCCGGCGCCGACGTGCGCGCGCTGCCGCCGCCCGAGACGCGTGACCAGCGCAGCCTCGCCGTGCTGGCGGCGGTACTGCCGGATCTGCGGCTGCTGCGCGAACTCATCGCACGCGGCGTCGACGTCAATGCCGCGCATGCCGGCATGACCCCATTGCTGGCAGCCACGCGCGACAGTTGGCATGGCCGCCCCGATGCGGTGATGACCCTGCTGGCCAATGGCGCCGACCCGCGGGTGACCGACCATGAAGGCAATACACCGCTGCACCTGGCCGCACGCAGTTCCGACCCGGGCGTGGTCGCCCTGTTGCGCGATGCGGCTGCCGAACTCGATGTCACCAACCACGATGCGCTGACCCCGCTCGGGGTGGCCTGCGCCGCGGGTAACTGGCGGCTGGCGAAGTTCCTGCTCGAGCATGGTGCCCGGCCCGAGGTCGAAGGCGCGACGCCGGCCCTGCTGGCGGCGGCCGGCGGGGACGAGGACGATGCGGCCGGCGTGCAGCTGCTGATCCGCCACAAGGGCCGGGTCGATACGCGCGATCGCCAGCGTCGCAGTGCGCTGCACGTGGCCGCCGCGCACGGCCATACCGAGATCCTGGCCGCCCTGCTTGCCGCCGGCGCTGATGTACGTGCGCGCGACAACGACGGCCGCACACCGCTGCTCGATGCCGCGCGTGGCGGCAGCCTGGCTGCGCTCGAGGCGCTGCTTGCCGCCGAGGCCGACGTCGCCGCGGTCGACATCGCCGGGCGCAACGCGATCATGCTTGCCTGCGCCTCCGAGCAGGCGTCGCCGGCGCTGGTCCAGCGCCTGCTCGCGCTGGGTGTGCCGGCCGATGTGGTCGACGGCGACGGCAAGCGTGCAGTCGACCGCGCCGCCGAGGCCGGGCGCTGGTCGCTGGTCCGCCTGCTCGATCCCGACTACCCATTGCCGGTCAATCTCGACATGGACGGCGACGACGGTGCAGGCGATCGCACGCCGCTGGTGCTGCTGCGCGCCGGGCTGCGCGAGGGACGACAGGCGCAACTGGGCGACCTGTTGCGCTTGGTCGGCCCCGCCGAACTGGGCAGTCTGCTGGCCGACCCGACATCACCGCCATCGCTCGAACAAGTGGAGTGGCTGCTTGCCCACGGCGCCGATCCCAACGTGCGCGATGCGGACGGCCGCACACCGCTGACCATGCTGCTCGCCAGCGCGCCGGACGCACTGCCGGTGCTTCAGGTGCTGCTGCGCCATGGCGCGTCACCCGCCGGTGCGGGCGGGCTGGCGGCCTACTTGGCAGCCTGCGTCGAGGGCGACCATGCGGCGCGGGCGTTCGAAGGGCTGTCGCTGGAGCTGCTGGCGCGCGGCGCTGATCCGTTTGCCGCATCGCCCCAGGGCGATCCGCCGCTGGCACTGGCGGTCCGGCTGGGATGGCCGCGGCTGGTCGAGCGCTTGGCCGGATTGGGCGTCGATCCCGACGCCCGCGATTCGCGCGGCATGACGGCCTTGCATCTGGCGGCCGCGCTCGGCCGCGAGGGCGCGCTCAAGGCGCTGGTGCGTCATGGCGCATCGCCGTCCGCGCGGGCAGCCGACGGACAGACGCCGCTGGGGGTCGCGCTGTCGGCCGGCCGGCGCGATCTTGCCGATTGGCTCGACTGGCAGGGCTGGGCGCTGCCGCGTCGCGCGCTCGCGGCCACGGATCTGCCGCAGGCGGCCTCGGCCGGCGACGCCGATGCCGTCCGCCGGCTGCTCGATCTGGGCTTCGATATCGACACGCCCGACACCCAGGCCTGCACCGCGCTGCTGCGCGCAGCGGGTGGCGGGCATCTGGCGGTCGTCGATCTGCTGCTTGCGCGCGGGGCCGACACGACCTGCGCAGCCCGTTCGGGCGCAACGCCGCTGTCGGCGGCGGTCAGCATGCGTCATGCCGCGGTCGTTGACCGCTTGCTCGCGGCCGGGGCGCCGCTCGACCAGCGCCTGCCGGGCGAGGTCAGCGTGCTGATGCTGGCCGCCGCGCTCGGCCTGCCGGACCTGGCGGCACGCCTGCTCACGGCCGGTGCCGACATCCACGCCACCGATGCCCAGGGATTGACGCCGCTGCATTGCGCCGCCCTGTACGGCTTCACCTCGCGCGATCGCACACGCCTGCTGGCGCTGTTCGACACGCTGCTGCTGGCCGGTGCCCAGATCGACGCGCCGGCGGCTGGCGGGGTGACGCCGTTGCTGCTGTTGCTCGGTGCGCGTGCAGAACCTGGCACCGCCTGCGACGAGGATGTCGTGCTGGCGGCGATGGAGCACCTGCTCGATGAGGGCGTGTCGCTCGATGCGCAGGACCCGCGCGGCTTCGGACCGTTGCATCTGACCGGCCTGCACGGGCAATTGCGCCTGGCCCGGCGCCTGCTGCGCGCCGGGGCCGATCCGGATCTGCGCGACACGCTCAATCGCACGCCGCGGGAGATTGCGGTGATGCGCGGCTTCGTCGACGTCGCGGCGGAGTTCACGCCGGTGCCGGCGCAGGACGGCGTGTCGATGGCGAGGTTCCTGCGCGAGCGCTGAGCCGAACGAATCCACGTTGCGTCTGTCTGTTCACGTGGACATGATCACCTGCCCATCAATGCAGGATGCACTCATGGGTCGCAGGCGTGTCGTTGTGCTTGTCGCGTTGTTGGTGCTGTGTCTGCCGCCGGTATTCGCGCAGAACGTGCGCCAGATGCGCAGCGATGTCGAGGCCAGCATGCTGGTGACCGGGACCGTCGATATCGAACGCGATGGCGCTGTGTCGGGCTACGCGCTCGACCAGAAAGACAAGCTTCCATCACAGGTGACGAGCCTGGTGCATGGCTTCGTACCGCAGATGCGGTTCGAGCCGGTCCTCAACGAACAGTTGCCCGGCCCGGACAGCGCCTCTCTGACCCTGACTACGGCCGGTGGACTACATACCACCCAGGGCCGCGCAGTAGTCCGACATGGGCGGATCCCGACCCGCCCGGCTTCAGCCCCGACGCACTGCTCGCCGGCGGGGTTTACGCAGCCCAGTCACGCTTCCGGCTGCTGACGCCCCTGGAAGGCTGACCGCGAATGCCACCGTGAACCGCGCGGGCGTCGGCGGCTGCAATCGGTTGCATCTAGTCCCATTTGGGACTATAACGGGCAGCGAGTCCCATTCATGGACTCGGAGGTCTGCCATGCACGTCAACGAAGCGCCGCTGATTCCGTCAACCCGCCGCGATCTCGCCGGCCCGGCCCTCAAGGCGTTCTTCAACATCGCCGAGCGCTGGGGGCTGAGCGCTGACCAGGAGCGGCGGCTGCTCGGCAACCCCGGGCGGTCGACCTATTTCCGCTGGAAGCGCGACCGTGTCGGCGCCGTCTCGGGCGACGTGCTGGAGCGGATCAGCTACCTGCTTGGCATCTACAAGGCGCTGCGCATCCTGTTTCCCGACGATGCGCAGGCCGACGGCTGGGTGCATCGGGCCAATACCGCGCCGCCGTTCGGCGGTACGTCGGCGTTGGAGCGGATGCTTGGCGGCCACGTCGCCGACCTCTACGTGGTCCGCGAGTACCTCGATGCCCAGCGCGGCTGGAACTGAGATGGCGCCTCCGGTCCGCCCGATCGCGTGGCGGCCGAGTCATCGCATCGTGTCCAGCCGGTTTCCACCGGTCGGCGTCTTCGACGCGATCGCCGACCCCGAGGACCTCGACGCGCTGTTCGAGCTCGAGGGCATGACCAATCCGCGGTTGCGCCAGGAACTGGGCCGGATCCAGCTGGTGCCGCCCGGGCGTCGGATCACCGGCCCCGGGACCACCGCGATCATGGCGGCGTTCACTCATCCCAACCGCGATGGCTCGCGCTTCGCGGACGGGACGTTCGGCGTCTACTACGCCGCCCGAGAACGCGACACCGCGATCGCCGAGACCGTCTATCACCGCACCCGCTTCCTGCAGCACACGCACGAGCCGCCGTGCGTGCTGCAGTTGCGCAGCTATCTGGCGGATGTGGCCGGCGACTTCCACGACATCCGCGGTGGCTGGCCGGCCCTGCATGATCCCGACCACTACGGCGCCAGCCAGCGCGCGGCCGTCGCGCTGCGCGCGGCCGGCAGCGAGGGCATCGTCTACGACAGCGTGCGCCAGCCGGGCGGCCAGTGCGTGGCGTCATTCCATCCCGACCTGGTCTCGCCCGCGCGCCAGGGGCCGCACTTGCACTACCACTGGGACGGCGTGGCGATCACCCACGTCGCCATCGGCACCGAACTGCTCGCGCTCGGGGCAGCCCGACCGGGCCAGTAGGCAGAGACGCACAAAAAAAGCCCGGCACAGGCCGGGCTTTTTTGTTTCGCATGACGCGTGGCTCACTCCGCGGTGGGGCGGCGCACCACGTAGATCAGGTCGTCTTCGTAGGCCTTGGCCAGGTCGGTCTTGGAGATCGAGATGCGCTCGCTGTCGTCGAACACGATGGCCGACGGGTCCTTGATGTCCGAGCGGGCGCGGTCGCGGGTGCCCAGTGCGGCGTTCTCGGTCACGACGACGACGCCGTCGTCTTCGACCGCCACCACCTTCATCAGGCCGTAGGCCGGGTCAATCGCGGTCTGCTTGTCGTCGGTGAACTCGTAGTCCGAAAAGGCGCTGAGCTCGGCGGCGTACAGATCGCCGACGGCCGGGGCCTGCAGCAGAGCCTTGTCGGCCTCGCCGCGCTGGCAGGCCGACAGCAGGAAGGCCGCGGACAGGACGAGAAGCGCGGGCAACAGGCGGAGCATGCGACGCATGGCGATATCCATCGTTGAGAGAGAGCGGCAGTATAGGTCGGGGCCCGTGATGTTGGCAGCGTTTCGCGCCTTTTCGCGCCCGGCCGCGGTAGGCTCGCCCCATGGATACGATACGTCCCGAGACGGTGACCGCGTTCTGGCGCGAGGCCGGCATGGCGAAGTGGTTCGGCGGCGGCGAGGCCTTCGATCGTGACTGCGAGCGCCGCTTCCGCGACGCCCATTTCGCCGCTGCGCGCCGCGAGCTCGACCATTGGGCCAAGACCGCCGAGGGTGGGCTGGCGCTGATGATCCTGCTCGACCAGATCCCCCGCAACATCTTCCGCGGCAGCGCGCATGCCTTCGCGACCGACGCCCTGGCCCGCCACCACGCGCAGGCGCTGGTGGACGCCGGCCTCGATCGCGCGCACGAGGACGCCCTGCGCGGCTTCATCTACCTGCCGTTCGAACACGCCGAGGATCTCGCCGACCAGCAGCGGTCGGTGCAGTTGTTCGCCGATGTCGGGATCGCGAACTATCGCGACTACGCGCAGGCGCATCTGGACGTCATCGCGCGCTTCGGTCGCTTTCCGCATCGCAATCACGTCCTGGGTCGCACCAATACGCCCGAAGAGCAGGCTTGGCTCGACGCCGGCGGCGGCTTCTAGCGGCGCACGCGCCGCGCAGCGGTCACAAGAACGAGTCGGCCAGCCGGGCGATGCCCTCCAGGCTGCGGCGCCAGGCCGGGCGCTGTTGCCAGTCCTCGAGCGTCACCGGCGTGGCGTCGGCCAGGTAGCTGGCCTCGATCGCGCGCATGCGTGCGACCACGTCGCGGTCGTAGACCAGCAGGCCGATTTCGGCGTTGAGCGCGAACGAGCGGATGTCGAGATTGATCGAGCCGACCAGCGCCATCTCGTCGTCGATGCTCATGTGCTTGGCGTGCAGGAAGTGCGGCCGGTACAGCGCGATCTTGATGCCGCTCTCGAGCAGTTCGCCGTAGTAGGAGGCCTGCGCCCAGGCGGTCAGCCGTTGGTTGTTGCTGGCCGAGAGGATCAGTTGCACCTCCACCCCCGACAAGGCGGCGATGCGCAGGGCGCTGAGCGTGGCATCGTCGGGCACGAAGTAGGGCGTGGTCAGCACCAACCGGCGCTGGGCCAGGTGGATCAGCGCGTTGACGGTGTCGCGGGCGTTCTCGAACGGATACGCCGGGCCGCTGGGCAGCAGTTGCGCGGCGACATCGGCATCGGGCAGCGCGGTGGTCGGGGCGACCGCGAGCCGCTCGCCGGTCTCGATGAACCAGTCGCTGGCGAACACCGCCTCCAGGTGCGCCAGCGCCGGCCCCTGCACGCGCGCAACCAGTTCGCGGTTGGGGGCACTGACGATGAAGTGCGCATCCGCCAGGTTCTGCGAGCCGACATAGGCCGCGGTGTCGTCGATCACCGCGACCTTGCGGTGGTTGCGCAGATCCATGCGTCCGCTGCGGCGCCATTGCAGCCCACCGGGCAGCATCGCGTGGACCTGCACCCCGGCCGCGAGCAGCCGGCGCGCATAGCGGCGCAACCCGCGTTTGGCGCCGACCGCATCGAGCAGCAGCCGGCAAGTCACGCCGCGTGCGGCCGCGCGTTCGAGCGCCTCGGTCACCGCCTCGCCGGTGCCGTCGTCGAACATCAGGTAATAGAGCAGATGGACGCGGGTGCGCGCGCCGTCGATATCGGCCAGCAGCGACTGCAGCGCACCGTCGTAGTCGTCGATCAGCTGCACCGCATTGCCGTGCGTGGGCATGAAGTCACCCAAACGTTCGAGCAGCGGCGCCATCTCGGCCGAGGCGCCGGTATCGGGTGGTGTCCAGCGCAGGTCCGCCAGCGGCAGTTGCTCCTCGCGGATCACCTGCGAGGCTTGGCGCTGTCGCGCGATGCGGTCGCGCGAGAGCCAGGGATGGCCGAACAGCAGATACAGCGGCAGCCCCGCCAGCGGGACGAAGCCGATCAGCAGCAGCCAGCTGCGCGCCGCCGCCGGACGCGTGCGCGAGGGAATCCACAGCAGGGCGACGATCCGGATCGTCCAGTCGGCGATCAGGATCGCCAGTCCGAGGTTCAGGGCATGCCAGTCCATCGGACGATTGTGCAGGGCGCGGCGTGGTTGCGGCGCAGACTCGACCTCGGATGCGCAGCAAGGAAGGATGTATGAAGAGAGCTGCCTGGACGGACCGAGTGATGCCTCTGGCTCGCAGGCTCCGAGCCGCCGGCATCGGACAGGTGTCCCCGAACGCAGAAAGCCCGCCTTGCGGCGGGCTTTCCGGGCCCCGCGGATGCGGGGAGGACGCGACGGCGTTCGCGTCGGCGAACGCGCGGTCAGGTCACTTGATCTTGCCTTCCTTGTAGACCACGTGCTTGCGGACGACGGGATCGTACTTCTTGATCTCCATCTTGCCGGGGGTGTTCTTCTTGTTCTTGTCCGTCGTGTAGAAGTGGCCGGTGTTGGCCGAGGAAATCAGACGGATCTTGTCGCGCTTGCCTGCCATGTTGCGTTACTCCTCAGATCTTCTCGCCGCGGGCACGGAGCTCGGCGAGGACGGCGTCGATACCGTTCTTGTCGATGGTGCGCAGGGCCTTGGTGGACACACGCAGCTTCACCCAGCGGTTTTCGCTGGCGACCCAGAACCGGCGCTCATGCAGGTTCGGGAGGAAACGGCGGCGGGTACGGTTGAGCGCATGCGAGACGTTGTTGCCGGTCGTCGTGCGCTTGCCGGTGACTTGGCAGACTCGGGACATGATGCACCTCGATCAATGGGAAGTCCGACGGTGAGTCGGGCTCCTTGCGGAAAGGATTTTCCGCGAACGGTATCGCCCTTGGCCAGGGAGATGGCGGCCCCGACGGCAAGGCCGTCGCGCGGTACGGGAGTCGAACCTCTCGTTGCACCGCCGCCGGGAAGACCGCGCTTCCCCGGGCGGGTCGGGAGCATGTCGCCATGATCCGGACGCAACGAGCCGGCCATATTGCCGGAACGGGTGCTTGGATGCAAGGCGCGTGACGACACGCGCGCTAGGCGGAGCGGCTGGGGGCCTGCTTCAACTGCCCTCGCCCTGTCGCCGGCGCGATTTCGATCGAGCGCGCGGCTTGCCCGCCGGTGTCGGTGCCGCCGTCTGGCCCGGCAGGGCACCGGCCTCCTGCAATTGCGCCAGGCCGGACAGGGTGTCCACGTAGGCCAGGAAGTGCTCCAGGTACTCGGGCGAGACCTGGCGCATCAGGGTCAGCGAGCGGTGCACCAGGCGGGCCGAGTTGAGCGGGCCGGCGTCGTCGGACGTCTTCGCCAGCGAACGCCGCACCTGGCTGCCGATGCGCACGGCCGACCACAGCCGCCGGAACGTATCGAGCGCGGGCAGCTCGGGGTAGCGCGCCGCGTCGTGTCCGGTGCACATCGAGCGCGCCAGTGCGCCCAGCGGACCGGGTGCCGCCGGCTCGGGCGCGGCGTCAGGCGCGGCCGTTGCAAGACCTGCATCCAGGGCCTGGGCCAGCGCGCCTGCACGTCGCAACAGCGCCGTGCGTGGCGGACCTTGCAGGCGCTCGGCGCGCTGCAACAATGCCGCCACCGCATGCACGCGCAGCGGTTGGCGCCGGTCCAGGCCTTGCGCGCGCCAGGCGTCGAGCCGGGCGTGCAGGGCCGCGGGATCGGGCTGGGTGGCCTCAGCGGCCATCGCGCGCGGCCGGGTTGCGCGGCACCGGGGCTATCTCGACCCGGCGGTTGCGTGCGCGGCCCTCGGCATCGGCGTTCGAAGCGACCGGCTGCTGCGCGCCGAAGGCTGCGGCGAACACCGAATCGGCCGGCACCCCGTCACCGACCAGCGCGCGGGTCACGGTCAGCGCGCGCTGCGCCGACAGGTCCCAGTTGTCGGTGAAGTGGATGCGGTCACGCAGCGCACGGTCGTCGGTGAAGCCGCTGACCATCAGGATCTCGTCGCGTGAGGCCAGGTACTCCGACAGCGGTCCGGCCAGGCTGCGCAGCAGGTCGCGGCCCTCGGGCTGCAACTGGTCGGAGGCATCGGCGAACAGCACGCTGCCGCGGATGCCGATGCGGCCGTCGACCAGCGTGATGCGCCCGGCCGCCAGCGGCGCGGCCAGGGCCTGCTCCAGTGTCTGCAGGCGTTGTTGCTCCGCCTGGCGTTGCGCGATCTCCGCGTCGAGCTTCATCTCCAGCTGCAACTGCACGCCAATCACCCCGACCAGGATCAGCACGAACGCGCCGAGCAGCACCGACATCAGGTCGCCGAACGCGGCCCAGACGGGGGCGGCGCCCGCGTCGTCGCTGTCGAGCTCCAGGCTCATGCTGCGCTGGCCTGGCGGCCGCCCAATTGCTGCAGTTCCTCGACGATCTGTCGTTGTGCCAGCACGCTCAGGTCCACGACCTCGCGCGCCTGGGCGACGTAGTAGGTCAACTGCTCGTCGCTGCGCGCCAGGGCCTTCTCCAGCGTGTCCTCGATCCGCGCCAGGCGCTCGGCCAACTGCGCATTGGCCTCGCCGAACACCTGGGCCGCGGCGCCGAAGGCTTCGCCCAGGCTGGCGACTTCGGCCGCGCCGACGGTCACCTGGTCGGCGACCGCGCCGAGCTTGCCGGTCTCGGCCTCGACGTGGTCGGTGAAGCGGGTGCCCACGCGTTCGAGCAGGTCGGCAGAGGTCGCGACCAATGCGTCGATTGCCGCGCGCTGTTCGGTCGAGGCGTGGTTGACCGCGCCCAGCAAGGTGTCGAGGGTCGACAGCATCTGCGTGCGCTCCTCAAGCATCGCGGTGTCGCGGGCCATGCTGTCGGACAGCGACTGGCGCAGCTCGGCGATCACCTCGGCCGCGGCCCGCGGCGCCTGCGACGCGGTGTCGATCAACCGCGAGATCTCGGCGATCGTTTCGCCGGCATGGGTGCGCGTCTGTGCGGTGATGGTGTCGGCAGTGGCCGCCAGCGTGTCGCAGATCGCCTGCTGCTGACGGGCGGTCTCGGCGCCTGCCTGCGCCCAGTCCTCGCGCAGTGCGCCTGCCAGCGCGGCCAGGCTGTCGGTCCAGGCGGCCAGCCGCGTCCGGTCCTGCTCGGCGAGTGCGGACTGCAGCGCACCATGCGAAGCATCGACGCGCTCGAGCAAGGCGGCCGAATGCCGCTCGAACGCCGTCGCGGCCGCGGTCAGCGCCTGCTCGTGGCGGTCGGCCTGCGCATCGTGCGCGTCGGTCTGCTGCGACAGCGCCTGGCGCCAGCCGTCGGCGATCTGCCCAGTGGTCGCCTCCAGTCGCGTCGCGACACCGTCCACCAGCGTCGTCGTGCGCTGCTCGAAGGTCTCGCCGACACCCGCCAGCGTCTGGCGCAGATCGGTCACAAGCGCGGCTTGCGCGGCCTGCTGGCCGGCCAGCGCCTGCTGCCAGCGCTCGGTGACCTCGGCCGTCGACGCCGCCAGGCCGGCGGTGACCGCTTGCAGCTGGCGATCCACCCCGTCGGCGACCGTGTCGTGCAGTGTCGCAGCCTGCGTGGCGGTGGCATCGAGGCGCGCGACGACCGCATCGAGCAGTCCGCTGGCGCGCTGCTCGAAGCTGGCGTTGAACCCCGCCAGCGCTGCCTGCAGCTCGCCGGTCAGCGCCGCACTGGCGGCCTGCTGGCCGTCGAGCGCCTGCTCCCAGCGTGCGGCCACGGCGTGCGTGGAGCCCTCGAAGCCTTGCGTCAACGCCTGCAGCTGGCGGTCCACGGCCTCGGCCACGCGCGTCTGCAGCGCCGTGGTTTCGCGGGCCAGTGCCGCCATCGTGGTCTCGAACACCGGCTGCAGCGCCGCGGTCGCGGCCTGCGCGCTCTGCGCCACGCTGGTCTGCAGCGAGCGCTCCACCGAGGCGGCGAGCTGCGTGTACACCGTTTCGGTGCGGGCGTGGAACGTGGCCTGCTGCGCCGCCTGGCGCTCGCCCGTCGCCTCGGCCTGCTGCTCGATCGTCGCCATCATCGCCTGCAGCCGGTCGACCAGCGCCGGCATCGTGTCGACCTGGCGCTGCAACAGGCGCAGGGTTTCTTCGTGCCGGTAGGCGTGGGAGTGCGGGCGCAGCGTCGTCGCGATCGCAGCGTCGAGCCCGTGCACGATCGTTGCCCGCTCGCGCCGCACCAGGGCCGAAGCCAGGCCCAGCATCGCCGAGCTCGCGATGCCCGCGATCGACGTGCCGAACGCAAAGCCCAGCCCCTTGACCGGCGCGGCCAGCGAATCGCGGATCGCCTGCAGGTCGGTCGCGCTTTCCAGCGCCAGTCCAGTGCCGCGCAGCATCGCCATCATGCCCAGCAGGGTGCCGAGCATGCCCAGCAGCACCAGCATGCCGACCAGATACGGCGTGAGCGCAGGGACCGGCAGCGCGGTACGCGCGCCCTCGACCCGCAGGCGCACGGCGGCGCGCAGCGACGGGTCGAGCCGGTCGAGCCAGTCGCCCAGCGACGGCGGCGTCGTCGACAGTCCGGCCACGGCATCGGCCAGCGTCGCCGTCGCGCGGCGGTAACGCCACAGTTCCAGCGCACCGGCCGCGTAGCAGACGCCGATCAGCAGCGTGACCGCGAGCGCCAAAGGGTTGGTGCCGAGGTAGCCCAGCGCGATCCAGGCGATTGCGGCCAGGCCCAGCGCGAGCGCCAGGGCGGGGAGAAGAGACAGCGCGCGAGAACGTGAGGACATGGGCATGACTGCGTCAGGGGGTGCGAAGCGCGGCGAGCAGCGCGTCCACCGGTTGGAAACGGACATCCAGTTCGGCGCTCAGTACGCCCTGCATATCCCTGCGAAAACCATCGAGCCAGGCGTCGTGCACCGTAGGCTCTGCGTCGGCCGCGGCTGCGCGCAGCCGCTCGAAATGCGCTTGAAGCAGCGCCGGCACCGCCCCCAGCAACGCGGACTCGCGCGGGGCCAGTGCGCCCTCCATGACCGCATCGACCTCGGCCAGCCGCGCCGCCTGCGCCGAGCGCTGAGCCAGCATTTCGCGCAGTTCCCCGCGCAGCCGCCCGGCCGCGGCCTGCATCGCGCGCTGCAACGTCAGGCAGCGCTGGCGCAGCGGCGCGAAGTCGGGCGCGGGATCGCTGGCAGTGTTGCCGAGGTTGGCATCGTCGGATGGTGCACCGGGTTGCGGCGTCGCCAGTTCGGGCGCGCTGGCGATGGCCTGCGCCAGCGTCGCGCGGACCCGTGCGCAGGCCGCGTCGGGGTCGTGCGCGCTGGGCGTCCCCGGCGCGTCCGGTGGCGCCGGCCGTGCGTCGAGCACCTTCGACAGCGCCACCGCCCGCGTCCAATCGATCCACTCGCTCAGTCGATCGGCCGGCACCAACGCCGCCCGCGCGGCCTCGGCATCGGTCAGTCGGGCCAGCAGCCGGACGAACGTCGGACCCTGGAGGGCGGGGCGGGGCAAGAAATCCACAGGGGAGGCGCGCAAAAGACGGCGATTTTACAGGCCCCCGCGGCCCAGGGGGTCGCTCCGGTGGCGCCCGCCCGCCGCGTCGAAAGCCGCGGTTGTGCTTCGCTGGCGCGGGTTGGGCCGCGCAACGGCGGTCTGACGCGCAGCGCAGCCTCGCCCGCCGGCACGGCCGCCGGCGCGATGTGCGGGCCGTCGCGGCTTTGCAGGCGGGCAGTCAGCCACACCATTGTTCAGGAGCCACCGCGACTGGATCGAAGCGGTGATCGCCTGGAGGCGGTCGGCTGGGCGCGTTGGCGACGGGCACGACTCGGGCACCGCGCGCACTTCATTTGCGTGCCGAGCCCCGCGTATCCGGTGCGCGTGTCGCCTTGTCGAACTTCCGGACGAAGGCCACCAGGTCCTGACCGCAAGCCTGGCAGTACTCCTGCAATTGCAGCAGATCGAGCCGGCGCACGCCGCGTTCGACGTCGCTGACGTAGGACTGGGGCCGCTCCAGCCGTTCGGCCAGCTGTGCTTGCTTGAGGTCGGCCTTGTCGCGCATCTCGATCAGCAGGGCCAGCAGGAGCTTGTACTCGGGCTTGTGGATCGACTTGCCGGGCATCCGGGTGTCCTCATTGGAAGTGGCAGTACCGTATATCCGGAATTCCGGTATCCGAAAAAGCAGATGGCGCGTCGGGGCCGATCGGGCTCCCGCCGCCGCCTCGCTTCGGCGCCCGCCCATGCGTCCAGAGCCCACGAACGCTCGTCCGACGGCAGCGGGTGGCCCCAGCGGTTGGGCGTGTGCGTCAGGCGTGCTTGAACACCGTCCGCTGACCGATCGGCGCGCTCTTCTTCGCCGTCGGGCGGGCGAGCCCGGGGATGAGGAAATCCGCGGCGTTCTGGCCGCGCCGTGTCTTCTCGGCCAGCCAGCGCGGCATCCGGCCGCGGCCCGACCAGGTGTTGCGCCGGTTGTCCGGGTCGCGGTACTTCACGGCGGCCTTGGCGCGCTTGCGCTTCCTGGCAGGTGCCGCGGCACTGCGTGGCGTGGACGCAGACGGCGTGCCGACGAGTTCCTCGATTGCATAGCCCTGGGACGCGGCGAAGGCGATCAGGTCTTCACGCACCGCCGCCAGCGGTCGCCGGCGGGCCAGCACTGTCCTGCGTTTCTCGGCAGCGGCCAACAGGGCATCGAGCTCGCGCACGCCGAGCGCATCGATTTCAATCTTCATGCCGTCAGCGTCGGGCCGAGCCGATGAGGTGTCAAGTCCGTGAGAGGCGCCGAAGGCGTCGGGTCGGTGCCGACGAGACGGCATGCAGGCACGCTGTCGGATGGTCGATGCGTACCGCCTGGGGAGATCAGGTGCGTCCGTCGACCGCCGAGACGAGGCGGCGTATCGCCGAGCGATGCGAGCGCATTGGCCCGCTGACGCGATGCCGGGCCCGGCGTTCAGCGCCGGGCCCTCAGATTCGCCTACTCGCAGCGGAACCTGACGTCCGCCGTCGCGCGCTTGCCTGCGGTGGCGAACGTGGCGGTGTGATTGCCTGAGTGATGGGCGAGGCATGTGGGGGCGGCGCGAATGTGCGCAGGCCCATGCGACCTTGTGCGTCGGCAGGCACATGGCCCATCGGATTTACGACGAATTTACGACTGCGCCCGGGTCGCCGCATGGAGACTTTACGGCCGAAGCGTCGACACTGCGCGGCATCGGCGGAGCCTGTCCGCCAGGACCGATGTCATGGATCGTCGTACCGCCACCACACGTCGGGTCGCGCTGTCGCTCGCTTTTCTGGCGCCGCCGCTCGGCAGCGCTGCGGCCACCGAGTTGTCTGGCAGCGCAGCGCTAACCAGCGATTATGTCTGGCGCGGCACCAGCCAGAGCGATGAAGAGCCGGCCCTGCAGGCGGGCATCAAGATCGCCGGCACGCGCGGGCTGTATGCCCAGGCCTGGGGCTCGGACGTGCGCTTCGCGCCGCAGACGGCCGCCTCGCATGAGCTCGACCTCGTGCTCGGCTGGGCCGGGCCGCTGTCGGAGGCGTTCGCGTTCGATGCCGCGCTCACGCATTACCGCTATCCCGGCGCAGCGGTTGATCTGGATTGGACCGAGCTCGGCGCTACGCTGACCTGGCGCACGCGCGCCTGGCTGCAACTGGCGCATGCATCCGATGCCTTGGCGAGCGGCGCGCCGGGCACCTACGCGCAGATGGGCGTGCGGATCCCCGTCGGCGACCGTCTCTGGTGCGAGATCGCGGTCGGCCGCTACCGGCTGCACGCGGCAGGCGGCGACAACGACTACACCCACGCCCAAGCGGGCGTGGTGTGGACGCTCGCACCGCCGCTGGCGCTGCGACTGACGATGCACGACACCAGTGCATCGGCGCAGCGTGCGTTCGGCGGCTGGGCGGGGTCGCGACTGGAGGCGGCGCTGCAAGCGTCGTTCTGACCATGCTTCTTCATCGCTACGGATGCGCGTCATGATCGAATTCTTGGTCTCTCTCGCCCTGGCCGTCGTGCTGGCCTGGCCGCTCGGGCGCTATCTCGCCGCAGTGATGCGCGGTGGCCCGGCGCCGGGCGATCGCGTGTTCGCACGCCTGGAGCGACCGCTGTACCGGCTGCTCGGCGTCGACCCGACCGTCGGCATGGGCTGGAAGGCGTATGCGGGTGCGTTCCTCGCCAGCAACGTCGTGTTGCTGGTCCTGGCGACCGCAGTGTTCATGCTGCAGGCGTGGCTGCCGCTCAACCCCAACGGGGCGCCGAACATGCGTTGGGACTTGGCGCTGCACACGGCGATGTCGTTCCTGACCAACACCAATCAGCAGCATTACGCCGGTCAAGCGCAGCTCTCGCATCTGGCGCAGATGACGGCGATCGTCGGGCTGCAGGTAGCGACGCCGATGATGGGGCTGGCGTTGGTCGTGGCGACCTTGCGTGGCCTGTTCGGTGGCCGCGCGGCATTGCAGACCGGACCCGACCTGCACGTGGCGCCCGACGTCGTCGCGGCATCGGCCGGCGATGCGCGCCGGCGCATAGCTGCGCATGTCGACGTCGGCAACTACTGGGCCGACGTCATCCGCCCGACCGTGCGCGTCATGCTGCCGCTGTGTCTGCTGTGGTCGCTGCTGCTGACGGCGCAGGGCGTGCCCTCGACCCTGGCAGGTGGGCCTGAGGCGACACCGCTCGACACGAATGCGGAGATGACCCACCAGAAGATTCCGCTCGGCCCAGTCGCGGCGATGGTCGCGGCCAAGCAACTGGGCAGCAACGGCGGCGGCTGGTACGGGCCCAACAGCGCCACGCCGCTGGAGAATCCGACGCCGCTGTCCAACCTGCTGGAACTGCTGGCGATCGTGCTGCTGCCGGTGTCGGTCGTGGCGATGGTCGGCAGGTTCACCGGCCGGCGTCGATTCGCCGCGCTGGTGTTCGGGTGCATGTTGGCGATGTCGCTGCTGTCGGGGGCCGCCGCGCTCTGGGCCGAGCGCCACGGACCGGCCCCGGTCGAGGCGGCGCTGATGGAGGGCAAGGAGGTGCGCTTCGGGGTCGATGCCTCCGCGGCCTGGGCGGCGCTGACGACGCAGGTCAACAACGGCTCGGTGAACATGATGCACGACTCGGCGGCGCCGCTGACCGGGTTGGTGGCGATGGGCAACATGCTGGTCAATGCGATCTGGGGCGGCATCGGCTGCGGCCTGCAGCAGTTCCTGGTCTATCTGCTGCTGGCGGTGTTCGTGGCCGGGCTGATGACCGGGCGCACGCCGGAGCTGTTCGGCCGCAAGATCGAGGCGCCGGAGGTGCGCCTGTTGGCAGTGCTTGTCTTGCTGCAGCCGGTGGTGCTGCTGGGGCTGACCGCGGCGACGCTGGCGATGCCGTCGCTGGCGGGCACCTCCAATCCAGGCGCGCATGGAATCGGCCAGGTGTTCTACGAGTACGCATCGGCGTTCGCCAACAACGGCTCGGGTTTCGAAGGGCTGGCGGATGCGTCAATGTGGTGGAACCTGACCACGACCGCGGCGCTCGCGCTCGGCCGCTATCCGGCGCTGGTGCTCCCGTTGGTCATCGCGGCGCTGCTCGCGGCCAAGCGCGCGGCGCCCGAGAGCGCCGGCACCTTGCGGATCGAGACGCCGACGTTCGGTCTGACGCTGCTGGCGATCGTCGCCGTGCTCACGCTTCTCCAGTTCATGCCGGTTCTGGTACTCGGGCCTGTGGCCGAGCATCTGGCGCTGGCCTCGGCCCACGCGGGGACTTGATCGATGACCGCCCTTTCCCAAGACGGCGCGCCCGTGCGCGGGACCAATCCCGGCCTGTTCGATGCCGGCATTCTGCGCGCGGCGGCTCGCCACGCCTTCGTCAAACTTGCACCGCAGCACGCGATGCGCAATCCGGTGATGGCCGTGGTCTGGCTCGGCACCCTGCTGACCGCCGCGCTGACCGTGACCGGTCGGGTCTCGTCGCCCGGGCTGGGCTGGGCGGTGACCGGATTGCTGGCGATCACGGTGCTGTTCGCCAACTTCGCTGAGGCGATGGCCGAGGCACGGGGCCGCGGACAGGCCGCCTCGTTGCGGCGCGCGCGCCAGGATCTGGTCGCACGTCGAGTCCCCTCGGCGCAGGCCACCGAGGCGCCGGAGCGCGTGGCCGCGTCCGCGCTTCGACCCGGCGATCTGGTGATCGTGTCGGAAGGCGAGTTGGTGCCGGCCGACGGCGAGATCGTGCTTGGCCTGGCGACGATCAACGAGGCGGCGGTCACCGGCGAATCGGCCCCGGTGCTACGCGAGGCGGGAACCGACCGCAGTGGCGTGATCGGCGGGACCAAGGTGCTGTCGGATGAGATCGTCGTGCGGGTCACGGTCGAGGCCGGGCACAGCTTCCTCGATCGCATGATCGCGTTGGTCGAGGGGGCGAACCGGCAGAAGACGCCCAACGAAGTCGCGCTCGGCCTGCTGCTGGCGACCATGACGCTGACGTTCCTGGTCGTGGTGGTCACGCTGCCGGCGATCGCGGGCTTCGTCGGTGCAAGCCTCGATCCCTTGTTGTTGATCGCGTTGTTGGTGTGTCTGATCCCGACCACGATCGGCGGGCTGCTGCCGGCGATCGGCATCGCCGGCATGAACCGCGCGCTGTCGGCGAATGTGCTGGCGAAATCGGGCAAGGCGGTCGAGGTGGCCGGCGATATCGACGTGCTGCTGCTCGACAAGACCGGCACGATCACCCATGGCGATCGCCAGGCGACCGCGTTGCATCCGCTGGCGGGAATCGACCCCGACGCGCTGCGCGAGGCCGCACTGCTGGCCTCGCTCGCCGATCCCACGCCCGAGGGCAAGTCCATCGTGCGGTTGGCGCGACGACCGGGCGCGTCGCTCGAAGCCCCCGCTCAGGCGCACTTCGTCGCGTTCACTGCACAGACGCGCATGAGCGGTGTGGACCTGGGCGGCGGCGACACACCCCGGCGCATCCGCAAGGGCGCGATGGACGCGATCGTCGCGCATGTCGCGGCGCTGGGCGGCACGGTGCCGACGGAACTGCGTGCCCGCGTCGAGCAGGTCGCACGCGGCGGCGCCACACCGTTGGTCGTTGTCGAAGGCCCGCACGTGCTCGGCGTGGTCGAGCTGTCGGACGTGGTCAAGACCGGCATCCGCGAGAAGTTCGCGCAACTGCGCGGCATGGGCATCCGCACGGTGATGATCACCGGCGACAACCCGCTGACCGCCGCCGCGATCGCCGCCGAGGCCGGGGTCGACGACTACATCGCCGAGGCGCGCCCGGAGGACAAGCTCGCGCGCATCCGGGACGAGCAGGCGCAGGGCCGGCTGGTGGCGATGGTCGGCGATGGCACCAACGATGCGCCGGCGCTGGCGCAGGCGGACGTGGGCCTGGCGATGCACGCCGGCACCCAGGCGGCCAAGGAGGCCGGCAACATGGTCGATCTGGATTCCGATCCGGCCAAGCTGCTGCGGGTGGTGGAAGTGGGCAAGCAGCAGCTGATCACCCGCGGCGCGCTGACGACGTTCTCGCTGGCCAACGACGTGTCCAAGTACTTCGCGATCCTGCCGGCGCTGTTCGCCGCGTCGGTGCCGGCGCTGGCGGCGCTGGACGTGATGCGGCTGTCGAGCCCGCGCAATGCGGTGATCGCGGCGCTGGTGTTCAACGCCGCGATCATCCCGCTGTTGATTCCGTTGGCGCTGCGTGGCGTGCGCTTCCGCGCCTCCGGGGCAACGGCATTGCTGCGCCGGAACATGCTCGTCTATGGCCTGGGCGGCGTGGTGCTGCCGTTCGCCGCGATCAAGCTCATCGACCTGGCGCTCGCCGCCACTATCGGCCTGTAGAGGAGTCCCCATGACCGCCTTTCCGTCTTCGCATCCGGCTGGCCTGCTCCGGCCGGCCCTGGGCCTGGCCCTGATCACGCTGCTGGTCGCGGGCCTCGGCTATGCGCTGCTCGCCACCGGGCTCGGACGCGTGCTGTTCCCGGTGCAGGCGCAGGGCAGCCTGCTCGAGCGCGACGGCCGCATCGTCGGCTCGTCGCTGGTCGGCCAGCCGTTCGTCGGCGCGCGCTGGTTCGTATCGCGTCCCTCGGCGGCCGGCGACGACCCGATGGCGATGGCCGGCAGCAATCTGGCGCGCGGCAATCCGGCGTTGCAGGCCGAGATCGCAGCCGCACGCCAGGCCGTCGCCGCGCGCGAGGGCGTCGCCGCTGCGGACGTGCCGGACGAGTTGATCACGCGTTCGGGCAGCGGCATCGACCCGCATATCGGGCCGGCGGCGGCGCGCGTGCAGGTCGCGCGGGTCGCGGCGGCACGCGGCCTCGACCCGGCGCGGCTGCAGGCGCTGGTCGATGCCCATACCGAGGGCCCGACCTTCGGCCTGTTCGGTGCGGCGCGGGTGAACGTGCTCGCGCTCAACCTCGCCCTCGACGCGCAGGCGCAGGTCGACGGCGCACAATAAGCCAATGCCCGCCGACCGCGACGCCCGCGCCGATGCCTTGCTGGCCGATGCCGTCCGCGCGCACGGAGGGGGCCGCCTGACGGTGTTCCTGGGCGCTGCGCCCGGCGTCGGCAAGACCTGGGCGATGCTGGCGCGGGCGCGCGAGCTGCAGGCGCAGGGCCATGCGGTGCTCGTGGGCTTCGTCGAGACCCACGGCCGGGCCGATACCGCCGCGTTGCTGGACGGCCTGGAGGTGCTGCCGCGTCGGCGCCTCGCCTACCGGGACCGCTGGCTCGAAGCCTTCGATATCGACGCCGCGCTCGCCCGGCGACCGACGCTGGTGCTGGTCGACGAACTCGCGCACCGCAACCCACCGGGCAGCCGCCACGGGCGGCGCTGGCAGGATGTCGTCGAACTGCTCGATGCCGGGATCGACGTGCATACGACGGTCAATGTCCAGCACCTGGAGAGCCTCAACGACGTCGTGTATGCGATCACCGGCGTGCGCGTGACCGAGACCGTGCCCGACAGCGTGTTCGACCGGCTGCGCGACATCCGCCTGGTCGACCTGCCGCCGCGCGACCTCATCGAGCGGCTGGAGGCGGGCAAGGTCTATCTGCCCGAGCAGGCGACGCAGGCGCTGCAGAGCTTCTTCACGCCTTCCAACCTCGCCGCGCTGCGCGAACTGGCGATGCAGGTCGCGGCCGATCGCGTCGATGCCGACTTGCGCGAATCGCAGGCCGCCCACGGGCGCGCCGGACCGGCGTTGCGACGCCGGGTGCTGGTCGCGATCGACGGGCTGGGCACGTCCGAGTACCTGGTGCGCGCGGGCCGGCGCATCGCCGAGCGTCGCGACGCGCCCTGGACGGTGACCACCGTGCAGTCGGGGGCGCCGCCCGATGCCGAACGGCAGCTCGAGCTCGACCGCGCGTTCGCACTCGCCCGCAGTCTCGGCGCTGCGACCGAGGTCGTGCACGGCGACGAGGTCGCCGCTGCATTGCTCGACCAGGCCGAGCGCGTCGGCGCGTCCTCGATCGTGCTCGGCCGCACCCGCGAGCGCCCCGTCGCGCGCGCGTTCAACCGCACGCTCACCCAGCGCCTGCTGCAGCGGGGCGCACGCTTCGAGCTGGTGATCGTTGGCACGCCCGACGCGCGCGCGCGGGCACGTCGGGCGGGGCGCGGCGATCGCACGATGCGCGGTCGCGGCGTCGCATGGGCCGTCGGCGTCACCCTAGGCGCGGTGGCGCTGGGATGGGGGGCGCAACGCTGGCTGCACCTGGACGATCTGTCGATGCTGTTCATGCTCGCAGTCGTGCTGGTGGCCGCGCGCACGCGCATGTCCACGGCTGTGGTCACCGCCGTGCTGAGCTTCGCCAGCTACAACTTCTTCTTCATCGAGCCGCGCTTCACCTTCCAGATCGCCGCCCATCGCAGCGTGATCACGGTGACCTTGTTCCTGATCGCGGCGCTGGTCGCCGGACGGCTGGCCTCGCGGCTGCGCCAGCAGGTGCTGGCGCTGCGCGCTGCCAATGCGCATGCGACCGGCCTGCAGACGCTCGGGCGCGAGCTCGCCGCCGCGGCCGACCTCGGCCAGGTGCTGGCGGCCGGCCGCGACGCGTTGGCGCAGGGACTGGGCGCGGAGGTCTGGATCCAGTTGGATGAGACCGCGAGCACGTCGACGCTGCCCGACGGGCTCGACCGGGCCGCGGTGGACTGGGTGCATCGCCACGGCGAGCCGGCGGGTCGCGACACCGACACCTTGTCGGCATTGCGCTGGTGGCTGCTACCGGTCCGCGACGGCGATACCGTCCACGGCGTCGCCGCGCTGCGCTTCGAGGCGCAGGCCCCGCGCCCCGGGCTGGAGCAGCGTCGGCTCGCGCAGGCGATGCTCGACGATATCGCGCAGGCGGCCTCCCGCGTGCGCCTGGTCGGCGCGCTCGAGCGGGCCCGGGTCGAAGGCGAGACCGAACGCCTGCGCGCGGCGTTGCTGTCGTCGGTGTCGCACGACCTGCGCTCGCCGTTGGCCTCGATGATCGGCTCGGCCGGCAGCCTGGCCAGCTACGGCGAGGCGATGGAAGCGGCGGACCGGCGCGCGCTGCTGGAGACCATCGTGCTCGAGGGCGAGCGTCTGGACCGCTACATCCAGAATCTGCTCGACATGACCCGGCTGGGCCATGACGGGCTGTCGCTCAATCGCGACTGGATTGGCGTTGACGAACTCGTTGGCTCGGCGGTCACGCGGCTGCGCCGCTATCGTCCCGACGTCCGCGTCCTGCTCGATCTTGCATCCGGCTTGCCGCCGCTGTGGGTGCATCCGGCCCTGCTCGAGCAGGCGCTGTTCAACGTGCTGGAGAACGCGGCCGGATTCTCGCCGCCCGGCGAGCCGATCACGGTGGTCGCGCGCCTGTTGCCGGGCGCAGCCCCTGACGCCGGGCAGGATGTGCTGCGCATCGATGTCGCCGATCGCGGCCCCGGCATTCCCGACGAGGAGCGCGCGCGTATCTTCGACATGTTCTACAGCGTCGAGCGCGGCGATCGCGGACGCAAGGGCACCGGCCTGGGGCTGACGATCTGCCAGGGCATGGTCGGCGCGCACGGCGGTGCAGTATCGGCGTTGCGCGGGCCCGATGGCATCGGCACGCTGATCCGGATCGAACTGCCCTTGCAGCACCCGCCCGCCCCGGAGCCCGACCATGCCGGCGACATCTGATTCCGCTGCGCCGATGCCCGCGCGCATCCTGGTCGTCGACGACGAGCCGCAGATCCGGCGGTTTCTGGACATCAGCCTGCGCGCGCAGGGCTACCGCGTCGCGCTCGCCGAGGACGGCAGTCACGCGCTGGCGCTGCTGGCCGAAGGCGGCGCCGACCTCGTGGTGCTCGACATCGGGCTGCCCGACATGGACGGGCATGCGGTGCTGCGCGAGATTCGCGGCTGGTCGCAGGTGCCGGTGGTGATGCTGTCGGTGCGCAACGACGAGGGCGGCAAGGTGGCCGCGCTCGATGCGGGCGCGAACGACTACGTGACCAAACCGTTCGGCACCGCCGAACTGATGGCGCGGATCCGCATGCTGCTGCGCCAGCAGGCACATGGCCCGGACGAGGCGCCGGTGTTCGACGACGGCCACCTGCACATCGACCTGGCGCGCCGCGAAGTGCGCTTGGACGGCGCGCCGCTGGCGCTGTCGCGCAAGGAGTACGCCTTGCTGTCGATGTTGCTGCGCAATGCCGGCCGCGTGCTGACCCAACCGCAACTGCTGCGCGAGATCTGGGGACCCAGCCACACCGAGGATGCGCATTACGTGCGCATCCTGGTCGGCAAGCTGCGCGCCAGGCTCGGCGACGATGCCGCCGCGCCGCGTTACATCGCGACCGAGCCGGGTGTCGGGCTGCGCTTCATTGCTCTGGACGACGGCGCGACCGACGGTGCGGGCGAGCGGCGCGGCGTATAGCGGCACCGCCGCGTTGTTTCGGCGCGCCGGTTGCGGCCTGCCGTGCACCGGACCCGCAGGCTGCACCTGGTCGTCAGACGGGCGCCGGTATGCTCTGGCGCTTCGCGATCGCCTGACCCGAGGAGTGCCATGCCGAAATCGACCATGACCGCCATCGCCATCCGCGGCGGCAAGGGTGACGCGGATGCGCTGCATCCGGTCGAACTGCCGATGCCGGTGCCGGCGGAGGGACAGGTGCTGATCCGGGTGCGTGCGGCGGGCGTCAACCGGCCTGACATCGTGCAACGCCTCGGCAGCTATCCACCGCCGCCCGGCGCGCCGGAGACGCTCGGCCTGGAGGTGGCGGGCGAGATCGTGCACGGCGCAGGTCGGTGGCGCCCGGGCGACCGGGTCTGCGCGCTGCTGGGCGGTGGCGGCTATGCGACCCACGTGGTGGCCGACGCCCGCCACGTATTGCCGATGCCGGACGGGTTGGACTGGGTCCACGCCGCCGCGCTGCCCGAGACCGTGTTCACGGTCTACGCCAACGTGTTCGAACATGGCGCCTTGCAGGCCGGCGAATGGCTGCTGGTGCACGGCGCGACTTCGGGCATCGGCGTGGCGGCGATCCAGATGGCGCGCGCGGCCGGGGCGCATGTGCTGGCGTGCAGCCGGGGCGCGGAGAAGGCCGCGCAGGCGCGCGCACTGGGCGCCGACGTGTCGGTCGATACGCGGACCGAGGATTTCGCCGAGGTCGCGGGTGCACACGGCGGCGTCGACGTGGCGCTGGACATGGTCGGCGCGCCGACGTTCGAGGCGACGTTGCGCGCGCTCAATCGGGGCGGGCGCATCGTCTACATCGCCGCGCTGGGCGGTGCGGTGCTGGAGGTGCCGGTGATGAGGCTGATGCAGAAGCAGGCCGTCCTCACCGGCTCGACATTGCGTCCGCGCAGCGCCGACGAGAAGGCGCGCCTGGCCGAGGCGGTCGAACGGGTGGTGTGGCCGTGGATCGCCGAGGGACGGGTCCGCGCGGTCGTCGACCGCACTTTCCCGCTGGCCGACGCCGCGGCCGCGCACGCCTATCTGGAGGCCGGTGCGCATGTCGGAAAGGTGGTGCTCGAGGTCGCATAGGCACGCACCGGCAATCACCCGCAGCAGGCCGGCGCCGCGCGCGCGATTCCAGGCGCTCGATCGCACATGCGAGAACCGATGGCCCGCGGCTTGACCACCGGGTTGTGCCGGCTCAGCCGACCGGCGGCCCGTGCTCGGATCCACGACACCGCCGCAGCAAGGCTGCGCACAGCGTGCGCAAGCGGCGGTTGTCGCGGGCCAGGCGTGCGAGGACCAAGGCATCGACGCCGGCGTCTGCCGCTCGCGATGCAGGATCGAGGACATCATCCAGTGCGCAGGCGCCCGCCACCAGCGCCGCGGCATCGGCCTCTGCGCTCGCGACCCCGCCGTGTGCGATGAGCGGTGCCACCGGGACCAGCAGCCGGTAGCCGCGCCGGTGCAGCGTGTCGATGTAGCGCGGGGCCTGGGCACTGTCGCCCAGCGCCGCGCGCAACAGCGCCACGTGCTTGTGCACCGCGTTATCGCCCAGGTCCTGCCCGGGCCAACAGGCATCGAGTAACGCGTCGGCGCTGCGGACCGCGCCGTTGCTCGCGGCCAGCGCGCACAGCACGGTCATGGTCCTGGGTTCCAGATGGCGGCGGTGGTCTGCGCGCAGCAGGCAGCCCTCTGCGGGAACGACGATCCAGTCGCCCATCCGGAATCGGCGCCAGATCGCCGGGGTCTTGTTCGCCATTCGCCCTCCTGTGGCGCCGGCGCGGATGCCGGTGTCTTCGCGAATCCATGTCCGTTGGAACGCGCGCACGTGCGATCGGCGCGGGTCGCGCATCGGCGGATACCGTGGTGCGCCGCCGGCCCGGAAGCTTTCCGGAAGGACTTTGGGCGGGCGTGCTGGCGATGCTCGGTCCGGGGGCGGCGCTCGCCGCGTCATCGACGCTAGGGAGGGGAGCGATGATCCGGCGACGGCATGTGAACGAGGCGACCGCGCATTGGCGCGAGGTGTTGGGCTCAGGCCTGGGAATGCGCGGAGGTGCGCGATGACGCTGCGCATTCTGCTGGTCGACGGCCAGACGATGGTGCGCGACGGTGTACGTGCATTGCTCGCCGGCGACCCACAATTCGAGATCGCAGGGGTGGCCGGCGACGGCCTGGAGATGCTGCGGCTGGCGCGGCGCCTGGCCTTCGACATCGCGGTGGTCGAGCCTGCGATGTCGGGCATGAACGGCATCGAGGCGACCCGCCGCCTGCTGGCGAGAATGCCCGAGGCACGCGTGCTGTGCCTGGCGCATGCCGGTAGCCACAGCGCGGTCAAGGAGGCCTTCGATGCCGGCGCGCGCGGCTATGTGCTCAAGCGCGATTCGCTGGAGGTCCTGCTCGCTGCGCTGCGCGGCGTGGCCGGCGGCCGCATGGTGCTCAGTCCGGGATTGGAAGCGGTGTTCATCGATGCCTACCGCAACCGCGATGTCGGCTTGGGGCCGTCGCCGCTGACCGGACGCGAACGCGAGGTCACCCAGCTCTATGCCGAAGGCTGGTCGACGCGGCAGATCGCCGCGCGGCTGCACATCAGCGAAAAGACGGTGGCGACGCATCGCGAGCATGTGTTCGCCAAGCTCGGCGTCATGGGCATCGCCGGCCTGACCCGCTATGCGTTGCGCGAAGGGATCAGCCGACTGGACGAAGGCGGCGCCGATGGCGCGTACGGCGCCCGCTGACGGTGTGCGTGCTGCGCGCGGGCTCGACGCGCCACTCGGGTGCGATGTCGCCCGAGCGGCTGCGGCTGGCACGCACACGCGCGTGCGCACTGTCGGGCAGGGCAACGGCAGAAGGCGTGTCGACATGCGGGTGCCGGCTCCGGTCTCGCGCAGCGGCGCGTGCTCGGCACTGTTGTCGCCGGTCGTACGGCGCGCCATCGGTGCGATGCCGATCCTTGGCGACGCCAGCGCCGATGCCACGGGCGCGAACGCTGCACGCCTGCGCACACGGGCCATGCAAGGTCGGCAAGCGCGCACCGCGGTCTCGGCATCCTGCCGATGGGCCCCGGGCACGGCGTCGAGGAGGCTGCATCCATCGCACAGCGCACCCGCGCAACGAGGATGTCATGGCCGACTTTCAACGCTTCTTTCCCCATTTGCTGCGCTTCGAGGGCGGCTACGTCAACGATCCGGCCGACCCGGGCGGCGCGACCAACAGGGGCATCACCTTCGCCACTTTTCGCCGGCATGCGCAGGCGTTGCTGGGCGTGACGCCCAGCCTGGATGCATTGCGCGCGCTGACCGATGCACAGGCCGCGGTGCTCTATCGCCGGCTGTACTGGGACCCGGTGCATGGCGACGCGATCGCCCTGCAGCCGCTGGCCGAGATCGTGTTCGACTTCCACGTCAACGCCGGCGCCAATGCCATCAAGCTGCTGCAGCGCGTGCTCAACGACTTGGGCGCGCAGCCGCGGCTGCAGGTGGACGGCGCGTTCGGCCGCGGCACGCTCGCCGCGCTCGAAGCGGCCGATCCGGTCGCGGTGTACCTCGCCTATCGCAAGGGCCGCATCGACTACTACCGCACGCTGGTCGCGCGTCGCCCCTCGCTGCAGCGCTTCCTGCGCGGCTGGCTGGCGCGGGTCGAGGCCTTTCCCGCCGATCCCGCGGCCGGTTGAACGCATCCCCGGCGCCTGCCGGCAAGGACTCCCGACATGACGACACAGACGACGCTCAACAGCCTGATCGAGGCGCTCGCAGGCGCGGTGATCGAGGCGCAGGACCGGATCGAGCAACACCAGACCGCGCACCTGGGCGAGTTCTTCGACGAGGACAACCGACCCAAGAGCGTGGTGATCCGGCTGCCATCGATGCATCCCGACGCGCAGCCCGGCGATGAGGATCTCTACCGGGCGCCGTTGCTGCCGCTGGTGTCCACCAATGTGCTGCGCATCAAGGACGTCGAGATCACCTTCGACGCCGACCTGGGCGGGTTGACCGCGCGTGAAGAGCAGACGCCTGCGCGCGACGATCCGCCCGAGCGCGCCTGGGCGCGCCGCGGCAGCGGGTCCCGGCCCTGTATCAACGTCGACACCGGCGCGGCGGTCGCTGGTGGACAAGGCTCCGTCCACGTTGTGTTGCGCGTGGAGGGCTCCGAGCCGACGGACGGCGCCGCCAGACTCATCAACCATCTCGCGCAGACCCAGGGCGTCTTTCGCACGGTCGGCCAGAGCTGGCCGCCCGAGGAGGGCGACCTTCCGGTCTAGCGGACTTCAAGGAGCAATGACATGGCAAACGAACTCGTCAACATTTCCGATCAGTTCCAAGGGTTGCCGATGGGCGATCTCATCGGCGGACCGCTGAACGCGGCCTGCGATGCGCAGGTCCGGCTTGCGCAGGCCACAGCCGATTTCATCAAGGTGATCGGCTTCCTGCCGCCGGCCGATCCGGCGAACGACCCCACCGGCGTCGGCGACACGCGCACCGCCACATTCCGCTTCAAGCGGCCGGTGGACAGCATCGATCCGGCCAACCCCGACATCCACGAAGAGGAAGTGGAACTGGAGGTGCCGCTGCTGGCGATCGTCAAGGTGCCCAACCTGTCGATCAGCACGGTCGACGTCACTTTTGACATGGAGGTGAAGTCGTCGTTCTCCAGCAAGGACAGCACCGACGCCTCGGCGAGCCTGGACGCGACGATGCAGGTCGGCTGGGGGGTGTTCAGCGCCAAGGTCCGCATCCAGGGCTCGGTCGCCACGCACAAGGAGAACACCCGCTCGTCGGACAATTCGGCCAAGTACCACGTCAACGTGCACGCCGAGGACAACGGGTTGCCCGAAGGTCTGGCGCGGGTGCTCGACATCCTGCAGACGGCCTGTGCGCCGAGAAAGATCAGCGCACCGGTGCCGGTGACCTGATCGCATCGCGCCCGCGCCGCGTGCGCGGGCGCACTTTCGCAGCGATCGACATGGAAGGCGGGACGCCGATGACGGCGACGCCGTCCGGCGTCGATGGCCGCCGAACCCGCACCGGGAGCATCCGATGTTTGATCTGAGCGAGGTGAAGTTCGTCAAGCGCATCGTCGTGGGCACCGACAATCCCACGCGCATGCGCACCGACGAGGAAGTCGAGGCGGCCCGCGCGCTGCTCAATCGCTGCCTGACCGACGCGCCGCGCGGCAGCATCGTCGGGCTCGAGAAGAGCTTCACCATTCTCCAGGTCGGCGAGCATCAGGTGGTGCTGCAATGGCTCTGCTACCACGTCGGCTTTCCGCGCAAGCCCGCCTGGATGGAGGGCGCCTGAGTGGCGACCCAGCGCTATCCGCTCGCCATGCTGGTCGACGCCTTCCAGGGCGCCGTGCGTGATGGGCACGCGCGCATGGAGGCAGTCTTCCAGCGCTGCCGACACGAGGCGTTGATGCGGCTCGCGCACGGTGGCACCGCACTCGAGAACCTGCGCCCGTGGCGGCGACATCGCCTCGCCCATGCCGAACTGCATGTCGCCTGCACCGTGCGGCGGCATCCCGACGGCCGCGTGCATGCGTTGCGACTGCTGGGGCGCCGGCGCGGGCGGGAGGTCGTGCACCGGCTGCGGGTCGAACTGCATGGCGAGGACTGCGAGGAGGTTCGGGTGTACTTCGATGACCTGCCGTTGCCCACGGACGGGATGCGGTGATGAGACGCACCATCGAGTTCGGACTGACACCGGAGATGGCCGAGGCGATCGCGCGTTCCCTGCCGCCGATCCCGCAGCGCAGGCGAAGCGTCGCCTGGCTCGTGGCGACGGCAGCGGCGGGGTTGGCTGCGGCAGTCGCATCGGCATGGCGCGTGTGGGGCTGATCGATCGCAATGGCGCGGTCGACGAACAGAGGACAGCGAACATGGACAGATGGACACTTCGAGGCGTCGCGCTGCTGGCCGCCTGGCTGCCGGCATTCGCCGGACACGCCGCCGACGCCAACGCCAACGCCGACGTCTGGCTGGGCAGCGGATGGGACGGTCCGGTGCCGCATGCGGTGCGGTTGCAACTGACGCCGGGCGGCGGCGAACTGCGCCTCGGCGCGCCATGGGCGTGCCGGCTGCCGCTCAAGCGCGAGGGCACCGGCTACACGCCCGGGCTGTCGGTGAATGGCGGCACGGCCTGCGACCGTCTCTCCGGGCGCAGGCTGACAGTGCAGGTCGACGGTCAGCGCCTGCGTCTGGACGGGCTGTCGCTGACGTCGCTCACCTTGCGCCCGGCGGGCGATGCGGCCACTGCGAGTGGGGCGCGCACGCTGGCGCTGTCGGCGCCCGGCGACACCGCGGTCGAGCTGCGTCTGGTCGCTGCCGCGTTGGGCGAGCGCTCGGGCGAATGGCGGCAGGGCGGCGCGACCCCGTGCCGCGCCGTCCTGGAGTTGGCAGCCGTGGACACGGGGCAGCAGTGGCACGTGTTCACCGCGGGCACCAGCGGTGGAGGCTGCGACCGGTGGGTGGGCCGCACGGTCGTGCTGCCGAGCGCGCCGGGGGCGGCGGTCACGGTGCGCGGCGCGCGCGGCGCGGATGTCGTGCTTTCACCGAAGTGAGGACAGGCCATGGACAGCATGCTGATCCAACTGTGGATCGTCCTGGCCGGGGTCTGCGGCGCGCTGTTGCCGCTGGTCCTCGACGATGCGCCGTCGCGGCACCGGGCGATGGTGCGGGCGATCAGCGGCGCGCTGGTCGCGGTGTTCGTCGGGCCGGCGCTCAACGAGCGCTTCTTCGCCGGGGCCGGGGCTCACCTGCAGGCCGGCATCGCGTTCCTGGTCGGCTGTTTCGGACTGCAGGCGACCGCGATCGTGCAACGGCTGCTGCATCGTCGCGGCGATCGCATGGCCGAGCGGCTGGTCGAGCGCGTCGTCGGCCCTGACCCGGAGGAGCGTCGATGACCATCGCCTACCTCATCGTCACCACACTGCTGATCGTCGCCGCGCTGTGGATGATGACCGCCACCGGGCAACCCCGCGGCATCAAGTTGTGCGGCACGCTGGTTGCTGCCGGCGCCATCGTCGATGTCGTTGGCCTGGTTGCGGCGATGGCGACTGGACATGGCTATGCGGCCATCTGGCCCGGCGAACTGGTGCTCAACGGCGGCATGGCGTTGCTGCTGCTCGAATGGGCGCGGCTCGAACGCCGGCAGCGTCGCCGGACTGCACGCACGAAGGGCGCGGGCGGGCTCGGGCCGGCGGCGCGCTGACGGCACCGCCGGCGCGCGTCAGGGACGCTGCTTCTCCAGCCGGATGTCGCCGCCGCCGATGTCGGATGCCTGGCCCCAGCCCAGGCGGCGATAGAAGCCCTCTGCACGCGAGCCGCCGGCAGTCTCGAGCCAGGCGATCGAATGCCGCGCGAACAAGGCGCGCTCGGCCGGCGCCACGAGCGCCTTGCCGATGCCGCGGCCCTCGTGCGACGGCAGCACGAACGCGGCGAACAGCGCACCTTCGTCCAGGTCGACCATCGAAAAGCCCACGACCGTCGGCCCGTCGCAGGCGACCCAGGCGCAGGGCGCGTCCTGCAGCCTCTGTGCGATCGATGCGGGGGTGATGCCCAGGGCCGCGAGCGCATCGAGACTCAGCGCGTTCTCGTGCACCGAAGTGCGGACGTGGAAGATGCCGTCGATATCGTCGAGCCGCGCAGGACGCAGCGCGAACCCGGTGGTGACGTGGTCGTGCATGCGCACAGCATACCGGCGCGTGTGCGGGCGCATGACACGCCGACGGCGATGGCCTAGGCTTCGGTTCCCCACACACACGCATCCGGCGCCGCCGATGCGCCCCGAGGCCGCCGCGGACCACGCGGGCGCGCGGGCCGCGGCGCTCGCGATTCAACCGATCTTCGATGTCCGAGCCTTCGTCCCAGCCCCCCGCCGCCGTCGCATCCGATCCGACCCCGCCTGCGCAGGGCTTCGCGCTCGGCGTGGTCGGCGCCGCCGCGTTCGCGCATCTGCTCAACGACCTGATCCAGGCGACGCTGCCGGCGATCTTCCCGATGCTCAAAAGCAATTTCGACCTGAGCTTCGGGCAGATCGGCGGCATCGCATTGGTCTACCAGATCACCGCCTCGTTGCTGCAGCCGTGGATCGGCCTGTACACCGATCGCCACCCGATGCCGTATCTGCTGCCGGCCGGCATGGCGGTGACGTTTGTCGGTATCGCGACCCTCGCGGCGGCGCACAGCTATCCGATGCTGTTGCTGGCGGCGGCGATCGTCGGCGTCGGTTCGGCGACGTTCCATCCCGAGGCCTCGCGCGTGGCGCGGATGGGGTCGGGTGGGCGCTTCGGCACCGCGCAGTCGACATTCCAGGTCGGCGGCAACACCGGTCAGGCCATCGGTCCGTTGCTGGCGGCCGCGGTCGTGATTCCACATGGGCAGTCGGCGGTCGCCTGGCTGATGCTGGTCGCAGGGCTCGCGGTGTTCGTGCTGCTGCGGCTCACGCGCTGGTCGGTGCAGCACGGCCAGGCGCGGCTGGCGAGCCTGGCGGGCCGCCGCGGCAGCGGATTGCCGCGCGGCAAGGTCGTCCAGGCGATCGTGGTGGTGGCGGTGCTGATGTTCGCGAAGTTCGTCTACATCGCCTCGTTCACCAACTACTTCACGTTCTACCTCATCGAGCGCTTCGACTTGGGCGTGCAGCAGAGCCAGGTCTGTCTGTTCCTGTTCCTCGGCGCGATCGCGCTGGGCACATTCGCCGGCGGTCCGGTCGGCGACCGCATCGGGCGCAAGGCGGTGATCTGGATCTCGTTCCTGGGGGTGGCGCCGTTCGCGCTGGCGCTGCCGTATGTCGGGCTGATGGCGACAGTCGTGCTGGCGGTGGTGATCGGCCTGGTGATGTCGTCGGCCTTCGCCGCCCTTGTGGTCTATGCGCAGGAGGCGGTCCCGGGCCGTGTGGGCATGGTGTCGGGCGTGATGTTCGGTCTGATGTTCGGGATCGGCGGCATCGGCGCGGCCGCGCTCGGTCAACTGGCCGACGCGCGCGGCATCGTCTGGGTGTACCACGTCACCGCCTACCTGCCGCTGCTCGGGCTGGCGACCGCGCTGCTGCCGCGCACACCGGGCGGTCGGATCTAGGCGGGTCGCCTGCGCGTGGCCGCGATCACCGGCGCTATCTGAAGAGCCCGAGCACCAGGCGGCCACCGGCGAGCAGGAGGCCGTCATGGATGCGCAGGCTCACGCTCAGTTCGAGCGCCAGCGCCAGCACGACGATCCATCGCAAGGGCAGACGCGTGGCGATCGCGAAGCCGAGCATCGCAAAGCCGGTGTCGGCCAGCGAGTTGAGGATGCTGTCGCCGTGGTAGTCGGGCGCGGCGTTGGTCGCATTGTTCAGCAGCGCGATGACCCAGGGCGTGTTCTCGATGATCTCCCAGGCGGTGCTGCTGATCAGCGCCAGCACGGCGCGGTCGATGCGCGGCCAGCGCGGACGCAGCCAGGTGAAGACGAGATAGAGCCCCATCCCGAAGATGACGTGCAGCAGCGAGTAGGCATCGGCGGCCTGCTGGGAGTTCTGCGCGGGATCGTCGCTGAACTGCCACAGCGTGACCACGCCGCAGGGACAGACCAGGCTGCGACCGAGCATGCGCAGCCACAGCACGTGTAGGCCCAGCGTGGCCAGCACCACCAGGCTGTCGTGGCGCAGCCAGCGCAGGCGTGGGAAGGCCAGCCTGTCCTCCAGGCGCCAGCCCGAGCGCCAGGAGCGCGGCCGGGTCACAGGCGCCGCGACCGTTGGGCCATGCCACCCTGACGCGGCCTTTCACAGCGCGTGGTTACGCTGTCGCATCCGCCCGCGACGCCGGCCATGTCCCTGCTCACCAACACTGCGGTCTTCCTCTGCACACTGGCTGCGATGGAGTGGGTGGCCTGGGCCGCGCACAAGTACATCATGCACGGCTGGGGGTGGGGCTGGCATCGTTCGCACCATGTGCCGCGGCGCGGGCGCTTCGAGAGGAACGACCTGTTCGCGGTGGTGTTCGCCGGCATCGCGATCGCGCTGATCTACCTGGGGACGAATGGCCGGCCGCCGCTGCAATGGATCGGCGCAGGCATGACCGCCTACGGTGCGCTCTACTTCATCGCGCACGATGGCCTGGTGCACCAGCGCTGGCCGTTCCGCTACGTGCCGCGCCGCGGCTATCTCAAGCGCCTGTACCAGGCCCATCGCATGCACCACGCGGTGGACGGCAAGGACGGCTGCGTGTCGTTCGGCTTCCTGTGGGCGCCTTCGGTGGACCGGCTCAAGGCCGATCTGCGGCGCATCCACGGCGGCCCGCTGCGCCGGCACGCTGCGCCCAGGTCATCGCCCCGCGTCTGAGGTCAACGGCCGCTGCCACAGCTGCGCCGGGCGTGCTGGCGAGACCTGCCGCCGCGACCGCACGGCGGTACCGGCGGCGCGCAGGAGCAGTCGCAGCTTGGTCGCACGCGAGGTGCTGACACGCCGGTCCCACGCCCGCATACCCTCGCGTTCGACCCGCAGGCCGATCTCGCGATAGACCCCGTGGGCGGTGGCCACCGCCCACGCCGAACGCAGCGGCAGCGCTGCCAGGCCGTGCCGGGCGGACGCGTAGTAGGGCTCGGCGGCGCGTACGAGCGCTGCGGCCATGTCGGCCAGGGCGTGCCGGTGGCGAGGATCGGCCAGTTCCGCCCTCGGCACCCGGTGCATGGCCAGCCAGGTGTCGGGCAGGTAGCAGCGGCCCACCTGCGCGTCATCGACGATGTCGCGCGCGATGTTGGTCAGCTGAAACGCCAGGCCGAGGTCGCAGGCGCGGTCGAGCGTGGCGTCGTCGTGCGCGCCCATGATGCGCGCCATCATCAGGCCTACCACGCCGGCGACGTGGTAGCAGTAGCGCAGCGTGTCGTCGAGCGTGTCGTAGCGATGCCCGTCGACGTCCATCGCGAAGCCATCCAGATGCGCCAGCGGCAGCGCGATTGGGATGCGGTGCGCGAGGGCGACGGCCTGCAGCGCGGCGAAGGCGGGCTCGGTCATCGTCTCGCCCGCGTAGGCCTGTCGGGTTTGCGCGTAGAGCATGTGCAGACGCTCGGCGCCCCCGCCCGGATCGGCCGCGCCGCCCGCACCCAGATGCTGGCCATCGACAACGTCGTCGCAGTGGCGGCACCAGGCGTACAACAGGACGGCGCTGCGACGAGTCTGGGCATCGAACAACCGCGACGCGGTGGCGAAGCTCTTGGAGCCGGCCGCGATCGTGCGATGCGCGTGCGCGAGCAGCGCGCTGCTCATGGCGCCGCGCTGTCGAGCATCAGTGCAGCGGTGGCCTTGGCCGAACCGACGACACCGGGCACGCCGGCGCCAGGATGGGTGCCGGCGCCGACGAGATAGAGGTTGGGAATATCGGCGTCGCGGTTGTGCGGACGGAACCACGCGCTCTGGGTCAGCACCGGTTCGAGCGAGAACGCCGAGCCGTGATGCGCATTGAGCGTGTCGCGGAAATCGAACGGGGTGATGAAGCGACTGGTGACCAGTTGCTGGCGCAGGCCGGGCATGTAGAAGCGCTCGAGGTAGTCGAAGATGCGGTCGCGATAGCGCGGGCCTTCAACGTCCCAGTCGATGTCGGCATTGCCCAGGTGCGGCACTGGTGCGAGCACGTAGTGGCTGCCGCAGCCGGGCGGTGCGAGCGAGGGATCGGTCGCGCAGGGGGCGTGCAGGTAGAGCGAGAAGTCGTCGGGGAGCGTCCGGCCGTCGAAGATCTCGTCGATCAGGCCGCGGTAGCGCTGGCCGAAGCACACGGTGTGATGCCGCAATTGCTCGTGACGGTGATCGAGACCGAAGTACAGCACGAACAGCGACATGCTGAAGCGCTTGCGCTTGAGCGCGGCCGCCTGCTGTGCGCCGCGCGGATGGTGGCCGAGCAAGCGGTCGTAGGTGTGCACGACATCGGCGTTGGAGGCCAGCGCGTCGAGCGCGAACTGCCGGCCGTCGGCCAACTGCACGCTGGTGGCGCGCGACTGCGCGACCTCGATCCGGGCGACGTCGGCATTGAGTTCGATGTGTCCGCCCATGTCCTCGAACAGCCGCACCAGCCCGCGCACCAGCGCACCGGTGCCGCCACGCGGGAACCACACGCCCCACTGCCGCTCCAGCGCGTGGATCAAGGTGTAGATGGACGAGGTCTTGAACGGATTGCCGCCGACCAGCAGCGAATGGAACGAGAACGTCTGGCGCAGGTGCTCGTCCTGGATGAAACGCGCCACCATGCCGTACACGCTCTTCCACGCCTGCAGCCGGGCCAGACGCGGGCCGGCGGCAAGCATGTCGCGGAACGACAGGAACGGCACCGCGCCCAGTTCGACGTAGCCGGCCTCGAACACGGCTTTGGAGTAGGCGAGGAAGCGCCGATAGCCGGCGACATCGGCCGGGTTGCGCGCGTGGATCTGGCGGTCGAGCGCGTCCTGGTCGTTGGCGTAATCGAAGTGCGAGCCGTCCTCCCAGCACAATCGGTAGAACGGCTCAACCGGCAGCAGCGCGACGTAGTCGGCCATGCGCCGGCCGGTCAGCGCGAACAGTTCCTCCAGCGCCGAGGGATCGGTGATCACGGTCGGGCCGGCGTCGAAGACGAAGCCCTGGTCTTCGTAGACGTAGGCGCGGCCGCCGGGCTTGTCGCGTTTGTCGAGCAGCGTGGTCTGCCAGCCGCCGGCCTGCAGCCGGATGGCGAGCGCGAGCCCGCCGAAACCCGCGCCGATCACCACAGCGCGTTTGGGTGCCGTCATGGCGTCTTCCTCGAAGCGATGGGGGTGTCGCGCACGGCGCGCCAGGCGGCCGCGACCGGGACCGGCGGCTTGCCGGCGACGATGCGCAGCTTGTCCAACAGGTGCAGGCGGTCGGCATAGAACCGGGCGATCAGGTCCGCTGGCAGACCGTAGAAGCGTTGCATCACGCGCCAGCGGTCTTGCGGGCGGCCGGCGCGGAACAGCATGCGATTGAGCGCGCGGAAGAACGCCTGACGCTGCCAGCGCATGCATGCTTCGTCCCGGGTGAGTGCGTACAGAGACTCGGCATCGAGCCGGGGGCTTGCGACGATGCGGTCGGCGAGCCGGACGGCGTGCGGCAGCGAGTAACCGGTGGTGGGGTGGAACAAGCCGGCGGCGAGACCGGCGCGCGGCTGACGGCCGCCTTCGTCCCAGAACGCATCGACATCGCCGTCGAGCACGATCGGCAGCACGCCGCGTTCCTCGCGCAGACAGGCCGTCACCTGCCAGTCGCGGTTGCGTGCGTAGCGGTCGATGTTCGCGCCGAGTGCATCGAAATCGGGCTGGTCGTCGTCGACGTAGTGGGTGTCCTCCACTAGCACGGTGTCGGCCGAGAACGGCAGTAGATAGACGAACCGGTAGCCCTGTCCCTGGGGCACATCGGCGTCCATGATCATCGGCAGTTCCAGCCCATGCGGCTGCGCGGTGCGCAGCACGCGGCCGAGAAACGCCTGGTGGCCGAGCGCCATGGACGGGCTCCGGCGTGCGCCGCGGCCGTCGACGACGGCATCGGCGGTGAGCGTGCGGCCATCGCCGAGCACGACCTGCGTCGGCGCCAGCTCGACGACCGCCGTGTCGCAGTGCAGCCCATCGCCGAGCGCGTCGCGCAGGCGTGCGGCGAGGGTGTCCGACAGCACGCTGGCATAGCCGCCGTCCAGGCGCCGTTGCCGCTCGGGGAAGCGCACGGTGTACGCCGGCCAATGGCGATGCACCAGCGGTGCCAGCCAGCGCCGCTGCGCATCGGTCAGGTCACTGTCGTGGAACGACCAGGTGTGATTGCCGCAGGGCTGCGGACCGCGCTCAAGCACCAGCACGCGCAGGTCGGGGCGGGTATCGCGCAGGCGCAGCGCGATCAGCGCGTTGGCCAGTCCACCGCCGACCAGGATCAAGTCGTGATGCGCGTCCATCAGGCGGCCTCGGCCAACACGGGGCGGGCGGTGGTCGCCACCGCCTCCACGATCCGGGCGGCACGCGCGCTGCCGCCCGCGGCCTGCGCCGCGACGCCCAGCGCCTGCGCGCGCTGCCGGAAGTCCGGTTCGGTGAGCAGCCGGGTCAGCAGGCGTTGCAAGCGGCTGGCGCCGGCCAGGTGCGCGGAGGCCTTCAGGCCGGCGCCGGCATGGACCACGCGGGCCGCGACCCCCGGCTGATCGAAGGCGATCGGCAGCGCGAGAATCGGCGTGCCGGCGACGCAGGCATCGAGGACGGTATTGAGCCCGGCGTGCGAGATCACCGCATCGGCGCGTGCAAGCATCGCGCGTTGCGGCACGAAGTCCACGACCTCGACCTCGCCGGGCACCTGCAAGCTGCGCGCCTGGGCCGGCGACAGGCCACCGCAGTGGGCCAGCACCAGGTGCGCATCCAACCGGCGGCAGGCGCGCACGATGCGGCGGAAGATTGCCAACCGCTGGCCCTGCAGGGTGCCCAGCGACGCGAACACCAGCGGCCGGTCCGCCGCCAGGTCCAGCGTCAGCGGCGGATCGGGCGTCGCATCGCGCAACGGACCGACATGATGGAAGTGCGCGGGCAGCGCGCGGCGCGGAAATTCCAGCCTGGCGACGGTCTGGCTGAGCTGCGCGTACGGCGACAGGCAGTCGTGCAGCGCCTGGCGGGGCGGCAGGCCGAACGCCGCCGCGTGGCGCGCGATCACCTGGCAGTGCGGCGCCATCAGACGGTCGTAGACGCGGCTGCTCGCCTCGCACAGCTGCCGTGTCCGCGCATCGTCGGCGTAGGCCCACGGCATCACCGGCAGCGGCACGCCGGGCTCGCGGTTGACCGGCAGCGCGCAGGCGACCGAGACGTAGGGCAGGCCGCGCGCCTCGGCCACGAGGCCGCCGGCCGCCTCCATTTGATCGCAGACCACCGCGTCGATGCCGGCGCGCGCAAAGGCATCGGGCAGGGTGCGGCACAGCAAGTCGGTCGACTCGGCGACGTCCTGGATCACGCGGCGCAGGCCCAGGGGGCCACCGGGCCGCGCGGCCCGCCGCAGCATCGCGGCCAGCGCGCCGGCTGGCTGGTCGGCCGCCCCGACCGCGCGAAAGCCGATGCGCGGGTCGCTGAGCCAGCCCGCGGCCTCTGGCAGATGGAAGAAGGTGGCTTGGTGACCGCGATCGATCAGCGCCTGCGCGACCGTCTGCAGCGCGCGCATGTGACTGGGAAAGGGCGGGGCGACGAACGCGAAATGGGTCATGCCGGCGGCGGGATGCGGTCGCCACGCTGGTCGCGCAGGGGCGCATTGCGCAGGGCGCCGAGGTCGCGGCTGCTGGTGCAGAAGCAGGCGATCCGCAACTGCCGCACCACGATCTCGAAATGGGCGATGACCGCCTCGGTCGAGGCCACCGCGCTGGCGAGCAACGATGCGGCCTGACCAACGAGATCGGCGCCCAGCGCGATCGCCTTGGCGGCGTCGACACCGTCGCGGATCCCGCCCGAGGCGATCAGCGTGGCCTCGGGCAGCGCCTGGCGGACGTCGGCGATCGCTCGCGCAGTCGGAATCCCCCAGCCGGCGAAGGCCATCGCCACGGCCCGGTCCGCAGGATCGCGTGCGCGTTCGGCCTCGACTGCGGCCCAACTGGTGCCGCCGGCACCGGCGACATCGATCACCGACACGCCCGCGTTCCACAGGCGCCGGGCGACGTCGGGCGACAGGCCCGCGCCCACTTCCTTGGCCACCAGCGGCACGGGCGTACGCGTGGCCAGTTGCTCGATCGCGCCGAGAATGCCGCGCCAGTCGCGATCGCCGCCGCGCTGGACCGCTTCCTGCAGCGGATTGAGATGCACGATCAACGCGTCGGCGTCGATCATCTCGACCGCACGCCGCGCCAGGTCCGGGCCGCCGTCGCGCAGTTGCGCAGCGCCGAGATTGGCAAGGATCGGCACGTCGGGTGCGCGGCGCCGCAGGTCCCGGGTCAAGCCGTGGTCGGCCGGGGTTTCCAACGCCACCCGCTGCGAGCCCACGGCCAAGGCAATGCCCAGCGCTTGCGCGGCTTCGGCGAGGTGGCGGTTGATCGCGGTCGCGCGCAGCGCGCCGCCGGTCATCGAGCTGATCAGTAGCGGCGCGCGCAGCAGGCGTCCGAACAGCGTGGTACTCAGATCGATCGCATCGAGGTCGAGCTCGGGCAGCGCGCAATGTTCGAACACGTAGTCGGCCAGGCCGGTCGCCACGCGCGTGCGGGCACGGGCGTCGTCGAGCACGATGTCCAGGTGATCGTTCTTGCGGGCCACCAACGACGCCGCGTCGCCGGCACCGGCCGCGAGCTTCATCGCGGCGCTCCGAACAGGCGGCTGCAGTACGCCTCCAGCGCGCTGTCCTCGCCGTAGAGGTCCGCCAGCGTGTCGCGGGCGCGCTGCAGATGCACGCGCAGCCGGCGCTCGGCTTCGTCGACGCCGAGCAACGACGGCAGGGTCGACTTGCCGGCATCCTGGTGGCTGTCCTTGCCGGTGGATGCACTGTCGTGGCTGTCGCGCAGATCGTCCTGGAGCTGGAACGCCTGCCCCAGCTCGAGTGCGACCCGGCCGAGCGCACGCCGCGTGCTCTCGTCAGCATCGGCGAGCAGCGCGGCCATCTCCAGCGCCGCCACGAACAATGCGCCGGTCTTGAGATGGTTGGTGTCGGCGATCTCGTCTGCGGCGCGTACGCCACTGTCGCGCAGATCCAGGCACTGGCCGCGGACCAGGCCCTGGGGTCCGATCGCGGTGGCGAGCACCCCGACCATGCGCGTGCGCGCGGCGGGGGCCACACCCGGCAAGGCCGCCACCGTCGCGAACGCCTGGCTGAGCAGCCCCACCGAGGCTAGCGCGGCGACGTCCTCGCCGAAACGGCGGTGGATTGTCGGTCGGCCGCGCCGTAGCGCTGCGTTATCCATGCACGGCATGTCGTCGAGCACCAGCGACGCGGCATGCACCATTTCCATCGCACAGCCCAGGTCGAGCAAAGCGGCCGGATCGCCGCCGAGCTCCCGGCCCGCGATCACGACCATCAACGGACGCGTCCGCTTGCCCGCCGCGAGCGCAGCCTCGCGCATCGCCATGCACACCAGATCGCGATGATCGGCGGGCCGGGGCAGCAGTTCGGACAGGCGCGCATCGACGCGGCCTTTCAGGCGTTCGGGCGAGGGCGCATCCTGAAGCGGAACGACCAGAGCGCGCATGGAGATTCCTCGGGATGCAGGGAACGACGTGGATGGCCGCCCCGACCGGCGATCGGTGCGGGCGACAGCGCGTGATGAAGACGTGCAGTCCATCCTCGCCCACCTCTTGTCGAGCCCGCGTTCACACCCCCCAAAACCGGGGTCAGAGTGCAATTTCAAAAGAATTGCACTCTGACCCCGGTTCTAGAGGCGGAAGTGCTGGCGATGCACCGGGGCGCGTCGTCTCGCTACGATGCGCGCTGCATCGCACAGGAGGTGAACCGGATGCGTCGTCACGGATTGCTGTGGGGGTTGCTGCTGGTAGGGGGCATGGCGCAGGCGTCGGTATCGTGGTCGCCGATGGGGCCCGAATCGGTCGTGGCCGGCGGCGGCAATCTGGATGCGCCGGGAGGGGCTGCGCTCACGCTGTCGGCCGAGGCGACAGGACCCTCCGGTTTCGCAGGTGCGATCACGGCCCTGGAGGCCGACGCTTACCGTGGGCGAGACGTCGAACTGTCCGGCGTGCTCGAGGTCCTGAGCGGGCCAGGGGTTGCGACGCTGTGGTTGCGAGCGGACGGGCCAGACGGACGGCTGGCTTTCACCAGCACGGGCGCGCATCCCGTCGCCCTGGGCGAGGGCGCCCGCTCGCAGGTGCTTCGCTTGTACGTGCCGCCAGCCACGACTCGGCTCAAGCTTGGCGTCACCTTGCAGCCGACGGGCGCGATGACGGCCCGGGCCGTGAGGTTGAAGGCGTTGTCGGCACGCACGCTGCTGGAGGCCGCGATCCATGCGGTACGCGAGCAGGCCTTGCATGCGGATCGCATCGACTGGGCGGCGGTGACTGGGCGCTTGCCAGCGCTCGACGAGGCGCCCGCATCGGCGGCACACGCACCGATTCGCCAACTGCTCCAGGCGCTCGGAGACCGACACAGCATGCTGCAATCCGCAGAGGCATCGGCGCAGTACCGCGCCGATGCCGTTGCGACGGAACCGATCGCGTCGGATGTGCGCGATGGCGTCGGCTACCTACGGGTGCCCGGTCTGCGCGGAACGGACCGAGAGGCCGGGCGACGCTTTGGCGAGACGCTGTGCGCTGCCATTGCGGACCAGCGCACCGCGGCGTCCTCGGGCTGGATCGTCGATCTGCGCGGCAACATGGGCGGCAACATGTGGCCGATGCTCGCGGGGCTGCGGCCGTTGCTGGGCGATGGCGACATCGGTGCGATCAAGGATCGTGCGGGTCGAAGCACCGCGTGGCGTCCGGATCGGCTTGACGCGTGCGCCAGTGATCTCGCCGGGGTCCCAGTGGCGGTGCTGATCGGCCCGGAGACCGCAAGCTCTGGCGAGGCGGTGGCCGTCGCCTTCCGGGGACGTGCGCGGACACGCTTCTTCGGACAACCAACCGCCGGGCTGGCGACCTCTAATCAGGATTTTCCCTTGCCCGATGGCAGCCGGCTCTGGCTGACGACCGCGGCGTTCGTCGATCGGAAAGGCCACGCCTATCCCGAGGGTGTCTCGCCGGATGTCGCACTCGACGACGCCCAGAATGCGGTCGAGATCGCCGCAGCCTGGGTGCGCAGCCAAAACCGGGGTCAGCGTGCAATTTCTCGGGAAAATGCACTCTGACCCCGGTTTTAGAGGAGGCGGGTGCGGATCTCGGCGGCGATCCTGGCGGTTTCGCGCAGGGGAACGACGGGGATATCGGGCATGGCGTCGCCCAGGACGTGGAGGCGGCCGTCGGCGATCAGGCTGTCGACGAAGCGGCGCGGGCCGCCGTCGATGCGTTCGGGTTCGAACACGAATACCGGGGCGCGGGTCGCGGCGGCCTCGGAGAGCATGTTGACCGAGTCGGCCGAGCAGACGATACGGTCTGCCCAGCCGAGCAGGCCGGGGTAGGGGTTCGTGCCGTCGGCCTCGTCCGCCCAGACCAGGGCGGCGCGTTGGGCGTAGCGGGCGCGCAGCGCGGCGCGCACTGGCAATGGGGTCCGCCGCGAGCCTGCGATCAGCAGGCTGCCGCCGTCGCGGGCGACCAGCGCGTCGAGCCGCGCGGCCAGGGTCTCGAACGCGGCGACGTCGAAGCGGCCATGTTTGGAATCGCCGCCCAGCAATACCGCGATCCGTGGCCCGGGCAGCGTCGCCAGTGTCGGATGCGCCGCACGGGCGGTGGCCAGCCAGTCGTCGTCGACCGGATGCAGACTGCCGCGCGCGACCAGCACGTTGTCGCCGCGCAGCGCGTCGTGCGCGGGCACAACGACGAGATCCCAATGTCGCGGATCGATGCGCGGGTCGAGGAGCTGCACGGTTCGGGCGCCGTGGGCACCGGCGAGGCGGGTGGCGAGCGCCGCTTGTCGGCCGCAGCCGATCGCAAGCACAGGGGGCGTACGCAACCGCCGCTGGTAAGGATCGCCGAACGCGGCGTCGGCGCCGGGCAGGCGCCGGGGGGCGGCCCAGCGCCACGGCGCCCGGGGCGTGAGATGCAGCTGCGCCACGGGGTGCTCCGCCGCCACCGCCGCAGCTAGAGCTTCCGCTTGGCGGGCGTTGCCGGCGCGGCCGTCGCTGACTGCCCAGATATGTCGGCAATCGGCGCCGTCGTGCGGGTTTCGTTCCACAAGTGTGACCATCCGTTCCGGGCGGTGCACGCGCGCCACCGCCGCGTGACTCTACACTGCGGCCCAGTCCAGTCCTTGCGAGACGTTCGATGACCGATGCCCTGCCCGATGCCGCGCTCGACCAGTTGTTCCGCACCGCCCGCACCTACAACGGGTTCGGCGGGCAGATCGACGACGCCACGCTGCACCGGCTCTACGACCTGCTGAAGTTCGCCCCGACCTCGGCCAACATGTCGCCGGCCCGCTTCGTGTTCGTTAGGTCTGCCGAGGGCAAGGCGCGGCTGGCGCCGGCGTTGAGCGAGGGCAACCGCGACAAGACGCTGTCGGCGCCGGTCACGGTCATCATCGGCCACGACGAGGACTTCCACGAGAAGCTGCCGTTCTTGTTTCCGCATACCGATGCCAAGGCCTGGTTCGACGGCCCGCGCGAGAACCGGCGTGAGGCCGCGTTCCGCAATGGCAGCCTGCAGGGCGCGTACCTGATCCTGGCCGCGCGCGCGCTGGGCCTCGATACCGGCCCGATGTCGGGCTTCGACAATGCGAAGGTCGACGCCGAGTTCTTCGCCGGCACGCAGATCAAGTCGAACTTCCTGGTCAACCTGGGCAAGGGCGATCCTTCGACGATCTTCCCGCGCTCGCCGCGCCTGCCGTTCGACGAAGCCGCGCGCATCGTCTGAGTTACCCGCACCACCCTTCCGCAGTTCCCATCCACGTATCCGAGGACACCGTCATGCGCACCACCCGTCTGCTGCTCCCGCTCGCCGCCGCCATCGCTCTCGCCGCCTGCGGCCAGCAGGACGGCGCGCCCGCCAACACCGCCGATGCGCCCGCCGCGTCCGCGCCCGCCCAGCCCTCGGGCGAGGCGGGCGCCGAGACCCAGGACACCGCCCAGGCGATCGCCGGTGTGTCGGGCACCTACGTGCTCGATCCCCACCACACCGACGTGGTTGCGCAGTGGAGCCACTTCGGCTTCTCGCATCCGGTGGCGCATTTCGGTCAGGTCGAAGGCCGCATCGTGTACGACGCCGACAACGTGTCCGCGTCCTCGGTCGAGGTGACGCTGCCGCTGGCCGGCCTGAACTCGCATGTCTCCGAGTTCGACGACCACCTGCGCAGCGCCGATTTCTTCGACGCGGCCAAGTACCCCAACGCCACGTTCAAGAGCACGTCGGTCGAGAGCGCGGGCACCAACAAGCTCAAGGTCACCGGTGATCTGACGATCAAGGACATCACCAAGCCGGTGGTGCTCGACGTGACGATCAACAAGTTCGGCGAGCAGCCGATGGTCAAGCGCGCCGCCGCCGGCTTCGACGCCGTCGCGCAGATCAAGCGCAGCGATTTCGGCGTCGGCGCCTATGCGCCGAACGTCAGCGACGAGGTCGAACTGCGGATCACGACCGAGGCCGTCGTCGCCGAGGACGCCGCCGCACCGGCCGCTGCCACCGCGCAGTGACGTCCGCTGCCGCCGGTGCGCCGGCGGCAGGGTCGCGATTCCCAGCGGGGTCCGGGGGCAATCCCGGGCCCCGCGTATTTTTCGGCGTGGGCGCGTGTGCCCTCGGCCCATGCCCCCACCCGACGCGCGGTGCGCGTCGACCTCCCCCGCATGCGGGGGAGGTGACCAGGAGTGCCGTCATGAAACTGCATCGCCCCGCCGACGCCCGCGGCCAGGTCCGGACCGACTGGCTCGACAGTCGCCACACCTTCTCGTTCGGCCATTACCACGACCCGGCGTGGATGGGCTTCGGCCCGTTGCGCGTGATCAACGAGGACCGGGTCGCGCCTGGCGCCGGCTTCCCGACCCACGGCCACGCCAACATGGAGATCCTCAGCTACGTGCTCGAAGGCACGCTGGCGCATGCGGACAACCAGGGCGGCCGCGGCGCGCTGGCGGCCGGCGAGCTGCAGTGGATGGGCGCTGGCCACGGCATCGAGCACAGCGAGTTCAACGAGTCGGCGCTGGCGCCGGTGCATTTCCTGCAGATCTGGATCCAGCCCGATCGCGTCAACCTGCCGCCCGGCCACGCGCAGCGCGCATTCGATCCGGCGGCGCGGCGCGGCGCCTGGGCGGTGTTGGCCTCGCCCGACGGCCGCGACGGCAGCCTGGCGATCCGCCAGCAGGCCACGCTGCAGGGCGTGCTGCTGGGCGAGGGCGAGCGTGTCGAGGCGGTGCTGTCGCCGGACCGGCGCTACTGGCTCCAGGTCGCGCGCGGTGCGGTGCGTGTCGATGGTGAACGGCTGTCGGCCGGCGATGCGCTGGGCTGGGTCGACGAGGCCGCGACGCTGGTCGTTGAGGGCGCGGGCGAGGACCTTGCCGACGTGCTGCTGTTCGACCTGCCGCGCTGAGCGCCGGGGCCGCGGCCGGCGCCCGACGGGTGAGCGGCGCGCACGCTAGAATGGCCTTCCACGTTCGATCGATGCCGCCGCCATGACCGCAGCCAACGTCCAGCCGACGCAAGCCAATGCCGCCAAGCAGTACGAGGTGCGGCGTGCCGACCTGCCGCTGAGCTGCCCGCTGCCGTCGATGGCGCTGTGGAACTCGCATCCGCGCGTCTACCTGCCGATCGAGGCCGAGGGCGGCGCGGCCGATTGCCCGTACTGCGGCGCGCACTTCGTTCTGGTCGATTGACCATCGGCGGCGTCGCCGTCCGCCGCGCCGGATGCGTGTTCCGCTGACCGTCGTCCAGCTGTTGCCGGCGTTGTCGTCGGGCGGCGTTGAACGCTCGACGATCGAGATCGCGTCGGCACTGGTCGCGGCAGGACACACGGCCATCGTGGTATCGGCCGGCGGGCGGCTTGTGCCCGAGCTCGAGGCCACCGGCGCGCGCCACATCGCGCTCGACATCGGCGCCAAGCGGCCCTGGGCGCTGCGCCACGTCCGCACGCTGCGGCGGCTGTTCGCCGAGACTGGCGCCGACATCGTGCACGCGCGCTCGCGGCTGCCGGCTTGGCTGGGCTGGCTGGCGCTGCGCGGCATGCCGGACGCCCGGCGCCCGCGGTTCGTCACCACGATGCACGGGCTGAATTCACCCTCGCGCTACAGCGCGATCATGGCGCGCGGCGAGCGGGTGATCTGCGTCTCCGACACCGTGCGCGCGCATCTGCTGCGCCACTATCCGCGGACTGACCCGGCGCGGCTGCGGGTGATCCCGCGCGGCATCGACCCGGCGCGGTTCCCGCCGGCGCCCCGGCCTGATCCCGCTGCGCGTGCAGCCGTCGCCGCCGCCCATCCGGCGCTCGGCGGCGACGGCCCGCTGCTGCTGCTGCCGGGACGCGGCACCCGCCTGAAGGGGCACGGCGATGCGATCGCGCTGCTGGCGGCCGTACGCGCGCAAGGCCTCGACGCGCGCCTGTGGATGCCCGGGGCGCGCGAGGCGGGCCGCGAGGCCTATCTCGATGCCCTGATGCGCGAGGCCGATGCGACGGGTTGCGGCGCTGCGCTGGCGATGACGCCGCCGACCTCGGCGATCGTGCAGGCCTATGCGGCCAGCGACCTGGTGCTGCAACTGTCGCGCAAGCCCGAGGCCTTCGGCCGCACCGTGATCGAAGCGCTGTCGTGTGCGCGGCCGGTGCTTGGCTGGGCCCATGGCGGCGTCGGTGAGCTGTTGGCCGAACTGCAGCCTGAAGGCGCGGTGCCGCCGTTCGATGCTGCCGCGCTTGCCGATGCGGCTGTCGGCCTGCTGGCCCGACCGCCGGCGCCACCCGCTACGATGCCCTACACCCTGCAGGCCATGCAGGCGGCGACACTGACGGTCTATGACGAACTCGACGACGACAATTGAGCCTGCGGGCACCGCGCCTGCGCCGCAGACGGTGGGCTGGCGCTGGGCGCCGCACTGGGTGCTGGCGTTCGTGATCCTGTGGCCGGCCCCCGGCTACGCCGAAGGTGTGATGGTGCTCGGCGCGCTGGTGGCGATCGTGCTGTTGTTGCGCGCGCGCTTCCGCGGCGGCAGCGCGCTGCTCAGCGCCCCGGCCTGGGCGCTGACCAGCGTGCTGTTCTGCGCGTACTGGCTGCCGCAGTTGATTTCGGCGATCGACTCGGTCGATGTCGGCCGCGCGCTGCGCGAGGCTCTGGTCGACCTGCGCTATCTGCCGTTTCTGTGGCTGGTCGCCTCGGCGGTCGCCGACCGGCGCGGCCGCCGCATCACCCTGGGCGGCCTGGCGATCATCCTCGCGGTGTGGACCATCGACGGTCTGGTCGAGGTGTTCTTCGGCACCAGTCCGCTGTTCTTCGGCATCGACCAGCTCAAGCACCTGATCAGCCACCGGCCGATGTGCTCGGCCGAGCAGGTGGCGATGGCCGACCGGCTGGGCGGCGTGCTCGGCCCGTGCAACCTCAAACTCGGCATCGTGCTGGCGAGCCTGTCGCCGTTCGCGCTGTACGCCGCCGGGCGGCGCTTCGGCGCGGCCGGCTGGGTCGTCGCCAGCGCCGCGATCGGCGTGGTGCTGCTGTTCGCCGGATCGCGCGCGTCATGGCTGACCTACGCGCTGGTGCTGCTGTTCTCGGGCGGGCGCCTGCTGGGTTGGAAGCGGCTGCTGGCGGTGTTCGTGGCGGGCGCCGCGGTCGCCGTGGTCGTGGCGCTGGTCTCGCCGCAGGTGCGCGAGCGCGTCGAGCGCACTGCGATGGGGCTGTCGGCCGACCAGTCGGGCGTCGACACCGCGCTGTCGGGGCGGACCCGCATCTGGGGCGCCGCCTTGTGCATGGTGCGCGAGCACCCGATCAACGGTGTGGGCGCACGCGGCTTCCGCGAGGCGTTCCCAGACTGCGATCCGCGCCCCGGCCAGTTGGCCGAGTGGGGCGAGGGCCCGGCCTACCACGCGCATCAGATCGTGCTCGAGGTCGCTAGCGAGACCGGCCTGATCGGCGTGCTGCTGTGGCTGGCCGGCCTGGCGCTGGCCTGGCGCGCGTGGCGCTACGCGACCCCGGCCGCGCGCGAACGGGCACGGCCGGCGATGCTGGCACTGGCGGTGACGGTGTTCCCGCTCAACACCCATCTGGCGTTCTATTCGACCTTCTGGGGCGGCTTCACGCTGCTGCTGTCGGCGCTGTACGCCGGCAGTCTGCTGGCGCGCGAGGAACCGGCGCCGCCGGGCCACGACGCGGTGCGCTGAGGACGAGTCGCTTCCTTTGGGATGTCGCCCGCGGGTGACGTCAGTACAGCTGCGCGCCGTCCGGCTGCCGCTTGAAGCGGCGGTGGATCCACAGGTACTGATCGGGCGCAGCGCGTGCCATGGCCTCGATGCCGGCCATCACGGTCGCGGTGTCGGCGATCGCGTCGGGCGTCGGATAGGGCGCCGGTGCCGGCGTCAGGGTCAGCGTGTAGCCGCCATCGGGGCGGCGCACGTGCTGGTAGAACACCACCGCCGCGCCGGACATACGCGCCAGTTGGTGAGTCGAGGTCAGGCTGTGCGCGGGCCGGCCGAAGAACGGCACGTAGACCGCGTCGCCACCACTGGGGTCCTGGTCGGGCGCATACCAGAGCAGGCCGCCGCGCTTGAGATGGCGCACGGTGCCGCGCACGTCGCGCTTGGGGAACATCGCGGCCGCATAACGCGCGCGGCCGCGGCGCACCGCCCACTCCATCGCGGGCGACCGATGCGGGCGATACATGCCGGCCAGCGGCACGTAATCGCACATCAGCCGGCCGCAGACCTCGAGCGTGGTGAAGTGGCCCGAGACCACGATCACCCCGCGCCCCTGCGCGCGTGCGGCCTCGATGTGCTCGACGCCCTCCACCACCAGCCCGCGGCGCAGCGGCTCGATCGAGCCCCACCACGCGCGTGCGAACTCGAACATGCCGATGCCCAGCGCGTGGAAATGCGCGCACAGCAGTGCCTTGCGCTCGGCGGCGTCGCGCTCGGGAAAGCACAGCGCCAGATTGCGGGCGGCGATCCTGCGGCGGCTACCGAGCGCGAGCCGCAGTGTCGTGCCGATCGCGCGGCCCAGCGCGCGTTGCAGCGGCCAGGGCAGGCGTGCGGCCAGTGCCATCAGCCCGATGCCGCACCACGCCGGCCAGTGGCGGGGCGCAAGCGGTGGGCGGGGGAAGACGGGGGGCGCGGAAGACATGCGGCCATTGTAGAAGCTGCGCGTCGCTGCGCCGTTCCGGCGCGCCATCGCGCAGTCTCGCGACCGCCACCCATCCGCTATCCTGTCGCGATGCGGGCCGACCTCACCGAACGACTGTTGCGCGGCCTCTATTCGGCGCTGCTGGTCGTGCTCGTGCCGGTCACGGTCTACCACCTGATCTGGCGCGGCTTCCGTCAGCCGGCCTACCTGCAGCGCTGGAACGAGCGCTATGGCGTGTATCGCAGCACGCCATCGCCGACGCCGGTCTGGGTGCACGCGGTCTCGGTCGGCGAGGTCAACGCCGCGGCGCCGTTGATCAATGCCCTGCTTGCGCGCGATCCCGAGCGGCGGTTGCTGGTGACGACCATCACTCCGACCGGCTCGGAGCGGGTGCGCGCGCTGTGGGGCGAGCGGGTCGAACACGTGTACCTGCCCTACGACCTGTCGGGCGCGGTGCGGCGGTTTCTCGCCCGGTTCCAGCCGGGCATCGGCCTGATCGTGGAAACCGAGATCTGGCCCAACCTGCTGTTCTGCTGCCGCGATGCCGGCGTGCCGACGGTCATCGTCAACGCCCGGCTGTCGGCGCGCTCGCTGCGCGGCTATCGCGTGCTGCGGCCGCTGGTGGGGCGCGCGCTGCGGACGGTGCGCCGGGTCGCGACGCAATCGGCCGACGACGCTCGCCGCTTCGTCAAGCTCGGCGCGACGCGCGAGCAGGTCGCCGACGTCGGCAACCTCAAGTACGACATCACGATCGACGAGGGCGCGGTCGCGGCGCTGGCAGCGACGTTCCGCGCGAGCATCGGCGGGCGGAAAGTGTGGATCGCCGCGAGCACGCATCCCGAGGAGGAAGCAGCGGTGATCGCGATCCATCAGCGCCTGCGCACGCGCTGGCCGGACCTGCTGCTGATCTGGGCGCCACGCCATCCCGAGCGCTTCCGCGGCGTCGCGCAGCTGGCGGTCGAAGCCGGCTGGCGCGTGGCCACGCGCGCGTTCACGCGTTGGCCGGATGCGAGCGACGATGTGTTCGTGCTCGACACGCTGGGCGAGCTCGGCGCGTTCTTCGCCTGCGCCGATGTCGCGTTCGTCGGCGGCAGCCTGCAGGACATCGGCGGCCACAACCTGCTCGAGCCGGCGGCGGTCGGCGTGCCCGTGGTCACCGGTCCGCACCTGCAGAACTTCGTCGACATCGCCCGCCAACTCGGCCGGGTCGGCGCGCTGTGCATCGGCGAGGATGCCGACGCGGTTCACGACCATCTGACCACACTGCTGGCCGATGCCCAAGTGCGTACCAGGATGGGCGAGGCCGGCCGCGCGCTGTTCGCCGAAGGCCGCGGGGCGCTTGCGCGCACGCTTGCGCTGATCGCCGACGATCTGCCGGCGCCATGAACGACAACGGCGCGGATCGTTCGATCCGCGCCGCGCGTAGACGAGGGTCAGTAAATCAGTTGGCCATGCAGATGGCGTAGACGGTCAGATTCTCGACCCGCGCTGGATGCTGGGACAGCTGGATCCGCCAGCCCTGATTTCCTGACGCCGTCTGGACCGGCATCATCGAGGTGAAGATCGGCACGTCGAACTTGGCATCGGTGAACTGATAACCGCCGCTCACCACTTGCTCGCCCGGCAGGCACTCGGCCTCCAGCAACTGGTTCTGATTGATGGTCTGGGTGGGCGAGGCACGCACGGTGATCTGCGCGGCGAGTACGCCGTTGGTCAGCAGCATGCCGGCCACGATCGCACTACATACAAGCTTGTGCTTCATCTCATTTCCCTATCAGTGAAGGAACCGAGACCATAGCCGCCAAGTGGCCCCGCATCTGTGATGCGGGGCACGGGTCGGAGACGATACGCCGATCAGTTCGTACGCTGGCCGTCGCCGGTGCCGGTCGAAGCCTGCACGCCGTTGACGTCGACCGTCAGCTGGCGGTTGACCTCCTGCAGGTTACCGATGTCCAGCGTGCCGGCGGCCTGCTCGAGCAGCAGCCGGCTTTGCAGGAAGTTGTACTTGGCGAACGCATAGTCCTGGCGCGCCGAGAACAGGTTCTGCTGGTTGATCAACACGTCGATGACGGTGCGGGTGCCGACTTCCAGGCCGACCTGCGAGGCCTCGTAGGCGGCGTTGGCCGAGACCAGCGCCAGCCGGCGCGCCTCGACCTCGGTGATGCCGGCGACGAGGTTCTGGTAGGCGCTGCGGGTATTGCGCTCGATCGCGCGGCGCTGGGCCTCGTACTGGTCGGCCGCGATGTCGCGCTGGGCGATCGACTGGCGGACGCGCGACTGGGTGACACCGCCGCTGAAGATCGGCACAGTCAGCGTCAGGCCGATGCTGTTGGTTTCCGACTCGCGTTGCTGCGAATCCACGCTGCGTTCGCCCCAACTGTCGCTCTTGCCATAGCTGGCGCCGAGATCAAGCGTCGGCAGGTGCCCGGCCTTCGCCGCGGCGACGCCATGCTCGTTGGCGGTGACCTGGTACTGCAGTGCCTTGAGCTGCGGGTTCTGCTCCAGTGCGGTGGCGACCCAGGCTTCGGCGTCGCGGCCCTCGGGCAGCTGCGGAGTGAAGTCGTCGGGCAGGCCACGCAGGTTGGTGACCGGCTGACCGGTGATCTCGGCCAGCGCCTGATAGGCGTCCTGCAGCGCGTTGCGGCGCAGGATCGTGTTCGCGCGGGCGCCGTCGTACTGTGCGCGCGCCTCGTGCACGTCGGTGATCGGCGCCAGGCCGACTTCCAGCCGCTTGTCGGCAAAGTCGAACTGACGCTTGAATGCCTGCTCAGCGGCCTCGGCGGCGGCCAGCGTCTCGGTCGCGATCAGCACGTCGAAGTAGGCCGAGGCGGTGCGGGTGATCAACGAATCGTTGTCGGCATCGAGTTGGAAGTCCGCTGCGGTGCTCAGCGCGCGCTGCGAGCGCAGCGAGGCAATCCGGCTCCAATCGAACAGCACTTGGCCGGCGTTGACGCCGTAGCTGCGCGTACGCGCCTTGCCCGACAATCCCGCGACGCGGCTGTCGCTCAGCGACGCGCTGCCGTTGATCTGCGGCAGCAATGCGCCGCGCGCCTGCACCGCACCCTCGCGGGTCGACAGCCGCTGCGATTCGGCGATCGACAGCGTCGGGTCGTTGGTGCGGGCCAGTTCGTAGGTCTGGACGAGATCGGCGGCGAACAGCGGGCCGGATGTCAGCGCGAGCGCGAGCGACAGGAACAGGGGGCGGCGGAACATCAGGGAAGTCCTTCGGTCGATCAGAGGGAGAAGTGCGGCACCGGGGCAGCCCCGGCGAGATAGGCGAGCCCGGTCTCGAACAACGACTCGATGCGCGGCGCGTTGACGTCCTCGCCCTCGCGCCGGACCAGCACCGCTTCCATCGCCGGTGCCTGGCCACGGACGATGAACATGCGGCCGCCGGGACGCAGCCACTGCACGAAGCGGGCGGGCACGGTATCGACGGCGCCGCCGACGCAGATCGCGTCGAACCGGCGCTCAGTGTTCCAGGCGAAGACGTCGGCGTGGACGACTTCGACATTGGCGATGCCCTGCGCCTGCAGCCGGGCGCGCGCGGCGTCGGCGAGGTCGGCGTGGCGCTCGAGGCTGACGACGTCACGGGCCAGGTGCCCCAGGCAAGCAGCCAGATACCCGCTGCCGGTGCCGATCTGCAGCACCTCATCGCCCTGTTCGAGCTTGAGCGCCTGCAGCGCGCGGCCTTCGACGACGGGCTTGAGCATGGTCTCGCCGTGGCCGATCGGCAGTTCCAGGTCGGCATAGGCCAGGGCCCGGCGGGCATCGGCGACGAACGCCTCGCGCGGCACGCGCGAGATCGTCTCGAGCACGCGCGCATCGAGCACGTCCCAGGGCCGGACCTGTTGTTCCACCATCGCCGCGCGGGCCTTGGCGTAGTCGATCGTCATTGTTGCGGTTTCCTAGTTCGCCAGCGCGCAATTCTAGCGGTCGCGGGCAGGGTGATCATCGCGGGGCGCTCGGCAAGGGCGCAGTGCCGGAAGTCACCGGCCCTGTCGGCATGCCGGCCCCCCATGGGGGCGTTCAGCGGCCGCGGTGCGGCCGGCCGTAGGCACGCAGGAACATGTCGACCGAGGCCTCCAGATGGGCCCGGCGCTGGCGCGCGCAATCGTCGGCGTCCTCGCAGTCGAACACCATGCGCTGGTGCAGGTCGCCCTTGACCAGCACGAAGAACTGCGCGGCCGCGGTCGGCACCAGGGCCTCCTCGATCTCCAGGTCGCCGGTTTCGATGCGCCGGCGCAGCAGCGCAGCGAATGCCGACTGCACGCGCTCGGGGCCACCCTGCCAGAACCGCTGGGCCAGGCGCTTTTCGACCATCTGCGGCGTGCACAGCAGGCGGTGGCCGGCCACCGCTTCGGGCGCGCTGATCATCGCAAAGAACGCCTCGGCGACCTCCAGCAGGCGCTGGCGCAGCGGCGTGCCAGGCGCGGGCTCGAACACTGAGGCGGGCATCTGCTGCTCGCAATACGCGGCCGCGGCCTCGGTGAACAGCGTGTCCTTGTCGCCGAAATGGCTGTAGACGGTGAGCTTGGAGACACCCGCCTCGGCGGCGATCTGGTCCATGCTCACGCCTTCGTAGCCCTGCTGCAGGAACATGCGCTCGGCCGCTTCGAGAATGGCCGCGCGCTTGGCCAGGTCCTTGGGTCGGCCGGGGCCGGCCGGGCCCCGGGCGTCGGGATGGGAGGCAGGAACGGAAGGGGCACGCATGCTCATGTGTTAATACTATACCAGCCAGTTCTGAAAATATACGATACGACGTTCTCGCCCGCGTTCAGCCGGAGCTTCCATGCCCCGTGTCAAGTCCACCGCCGTGCTTCGTCTTGCGGCCGTCCTCCTTGCCGCCTCGCTGCTGGGCGCCTGCGGACGCGAGCCCGCGCCGACGGAGGCTGCGCGCCCGGTGCTGGTCGTCACCCCGTCCGATGCCGCGCAGGGCGATGCGCTCGCCTTCGCGGGCGAGGTCCGGGCGCGGGAGGAGAGCCCGTTGTCGTTCCAGGTCGGCGGGCAACTGGTGCGGCGGCTGGTGGATGCCGGCGCGCGGGTAACACACGGCCAGGTGCTGGCCGAGATCGACCCCGGCGATCTGCGTCTGCAGGCGCAGTCGGCGCAGGCGCAGCTGGCCGCCGCGGAGGCCGAGTACGCCCGGGCGCGGACCGATCGTGCGCGTTACGCACAGCTCGTGGACCAGCAACTGGTCAGCCGCTCGACGATGGACGCCCAGGACGCCGCCTACCGCGCGGCGCAGGCGCAACTGAACTCGGCGCGTGCGCAAGCCGAGGTCGCCGGCAATCAGGCTGGCTACACCCAGTTGCTGGCGCCGCGCGACGGCGTCATCGCCAGCCGCCAGGCCGAGGCTGGGCAGGTCGTGGCCGCCGGCCAGACGATCTTCACCTTCGCCGGCGACGAGGGCCGGGAAGTTGCGATCGCACTGCCCGAGTCACGCATCGACGGATTCTCGATTGGCCAGCGCGCCTGGATCGAACTGTGGAACCGGCCTGGCGCGCGCCTGCCCGGCACGCTGCGCGAGATCGCCCCGGCCGCCGATGCGCAGGCGCGGACCTACGCGGCCCGGGTCGCGGTCGACGACAGTGCCCGCGACGGCCTGGAGCTGGGCCAGAGCGCACGGGTGCACTTCGAACTCGCCGACGGCGACACGCTGCGGGTGCCACTGACCGCGATCCAGCCTGGAGCAGACGGCGGCAAGGCGGTCTGGGTGGTCGATCCGCAGACCCGCACGCTGCGCTCGGTCCCGGTGGAGACCGGGGCCTTCGGCGCGCAGACCGTGCCGATTCTCTCGGGACTGGCGCCCGACGCGTTGGTGGTCGCCGCCGGCGGCCATCTGCTGCGTGAGGGCCAGGCGGTGACGCCAGTCGGCCGCGACAACCGGCCTCTGCTTCCCGACGCGACGAAGCCGGCGGCGGCACGATGAGTGGTCCTGCCGTCGTGCATGGTGTCCGTACGGCACGATCCCAGCTCGTCCGCTCGCGGGCGAGAACGGGTGGAGGCGGTGGCCCACTTGCCGATCGCCGCGCGCTTGATGGCGGAGCCGGGCGTGCGTCATCGCGCACGGGCGCGCCGCTGCTGGGCGCGGGCACACGAGGCGTCCGCGCATGAGCCGCTTCAACCTGTCCGAATGGGCGCTGGGCAATCGCACCCTCGTGCTCTACGCGATGCTCGTCGTCGCGATTGCGGGCATCTGGTCCTACGGTCGGCTGGGGCAGTCGGAGGACCCGCCGTTCACGTTCAAGGCGATGGTCATCCAGACCCAGTGGCCGGGGGCCACCGCCGAGCAGGTATCGCGGCAGGTGACCGAGCGCATCGAGCGCAAGCTCATGGAGACCGGCGACTACGAGTTCCTGCGCTCGTACTCGCGGCCCGGCGAGTCGCAGGTGATCTTCTTCGCGCGCGATTCGATGCGGTCCAGCGAGATCCCGGCGCTGTGGTACCAGGTGCGCAAGAAGGTCGGCGACCTCAGGCCGCAATTGCCGCAGGACATCATCGGCCCGTTCTTCAACGACGAATTCGGCGACACCTTCGGCAACATTTACGCGCTGACCGGCGACGGCTTCGACTACGCGATCAAGAAGGACTACGCCGACCGCATCCAGCGTGCGCTGCAGCAGGTCGACGATGTCGGCAAGGTCGAACTGGTCGGGCTCCAGGACGAGAAGATCTGGATCGAGGTCGACAACACCCGGTTGGCGACGCTCGGCATCCCAATGGCGGCGGTGCAACAGGCGCTGTCGGAGCAGAATGCGATGGTGCCGGCGGGCTTCTTTGAGACCGCCGATGCGCGCGTGCAGTTGCGCGTGGACGGCGCATTCGAGTCGGTCGAGGCGATCCGCGCCTTCCCGATCCGCGCTGGCGACCGCACCGTGCGCCTGGGCGACATCGCGACCGTCGAGCGCGGCTTCGCCGATCCGGCGGCGCCGCGGATGCGCTTCATGGGCGAGGACGCGATCGGCATCGCGGTGGCGATGCATGAGGGCGGCGACATCCTCCGACTCGGCAAAGCGTTGGAGGCGGAGTTCGCGCGGGTGCAGGAAACCCTGCCGGCGGGCATGGTGCTGCGCAAGGTCTCCGACCAGCCACGCGCGGTGCGCGATTCGGTCGGCGAGTTCGTCAAGGTGCTGGCCGAGGCGGTGATCATCGTGCTGCTGGTGAGCTTCCTGTCGCTAGGTCTGCGCACCGGGCTGGTGGTCGCGGTGTCGATCCCGCTGGTGCTGGCGATGACCTTCACCGCGATGGACCTGTTCGACATCGGCCTGCACAAGATCTCGCTCGGCGCGCTGGTGCTGGCACTGGGCCTGATGGTGGACGACGCGATCATCGCGGTGGAGATGATGGCCATCCGCATGGAGCAGGGCGACAGCCGGCTCAAGGCTGCTAGCTACGCGTGGACGCACACCGCCTTCCCGATGCTGACCGGCACGCTGGTGACCGCGGCGGGCTTTCTGCCGATCGCGACCGCGGCCTCGAGCACCGGCGAGTACACGCGCTCGCTGTTCGAGGTGGTCACGATCGCACTGGTGGTGTCGTGGATCGCGGCGGTGCTGTTCATCCCGCTGCTCGGCGAGAAGATGCTGCCCGACCTCGCCAACCCGCAGCCGCCGCGTCCCGGCTCGTTGCCTGCGCGGTGGCGCGATGCGCGCCGGCGCGCGGCCGACCGCTGGCCGGCGTTCGCGTTCGCGCTGGCACCGGCCAATCCGCAGGCGCACGACCACGATCCTTACCAGCGCCCGTTCTACCGGCGCTTCCGTGGCTGGCTGCATTGGTCGTTGACGCATCGCTGGCTGGTCATCGGGGCGACCGTGGCGCTGTTCGTCGCGTCGTTGCTGCTATTCCGCTTCGTGCCGCAGCAGTTCTTCCCCGATTCGACCCGCTTGGAACTGATGGTGGATGTCGAACTCGCCGAGGGCAGTTCGCTGCGCGCCACCGAGGCCGCGGCCGCGCGGCTCGACGCGCTGCTTGACGGGCGCGAGGGCGTCGACAGCCGCGTGGCCTATGTTGGCACCGGCTCGCCGCGGTTCTATCTGCCGCTGGATCAACAGCTGCCGCAGGCCAACTTCGCACAGTTCGTCGTCACCGCCACCGATGTCGAGGCGCGCGAGCGCCTGCGCGCCTGGCTGATCGACGAGGTCGCACCCGCTTTCCCCGAACTGCAGCTGCGCGTGACCCGACTCGAGACCGGGCCGCCGGTCGGCTATCCGGTGCAGCTGCGCGTGTCCGGCGAACACGTCGAGCGTGTACGCGCCATCGCGGACGCGATCGCGAGCAAGGTGCGCGAGCACCCGCACACGATGAACGTCAATCTCGACTGGGACGAGCCCAGCCGGATCGTGCGCCTGGTCGTCGACCAGGAGCGTGCGCGCGTGCTGGGCGTGAGTTCGCAGCAGATCGCCCAGTTCCTGTCGAGCTCACTGTCGGGCCAGCAGATCAGCACCTACCGCGAAGACAACGAGCTGATCGGCATCGTGATGCGCGGGCCCGCCGACGAGCGCGTCGCGCTCGAGCGGCTGGCCAGCCTGGCCATGCCCAGCGCCAACGGCCCGGTGCCGCTGTCGCAGGTCGCGCGGCTGGAATCGACGTTCGAGGACGGCATCATCTGGCACCGCGACCGATTGCCGACGATCACCGTGCGCGCGGACGTGCGCGGCGATGTCACCCCGCCGACCGTCGTCGCCCAGATCCTGCCCAAGCTCGAGGAGATCCGCAGCAACTTGCCGCCGGGTTACCGCCTGGAGACCGGCGGCACGGTCGAGGACTCGGGCAAGGGCCAGGATTCGATTGTGGCAGGCCTGCCGCTGTTCCTGTTCGTGGTGGTGACGCTGCTGATGCTGCAGCTGCGCAGCTTCTCGCGCAGCGCGCTGGTGCTGCTGACCGCGCCGTTGGGATTGATCGGCGTCACCCTGTTCCTGCTGGTGTTCCGGGTGCCGTTCGGCTTCGTGGCCATGCTCGGCACCATCGCACTGGCGGGCATGATCATGCGCAACTCGATCATCCTCGTTGACCAGATCGAACAGGACATCGCCGCCGGCCACGCGCGTTGGGACGCGGTAATCGACGCGACGGTGCGTCGCTTCCGCCCGATCGTGCTGACCGCACTCGCCGCGATCCTGGCGATGATTCCGCTCTCACGTAGCGTGTTCTTCGGCCCGATGGCCGTCGCGATCATGGGCGGGCTCACCGTTGCCACGCTGCTGACGCTGATCTTCCTGCCGGCGCTGTATGCGGCGTGGTTCCGGGTGCACGAGGATGAGCGGCCGCGCGCGGGTGAGTGAAGACGCGTGCTTAAAGGTGTCGGACGGACCTGATTTCGTCCCGAAGGCTGCGAAAGCGCTGATCGAGCAAACAACATGAGCTGATGCCATGTTGCACGTGTCACTGACGAGATCTAACTGACGGATGTTCCGCGGAATCGTGCGCTTGGGATTACCCGCGATCGCTCGCTCAGTTGCACGTCGACATCATCGCCAGAGAACCTCAGTCGAAACCGGTACATGTTGATATTTCCGATCTCGTTGTATTCGACAAGGAAGGTGCTGTCGCTCTCCCACCTGCCGCTTACTGCGACGGGAATACCAAAATTTCCGTCCGAAGACACGCGCGGAACGCCGTCCAGCCCGATCGGCCTCGGTGGATCGCTGCGATAGCCCAATTCGAGCTGAAGTTGCGCGTCCTCGGCGTCCGGAAACGTGAGGACGAAGGATTTCAGGGCCGGTACGATCGGCATGTCAGGCACCGCGATCTCGTGCTGCCCGGTGGTGGGCGCGGGGTCGGCTGCGGCGGGCGCCGCTTGCGCAGGTGCTGCCGCCGTCTCGGTTTCTGCCTGGGGTGGTGTCGGGGCCTTCGTACACGCCGCGAGCAGCAGCCCCAGCGCGCACAGCACGATGCCGTTTCGGAATGCCTGCATTCGCGTCCTTCCCACCGCGCCCGGCGGCTGGCCGGACGGTCGGCAATCGATTGTGAGCCGTGCGTTTCAAACGCGCGGTGCGCCATGCGTTACCCTCTGCGCGCTGACCGGGCCAGCTGCGTCCGAAGTGTTCTTCCGGGGGATTGATCCTGCCTGCTGTCCACGTCCTGGCGATGCGATCGTCGCCGCCTGCCACGCGCCCATCCGGCGCCATCCTCCGTCTGCGGCACGTGCTGCAGCTGTGGATGCGCGTGTGGCTGGCCTGCGGACTGGCCGCCGCGGGACTGCCTGCATTCGCGATGGCCGGCCCGCTCGATCCGACCTACGGCAATGCATTGCGCCACTACGGCGATGCCGAGGGTCTGCCGCAGGTCAGCATCAACGCCATCGTGCAAAGTCGCGACGGGTTCCTGTGGTTGGGGACCTTCGGCGGGCTGGTGCGGTTCGACGGGCGCGACTTTCGCGTCTACAGCTCGGTCGACCACGTTCACGGTGGCGACCACGGCCTGGGCCCGGCGAGCAATCGCATTCTGTCGCTGCACGAGGACGGCCAGGGCCGGCTGTGGATCGGCACCCAGGACGCGGGCATCGGTCTGTTCGAGCGCGGCCGATTCCGGCATCTGCAGGTGTGCGAGGGGCGCTGCCAAGTTGATCGCCTGCTGCCTATCGACGACCGCACACTCTGGGCGCAGGGCGCGCAGGGGATCTACCGGATCGACATGCAATCGCTGCAGGCCGAACACTTTCTCGGCGCCCGGGCGCTGCTGGCGTCGGCGCATCTGCCGGGTGAGGGCAGCGTCTATGCCGGTGGCGACGACGGCCTGTGGCGGCTGGGCCCGCGCGGCGTCGAGTCCGTGCACCTGCCCGAAGGGCACACCGTGCGCCACCTGGCCGCCTCGCCAGGGCTGTTGTGGCTGGTCACCCACGACCGGATGCTGTATCGCCATCGGCCGGCGACGGGCGAGTGGACGCGTGTGCGCACCGCGCTGCCCCTCGACACCCGGCTGGGGACGGCGGGCGACGGCCGCATCTTTCTATCCGACGATGTCCACGGACTGCGCATGCTCGATGACGCGAGCCGGGAGCATCCCGTGCCGGGCGCCTCGACGCTGCATGCGGCGACCGTGCATCCCGACGGCTTTGGCAATACCTGGATCGGGACGCCGACGCACGGCCTGTGGCGGCTGCGGCCGCGCGATGTGGCGATGCTGCATGCGCCCGGATTCGGCGGCCGGGCGCCCGGCCGGGTGGTCGAGGACGATGGGCGCGGTGGTCTGTGGCTGGGCTTCGGTTGCGAAGGGTTGTGGTATCGGGCGCCCTCGGGCGAGGTCACACGCCTGCCGCTCGAGAACGCGATGCAGGATGCGTGCACCGCGAGTCTGTTCTACGACGCTGCGCACGCCACGCTGTGGATCGGCAGCTCGTCCGGCGGTCTGGGCCGGTTGCGCGACGGTCGTCTGGCGTTGGCCTGGCAGTGGCCCGGCGCCAAGATGCTGGGCATCTGGCGGTCGCGCGACGGCACCTGGTGGGCGGGGTCGTCGCAGGGCGTACGTCGGCTGGACATCGACGCGGACGGCACGGTGCGGGCGGCGCACGCGATTCAGGGGGTCGCCGACGTCAATGTCGCCCGCCTGGCCGATGCGCATGCCGGTGGCATCTGGGTGGTGGGCGATCGGGGCGTGTTCCGGGTGCGCGACGATGTCGTCGTCGAGCAGTGGACCGCGGCAGACGGCCTGCCGGCGTTCGCGCGCGCCGTGCACGACGGCGAAGACGGCCTGTGGGTCGGTACCTACGGCGGTGGGCTGGTGCACATCCACGAGGGTCGGATGCGGCGCTACACCACGGCTGACGGGCTGGCCGACGATACGGTGTCGTGCATCCTGAGCGATCGTCGCGGCCGGTTCTGGATGGCCGGCAATGCGGGATTGTCCGTGCTGCTCGTGCGTCCGATCGACGCGAGCGGTCCGCGCCTGCGCACGATCGGCGCGGCCGAGGGCCTCGATCCGGTGGAGTTCAACGGGGTCACGTTCTCCGCCTGCCACATCGATGCCCAGGGCAACAAGGCGTTCGCGATGATGCGCGGCTTCGGCTGGGTCGAGCCGGGCCGCCTGGATGTCGCCGCCCGCCGTCCGCCGACACCCTACGTCGACCGGGTCACGCTGTCTGGGCAGCCACTCGACCCATACGCGCTGCCGACGCTGGGCGTGGATGCCGCGAACCTGGAGATCGTGGTCGGCGTCATCGGTCTGGCTGATCCCGAGCGCACCCGCATGCGCTACCGCGTCGGCGATGGTGCGCAGTGGGTGGAGGCCGAGGCGGGGCGCAGCGTGCTGTTGCCCGATGTGCCCTGGGGCGAACTGCGGTTCGAGGCGCAGGCGCGCTACCTCGACGGCGGATGGTCGGCGCCGGTGACGCTGCGCTTCCTGCGTCCGATTCCTTGGTACCGCCGCGACTGGATCTGGCTGGCCGCGAGCCTGGCGGGCCTGTTGTGCCTGTTGTGGGCCACGCGTGAGCGGCGCGGGGACGAGGGCGACTACGATGCGCTTGTCGAGCGTGCCCGGGCCCGGCTCAGGGACGGGCGTACGATCGGCTGACGCCCACTACGCCGCCGCGGCGGCAGCGCCTGAGGGGCCGGCCTGAAGCGGTAGTTTCAGGACGAACCGGGCGCCGGCTCCTGGGGCACTGTCGCAGTCGATTGTGCCCCCGGCCTCGGTCACGATCCGGTGCACCATCGCCAGGCCGATGCCCGATCCGCGCTCGCGCGGCTTGGTGGTGAAGAAGGGTTCGAAGATCCGCGCCCGCGTCTGCGCCGACATACCGTGGCCGGTGTCCTCCAGTTGCAGGTGTACCTCGGTCGGCTCGAGCTCGGTCGTGAGTGTCATCCGGCCGCCGCCGGGCATCGCATCGACCGCGTTCTTGGCGAGATTGAGCACCGCCGCCTCGAACTCGGCGCGGTCCATGCGGACCCACGCCGCGCCATCGCATAGCGCGGTCTGGGCCTCGACGCTCTGGCCTGCGATCGACTGCAGCATCGGCTGTAGATCGTCGAGCACGCGATTCGCATCGAAGATTTCGTGCAGCGCCGCATCGTTGCGCACCAGCGTCAGCAGTTTCGAGGTCAAGGTCCGGCCCCGGCGCGCTGCGGCCTCGATCCGCTGCAGACAGTGCCTTGTTTCGTCGTCGAGCACGCGATGGTCGAGTCCGCGCTGCGCGAATCCCAGTATCACACCGAGCAGATTGTTGAAGTCGTGGGCGACGTTGCCGGCGAGCTTGCCCAAGGCATCAATACGCTGGGATTGCAGCAACTGTGCCTGCGAGGTTTCCTTGTCGCGGATCTCGAGCTCGAGGTGCCGACAGATCAGCGTCAACTCGCGGTTGCGTCGGGCCGCGATGTCGGACTTGAGGATCAACCGGTCTAGAATCAGCGCGACGATCGCATTGGCCAGCACCGGCTGCAGCAGGTACGAGGCGAACTCGCGCCATCCATGGACATGTGGCGTGAGGTGCTGCATGTCCGTCCGGGCGCCGAGCAGCAGGATCGCCAGGTAGGCGGTCGCCGCCGCCCACAATCCGCGACGTCCGAGCAGCAGACCGGCGAACAGCAGCGGCAGGATGCTGAGCATCACGCTGCCCGACTGCGCCGCCAGCCCATAGCGGGCATAGCTCAGGCCGAGCAGGACCAGACCGGCGGCGATGAGAACGGCGGCGACCGCACGTTGGACAGGGTGGCGACGGAGCGGCATGCCGGCATTATGCGGGCCATCGCGTCGACGACGCTTGCAGGCCGCCCGTCGGGCGCGCCCGGCCCGGAGCAGGTGAATGCGGGCCGCGCCCGCGAGTCTCAGACGTGCAGTCGGTAGCCGGCCGTCACCGTGCGGCCGCGACCGGCGTAGTAGCGCGCCGGCTCGACCAACGCGCTTTGCGAGGAGTCGCTGATGCATTGCCGGTCGAGCAAGTTGGCGATGCCCAGGCTCATGCTGCCGCGTGCCAGTCCGATGTCCAGCCGGGCGTCAAGCAGCGCGTAGCCGTCAAAGGTCTTGGCTCCTCGTGTCGCCAGCCGCCCTGCAATGTGAGCCTGGTCAGCAGCCGGTAGTCGGCCTGAACGAATGCGGCGAGGCTACGGAACGACGACTCGGGGAGGTACTGTGCGTGCGACGGCGCGCTTCCGTCTGCTGCCCTGTGTCGTCAGGCGGTTCTGCCCGCGGCTGCGAGCCCATAGCCGCCGAGCGGCGTCGTCTCGATGCGTTGGCCAAATCCGGTGATGTGCGGCCGCGCCTTCGCGATGGCGGCCTGGAGCGCCGGCAGTGCGAGCGATGCCTGATGATCGGCCTGGCTCGCCCAGACCTCGGTAACCCAGATGGCATCCCCATCGGACGGGTCTTCGGCCACAATGTAGCTCAGGCAACCGGGCATCGCCCGGGTGCCTTCCAATAGCGCCGACACCACGGGCGTGCGCTGGCCGGATGCCAGCGTCATCTTTCCGATCAAGCCGTACATACGGTGGGCTCCGGGGTGTCGCGGCGGCGCGTGTTAGGACGCACGGTCCGGTTTCGCCTGTGCTTCGGCACCGCGGTGACCGTTCGGTCGTGCCTCGATCTGCCGCTGGATGTCGGGCGGCGGCGGGCGACAGCCGCAGGCTGCCGCATGAGCGCGGTGCCAGGCGAGGCGCTGCTCGGCCGTTGCATGCTCAGGCATGCGGTGTTGCGCATGCCAGTCTTTATTGGTCTTGCTCATCAAAGGCCTCCAGCGCGGTGGGGACGGCGGCGATAACCACTGCGCCTGCGGCGGGCAGGCCGATCAGCACTGCACTCAGGACCTCCTGCCGGGAGGCGCCGTGCGATTTGGCCGACTGGACGTGGAACGCCACGCCAGAGGTGTTGCCGGTGGCGGCCAGCACCGCGAGATAGGCCAGGTCCGCAGTCTTGGCATCCAGCGCGCTGGCGGCGCCCAACGCATCGGCCGCCTGGCGCCAGGCCTTGGCGTGTTCCGGGGCTTGCTGCACGAACAACGCGAATGCGGGCGATACGTGCATCGGGGATCCTTCGGAACTCAATGGGCGGGATCGAACGATACTGCGGCCGACGCGGTCTGGCGCGGTGCTTGGGGATGCGTCCATTGCATCGCGTACTCGGCATGGCCGGTTGCGGCATCGACGGTGTGTCCCACGATCGAGAAACCCCGCGCGCGGTAGAACGCGATGCTGGGCGCATTCGATGCGTAGACCGACAGCACGAGACTCGTTCTGCGCCGCTGGGCATGCCGCATCAGCGCCGTGCCGATGCCGTGACCCTGTCGCTCCGGTGCGACAAACAGCGCCGCCAGCCGGTCCTCGACCAACGCGCAGAAGCCGGCGACCGTCGCCGCGTGCTCGAACACGTGGACCTCGGCGGCGGGAAGGTACTGGGTGCGCATGGCCTCGCGCTGGGCCTGCCAAACATCGGGCGGCACGAAGTCGTGGGCGCGGATGGACGCCCGCAGCCAGAGGTCGAGGACGGCGTCCATGTCGTCGTGTGCGAAGGTCCTGATCAATCGTGTGCGTCCGAGGGGCTTCGGTCGCAGCGGATGGACGTGGTCGGCCTTGCCGCGAGGCACGTCGGTCCAGGTGTGCGACCCCGTGGGCATTCTCGGCGTGCCCTCGGGGGCGGGTCAATGCGGTGGCGGCGCCAATCGCGCCGATGCCCGTGCGCAGCATGCCGCGACGCGCGGGTCGGGCATCGCGGTCCCCCGTCGCATGGTCGCGCCACCGCCGACGACGGCGCTGCCGATCAACGACGTGGCCGTCGCCGAGCGCGGGCAGGCCTTCCGGATCAGGCTGCCCGCGCTCCCGGCGACGGCCGCGATGCGACGATGGCTCAGTAGTAGCGCAGGAAGTCCGGCGCCGACTGCGGGCGGACCGGCACCGGCGCCACGATGTCCGGCGACGTGGACGTCGGCAACGACGGGCCATGCGAGAGCAGCGGCGCTGGCGTGCTCGGCGGCGTCGGCACCGGCGTCGACGGCGGCGTCGTGAGTGTGGTCGGCATCGGCGTCGACGGCGGCGTCGTGAGTGCGGTCGGCATCGGCGTCGACGGCGGCGTCGTGAGTGCGGTCGGCATCGGCGTCGACGGCGGCGTCGTGAGTGCGGTCGGCATCGGCGTCGACGGCGGCGTCGTGAGTGCGGTCGGCATCGGCGTCGACGGTGGCGTCGTGAGTGTGGTCGGCATCGGCGTCGACGGCGGCGACACGAACGGCGAGGGCAGCGGCGAGGCGACGGGCGTCGGGCTCGGGCTGCCCGGCGGCGTGGGGGTGGGCGTCGGCACCGGTTGGGCGTTCGGCGCGCCCTGCGACGGCGTAGGCGTGTTGCCCGCAGCCGGTGTGCGGAACGGCGCCGCCAACGGCGTCAGATTGGGCAAGACGCCGGTGGCGATGCCGTTCATGGCGTTGGCGGGACTGGAAAACAGGTTCGGATCGAGCATGGTGTTGGTGATATTGAGCCCGCCTGCGAAGGCCTGGGCAGCCGGGTGCGGGATCAGGCTGGCGGCCGCGCCGCCGAGAGTGAACATGGGACGCAGATAGTCGTCGCGGATCACGTCCCAGTTGTCGCGGTTGGTGCCGTCTGCCTTCACGTGCTTGTCGTTGGTGCTGTCGAGCGTGCCGTTGGCGCGCTCCAGGTGGCCGAGGCCGTACTTGTTGACGTCCTGCAGCATGCCGGCCTCAGTGCCGTGGCGCGCATGGCCGTCCTTGGTGAACCCTTCGATCTTGCCGTTGCCCATCACCTCCTCGGAGCGGGCGGTGCCGTCGGCCTGACCGAGGCTCTTGATATGGGTCAGGATCGCCGCGGCACGGAAGGCCTGATCGGGATCGTTGTGCATGTCGCCGCCGACCAGCTCATTGAGGTTGTCGCGCACCTTGCTCTGGTTGCCCAGGTTCGCGAGCACGGGATTGTCCTCGCGGATCTCGGCCGCGCTGCGCGTGTCACCCGGTGGACGCGCGGTCGATTCGTTCGGCGGCACCATGGTGTACATCGTCATGGTGCGGTCGGAGGTGACCGGGTTGCGCAACTGGGTGTAGTCGATCTGTCCCGGGGGCATGCCGCCGTAGGATTGCGGCTGGGCGTAAAGCGCCAACTCGGGTGGCATGCCGGTGGTCGGCATGCCAAGCGGGAACTGCACCGCTTGGTCATACGGATTGGCCAGACCGGCCGGAAGCGTGTTTGCGGAAGGATAGCCCTGTGCGTACATGACGGGTCCTCAGAGTCAGGGGGGGGCGACGCCTGACGGCGTCTCGGGGGCGACTCTAGGTCGGGTCCCGCGCGCTGCCTATCGGGGCGTGCCCCGACTTGTCCACGGGACAATCGCATGGTTTCATAGATCACTTTTGGCGCTCTTCCAGCGCTCTGCAGGCCTTTCGTGCGTGATCGCGGGGTCGATTCGGACCTGCTGCGCGAGGCGCGCATCCTGCGGTCGGTCGATCCGGCCGCGGCCGGTGGGCTCAATTTCCCAGCAGGCACCGGTCGCGCACCGCCCACTTGTCGGCGTTGGTCGCGAGCAGCGCGTAGGCCTTGAGCGCCGTGCTCACGTGTCGCGCGCGCTCGGCGAGGATTGCGGGCACGCCGCCGGCGCGGTGTGCGTCCTCGACGCGGTGGTTGGGCGAACTGCGCAGTTGGAGCGCTGGCGGGATCGCGTGGCGCGACTGCCAGGGCATGATATCCGCACTGGGCAGGAATGCCGAGCAACTCAGGCGTCGACAGGTCGCAAGCGCGCCCTGATCCATGCGGCGAGCGCGGTATCGTCGAGGTCGCCGGAGGCGACTTGCAACCAGATCTGGACGCAATCGGCGTCGCTCGCGTCTAGCCGGTGGCCGTGCAAATCGATGAAGGTTTCCGCTGCGACGAGGGACGTGCGGTTGTTGCCGTCGATGAAGGGATGCAGCCTGGCGATCCCATGCGCATAGGTGGCCGCGAGTGCGGCCAGGTCGGGAGGCGGCGCCCCATAGGCGAGGCACTGCTGCGGTTTGGCGAGCGCGGTGTCGAGGAAACCCGGATCGCGAAGGCCCACACCTCCACCATGTTCTGCGAGCTGATCCTCGTGCATGGCGATGATCAACGCTCGGCTCAACCAGAGCCAATCGCTCACTTCGCCAGTTCTCGCAGCGCCGCCCGACGACGTTTCATCACCTTGCGCGCGACCTCCATCTGCCGCTCGAACTCGGGGTCGTAGGGCGAGAGGCGATAGCCGTCGGGAGACTCGCTGAGGTAGACCGCATCGCCCGCCTCGAGATTGAGCCGGGAGAGGATGTCCTTCGGCAACACGACGCCGACCGAATTGCCAATCCGGGTGAGCTTGAGCATGGTCATGGCAACGTCCAGAAAGTTATTACGAACGTAATTACAAACTCGCCGGTGGCCTGGGTCGAGTGGGCATTCGAGGCAGGCGCACCGGCGTTCAGTCGCCCAGCAGCGCTAGATTGCGAACCGCGCCCTTGTCCGCGCTGGTCGCCAGCAGCGCGTACGCCTTGAGTGCGGCGGTGACCTTGCGGCGGCGTGGCTGGGCCGGCTTCCAGCCGAGGGCCTGTTGTGCGGTACGGCGCGCAGCGAGTTCCTCGGTGGCGACGCACAGATCGATGGCACGGCTGGGAATATCAATGCGGATGCGGTCGCCGTCGCGGACCAGGGCGATCGTGCCGCCGGCGGCGGCCTCGGGCGAGACGTGGCCGATCGACAGGCCGGAGGTGCCGCCGGAGAAACGACCGTCGGTCAGCAGTGCGCAGCGCTTGCCCAGGCCCTTGGATTTCAGGTAGCTGGTCGGATACAGCATCTCCTGCATGCCCGGGCCGCCTTTGGGCCCTTCGTAGCGGATCACCACCACGTCGCCGGGCTGCACCTCGTCGCCGAGGATGCCGGCGACCGCGGCGTCCTGGCTTTCGTACACGCGCGCCGGGCCCTCGAACACGTGGATCGCGGCATCGACACCGGCGGTCTTGACCACGCAGCCGTCGGCGGCAAGGTTGCCGGCGAGCACGGCCAGGCCGCCTTCCTGCGAGTACGCGTGCGCGAGGTCGCGGATGCAGCCCTGGGCGCGGTCGAGGTCGAGCGTGGGCCAGCGCGTGGCCTGGCTGAAAGCGGTCTGCGTGGGGATGCCGGCCGGGCCGGCGCGAAAGAACGTGTGCACTTTCTCGTCCTGCACAGTGGCGACATCCCACGCTGCGAGCGCATCGCCGAGCGTCCTGGCGTGCACGGTCGCGACCTCGGTGTGCAGCAGGCCGCCGCGCGCGAGTTCGGCCAGGATCGCCGGCACGCCACCGGCGCGGTGCACGTCCTCGACGTGGTAGTCGGGCGCGTTGGGCGCGACCTTGCATAGCTGCGGCACACGCCGCGAGAGCCGGTCGATGTCGGCCATCGTGAAATTGACGCCGGCTTCCTGGGCGGCGGCCAGCAGATGCAGGATGGTGTTGGTCGAGCCGCCCATCGCGATGTCGAGCGTCATCGCATTCTCGAACGCCTCGAACGTGGCGATGCCACGCGGCAGCGCGGTCGGGTCTTCACCGCCATACCAGCGGTGGCACAGCTCGACCGCGGTGCGCGCGGCTTGCAGAAACAACTGCTCGCGGTCGGCGTGGGTGGCCAACAGCGTGCCGTTGCCAGGCAGCGACAGGCCCAGCGCCTCGGTCAGGCAGTTCATCGAGTTGGCGGTGAACATGCCCGAGCACGAGCCGCAGGTCGGGCAGGCGCTGCGTTCGACCGCGGCGACCTGCTCGTCGCTGGCGGCGGGGTCGGCGGCCAGCACCATCGCGTCGACCAGGTCGAGCTTGTGATCGGCGAGCCTGGTCTTGCCCGCTTCCATCGGCCCGCCCGAGACGAACACCACCGGGATGTCCAGCCGCAATGCGGCCATCAGCATGCCTGGGGTGATCTTGTCGCAGTTAGAGATGCACACCAGCGCATCGGCGCAGTGTGCGTTGACCATGTACTCGACCGCGTCGGCGATCAGTTCACGGCTCGGCAGCGAGTAGAGCATGCCGTCGTGACCCATCGCGATGCCGTCGTCGACGGCGATGGTGTTGAACTCCTTGGCGACCCCGCCCACGCGCTCGACCTCGCGTGCGACCAGCTGGCCCATGTCCTTGAGATGCACATGGCCGGGCACGAACTGGGTGAACGAGTTGGCGATCGCGACGATCGGCTTGTGGAAGTCGCCGTCGGTCATGCCGGTCGCGCGCCATAGCGCGCGCGCGCCGGCCATGTTGCGACCAAAGGTGGAGGTGCGGGAGCGGTAATCGGGCATGGGAATGGCTGCAGTCGGCGGAGGCTGGCGGTGGCGGTGGCGGTGGCAGTGATGGTGCCGGTCAGATGACGCCCTGGGCGAGCATCGCATCGGCGATCTTGATGAAACCGGCAATGTTGGCCCCGGCAACGTAGTCGACGCGGCCGTCGGCGCGCTTGCCGTGGCGGACGCAGTGGCCGTGGATGTCCTTCATGATGGCGTGCAGGCGCTCGTCGACCTCGGCGTGGTGCCAGGCCAGGCGCAGTGCGTTCTGGCTCATCTCCAGGCCCGAAGTCGCGACCCCGCCGGCGTTGCTGGCCTTGCCCGGCGCGTACAGCGTGCCGGCGGCCTGGAAGGTGTCCACTGCTTCGAGCGTGCACGGCATGTTCGCGCCTTCGGCCACGCACACCACGCCGTTGTCGATCAGCCTGCGCGCATCGGCTTCGTCGAGTTCGTTCTGGGTGGCGCAGGGTAGGGCGATTTCGGCCGGAATGTGCCAGGGGCGCCGGCCTTCGAGGTAGTCGAAACGCGGGTCGTCGGCCAGTTCGGCCAGCCGGCCGCGGCGCTGGTTCTTCAGCGCCATCAGCGCCTCGACCGCCTCGCTGTCGAAACCTGCTTTCGCGTACAGCGTGCCGCCCGAGTCGGAGAAGGTCAGCACGCGTCCGCCGAGCTCGATGGCCTTGAGCGCGGCGTACTGGGCGACATTGCCGGCGCCCGAGACCAGCACGCGCGCCCCGTCGGTGTCGCGGCGTGCGTGGTGCAGCATCTGTTCGACGAAGTACACGGTGCCGTAACCGGTGGCCTCCGGGCGCATCAGGCTGCCGCCATAGCTCAGCCCCTTGCCGGTGAACACGCAGCCGGCGTGGTTGGCGAGCTTCTTGAGATAGCCGGCCATGAAGCCGATCTCGCGCGCGCCCACGCCGATGTCGCCAGCCGGCACGTCGGTGTCCGGGCCCAGGTGGCGATGGAGCTCGGCGATCAGCGCCTGGCAGAAGCGCATCACCTCGCCGTCGCTGCGCCCCTTGGGGTCGAAGTCCGAGCCGCCCTTGCCACCGCCCATCGGCAATGTGGTCAGCGCGTTCTTGAAGGTCTGCTCGAAGGCGAGGAACTTCAGGATCGACAGGTTCACGGACGGATGGAAGCGCATGCCGCCCTTGAACGGGCCGATCGCCGCGCTGTGCTGCACGCGCCAGGCGCGGTTGACCTGCACGCGGCCGCGATCGTCGACCCAGGGCACGCGGAACTGCACCACGCGCTCGGGTTCGACCAGGCGCTCGAGCAGCGCCTGGTCGCGGTAGTGCGGGTGGCGTTCCAGGAACGGCCACAGGCTGGCCATGACTTCGCGCACGGCCTGCAGATACTCGGGCTGGTGCGGATCGCGCGCCGCAACCGTCCGCAGGAACGCGTCGAGTTCGGCGTCGCCGCCGCTCATGCAGCCTGTTCGCTGGCCTGGGCCAACTGTTGCACGATCGCGTCGGTGGCCTCGCGTGTCGAGCGGGCCGCGTCGTGCGGCGCGAGGTCGGCGGTGAACACGCCGGCATCGAGCACCGCGTCCACTGCCTGCTCGATGCAGGCCGCTTCCTGTGACAGGCCCAGCGAGTAGCGCAGCAGCAGCGCGGCGCTGAGAATCGTGCCGACCGGGTTGGCGATGCCGCGGCCGGCGATGTCGGGCGCCGACCCGTGGATCGGCTCGTACATGCCGACGCAGCCCTCGCCCAGCGACGCCGACGGCAGCAGCCCGAGCGAGCCGGCGAGCATCGAGGCCTCGTCGGTTAGGATGTCGCCGAACATGTTCTCGGTCACGATCACGTCATAAGCGCGCGGCTTGGCCAGCAGGTGCATCGCCATCGAATCGACCAGCTGATGCTCGAGGGTGATGTCGGGGAACTCGTCGCGCACGACGCGCGTGGCGACCTCGCGCCACAGTCGCGAGGTCTCGAGCACGTTGGCCTTGTCGACCGAGGTCACGTGGCCGCGGCGCCCGCGGGCGAGCAGGCAGGCGCGGCGCACGACGCGCTCGACCTCCTCGACCGAGTACCGGCACAGGTCGGTCGCCTGTGTCTCGCTGCGGGTCTTGTCGCCGAAGTAGATGCCGCCGGTGAGCTCGCGCACGACCAGCAGGTCGACGCCGGCCAGCAGATGCGACTTGATCGGCGAAGCGCCCGCGGCCGCAGCATGCGGGCGCACCGGACGCAGGTTCGCGTACAGGCCGAGCGCTTTGCGGATCGCCAGCAGGCCCTGTTCCGGACGCACCGGGGCATCGGGCGCCGACCACTTGGGGCCGCCCACCGCGCCCAGCAGCACCGCATCGGCATCGCGCGCGGCGGCCAGCGTGGCATCGGGCAACGGCTGGCCGGTGGCGTCGATCGCGGCGCCGCCGATCAGGTACTCGTGCAACGTGAAGTGGTGGCCGAAGCGGTGCGCGACCGCCTGCAGGACTTCGACCGCGGCGGCGGTCACTTCCGGGCCGATGCCGTCGCCCGGCAGTACGACGATGTCAGCGTGCATGGTGGCGCTCCTCGTAGGATCGGATCTCGGCGCTGCGCGCCAGCAGGTAGCCCATCTCGTCGACGCCCTCGAGCAGGCAGGTGCGCGCGAACGCGTCGAGCGGGAAACGATGGACGGCGCCACCCGGCGTCCGCAGTTCGCAGGCGTCGATGTCGACGTTCAGCACGTCGTCGGGCCGCGACATCAGGTCCTGGACAACCGCTTCGGGCAGCACCACCGCCAGCAGGCCGTTCTTGAGCGCGTTGTTGCGGAAGATGTCGGCGATTTCGCTGCTCACGACCACGCGCAAGCCCAGGTCGCGCAGCGCCCACGGCGCGTGTTCGCGCGAGGAGCCGCAGCCGAAGTTGCGCCCGGCCAGCAGGATCTCGCGGCCGGCGTTGTGTGGCTGGTTGAACGCGAAGTCCGGATTGGGCGCGCCGTCCTCGCGCCAGCGCCAGTCGTTGAAGGCGTGCCGGCCCAGGCCCTGGCGCTCTGTGGTCGACAGAAAGCGCGCGGGAATGATCTGATCGGTGTCGATGTTGGTCTGGGCCAGCACGACGCTGGCCGACACGATCCGGGAACTGGCAGGCATCGGCGTTTCTTCAGGCAAGGGAGCGGCAGGGGATCGCGACGCGTGCATCAGGCCACCGCCCGGCGGTCGTCGAACAGTTCGCGCGGATCGGCGACGACACCGCGCACGGCCGCCCAGGCGGCGGTGGTCGGCGAGGCCAGCAGCGTGCGCGCGCCGGGCCCCTGACGGCCTTCGAAATTCCGGTTGCTGGTGCTCACTGCAAGTTGTCCGGGCGCGACCAGGTCGCCGTTCATCGCGATGCACATCGAGCAGCCGGGCTCGCGCCATTCGGCGCCGGCCGCGCGCACGACCGCATCGATGCCTTCGGCCTCGGCCTCGCGCTTGACGATCTCCGAGCCGGGCACCACGAGCATGCGCACGCCGGCGGCGATGCGGCGGCCCTGCAGCACCTGGGCGACCTCGCGCATGTCGCGCAGCCGGCCGTTGGTGCACGAGCCAACGAACACCACGTCGACCGGCATGCCAGCCAGCGGACGGCCAGCGGCGACGCGCATGTAGTCCTGGCCCTTGCGCTCGGCGGCATCGCTCGCCTCGGGCACCGGCACATCAACGCCGATCGCGGTGCCCGGGTGCGTGCCCCAAGTCAGTGTCGGGCGGATGTCGGCCGCGTCGATGTGCACTTCGACATCGAACACCGCGCCCGGGTCGCTGCGCAGCGTGCGCCAGAACGCGACCGCGGCGTCGAAGTCTGCGCCCTTGGGGCCGCGCGGCGTGCGCGCGATCCAGTCGAACGTGGTGTCGTCGGGCGCGACCATGCCGGCGCGCGCGCCGGCCTCGATCGACATGTTGCACAACGTCATGCGCTGCTCCATGTCCATCGCCTCGATCGTCGAGCCGCGATACTCGATGACATGGCCGGTGCCGCCGTTGACGCCGATCACCCCGATTGCGTGCAGAGTCACGTCCTTGGCGCCGACGCCTGGTGCGAGTGCGCCCTCGACGTTGATCGCCATCGTCTTGGGCCGCCGCTGCAGCAGGCACTGCGTGGCCAGCACGTTGCCGACTTCGCTGGTGCCGATGCCGAAGGCGAGCGCGCCGAACGCGCCGTGGGTCGAGGTGTGGCTGTCGCCGCAGACGATGGTCATGCCGGGCTGGGTGAAGCCCTGCTCGGGCGCGATCACGTGGACGATGCCGCGCTGGTCGGAGGCCATGTCGAACAGTTCGATGCCGAACTGCGTGCAGTTGGCGGCGAGCGTCTCGACCTGTTTCTCTGCGGCCGCGTTGGCGTAGGGCAGCCGACCATCGGGCCCTGCCGGTAGCGTCGGCGTGGAGTGGTCCATGGTCGCTTTGGTGCGGTCGGGCCGGCGCGGCGACAGCCCGCGCGCGCGCAGCTCGGTGAAGGCCTGCGGCGAGGTGACCTCGTGGATCAGATGCAGGTCGATGTAGAGCACCGCGGGCGCGGCGTCGGTCTCGGGGATCACGACGTGCGCGTCCCACAGCTTGTCGAACAGGGTCTTGGGCGAACTGGCGGTCATTGCGGGCTCTGGAGAATGGCGGTCAGGCATGGACGGCGTGCGGCTTGGTGGCGGCGCCGGCAGCGGCGGTCGCGCTGCGACCGCGCAGGATGCGGTTGGCGACGTCCAGCCAGGCCAGCGCGCTGGCCTCGATGATGTCGCGGCTGGTGCCGCTGCCATCGAAGATGGCATCGCCGTGGCGCACGCTGACGCTGGCCTCGCCGCGGGCGTCGCGGCCGGTGCCGACACTGTGCACCTGGTAGCTCTCCAGCGACAGGTCCACGCCGGTCGCCGTTGCCAGCGCCGCGAACAAGGCGTCCACCGGCCCGTCGCCCAGCGCACTTTCGCTGACCTTGTTGCCGTTCGGATCCGACAGTTCGATCACCGCGCTCGCACGCTGGCCGCGATCGCTGATCGTCATCGACGCCAGGCGCCAGCCCTGGCCGTGCACATCGCCATGCATCAGCGCTTCCAGATCGTCGTCCTCGACCACGCGCTGGCGCTCGCACAATGCCTTGAACTCGGCGAATACCTGGTCGAGCTGCGCATCCTCGACCGTGTAGCCCAGCGCGCGCAGCCGATGGCCGACCGCGGCGCGACCGCTGTGCCGGCCCAGTACCAGTTTGGAATCGGGCCAGCCGACGTCCGAGGGGTTCATGATCTCGTAGGTGCCGCGGTGGCGCAGCATGCCGTGCTGGTGGATGCCCGACTCGTGCGCGAACGCGTTCTCGCCGACGATCGCCTTGTTGCGCTGCACGCTCATGCCGGTCAGGCGGCGCAGCAGCTGCGAGGCCGGCACCAGGCGGCGGGTGTCGATGCCGGTGTCAATGTCGTAGAAGGCGTTGCGGACTTTCAGCGCCATCACCAGCTCTTCCAGCGCGGCATTGCCGGCGCGCTCGCCGATGCCGTTGATCGTGCACTCGACCTGGCGCGCGCCGCCCTCGATCGCGGCCAGCGAATTGGCGACTGCCAGGCCCAGGTCGTTGTGGCAGTGCGCGCTGAAGATCACGTCGCGGGCGCCGGGTACGGTGGCGATCAGTCGCTGGAACAGTGCCCGGCTTTCCTCGGGCGTCGCATAACCCAGCGTGTCGGGGACGTTGATCGTGCTGGCGCCGCTGGCGATCGCCGCGGCGATGACCTCGGCCAGGAAATCGTCTTCGGTGCGGGTGCCGTCCTCGGTCGAGAACTCGACATCGTCGACCAGCCGGCGCGCATGCGCGACGCTGGTTGCGGCCATGTCGAGCACCTGTTGCCGGCTCATGCGCAGCTTGTGCTCGCGGTGCAGCGGGCTGGTGGAGATGAAGACATGGATGCGCGGGTGCGCGGTGCCTTCGAGCGCGCGCGCCGAGGCCTCGATGTCGGCGGGCAGGCAGCGCGAGAGCACCGCCAGCGTGGGGGTGCGGACCTCGCGCGCGATCAGCCGTGCGGCCTCGCGGTCGGATTCGGAACTGGCGGGAAAACCGGTCTCGATGATGTCCACGCCCAGCTCGGCGAGCGCGCGGGCCATCACGACCTTCTGTTGCGGCGACATGCTGCAGCCCGGCGATTGTTCGCCGTCGCGCAGGGTGGTGTCGAAAATTCGAATGGTGTCGGAAGCGGTCATGCGGGAAGTTCCTCGGCAATACGGTGGGGCGTGCGGTCGGTCGGGGCTTTGATCGCGCGTCGAAGTCGCGGTTCGCCGCCTCCGGCCGGCGCTGTGGTGCCTAGGTCGTTGCGCCGCCGCGGCGTGGCGGCCGGTGCCGGGGGCGCCGCGGTGGTTGCGGTCGCGTCGACGATGCGCTGGCGGCGCCGGGGCTTGCGCGGTGGCCGCGGGCGGACCTCCGACAGTAGGCGCGCCAACACCCCGGCGTCGAGGTTGCCGCCCGAGACCACAGCGACCTTGCGGCGTCCGGCGACGCGACGTCCGGCGGCCAACGCCAGTGCGCCAGCCCCCTCGGCGATCACGTGTTCCTCCAGCGCCAAGCGGACCAGGGTTTCGCGCAGTTCTGCCTCGCGGACGATGACCATATCGTCGAGCAGTTCGGCAAGCAACGCCCGGGTCAGCTGGCCGGGGTCGGCCACGCGCACGCCGTCGGCCAGCGTGGTGACCGGCGAGAACGGGGCGTCTTCACCGCGCAGCACGCGCGCCATCGCGTCCACGCCCTCGACCTGGGCGCCGACAATGCGCACCCCTTGGCTCTTGAGCGCGAGCGCCACGCCGGCCGCGAGCCCACCGCCGCCGATCGGCACGATGACCACGTCCGGCACCAGAGCCGCGGCGATCTCCAGGCCCACGGTGCCCTGGCCGGCGATCACGTCGATATCGTCGAAGGCCGACAGCAGCCGGAAGCCGTTCTGTGCCGCCAGTTCACCGGCGAACGCCTTGGCCTCGTCGTAGGTGTCGCCGTGCAGGCGCACCGTGGCGCCCCAGTGCGCGACGCCGGCGATCTTGGTCTGCGGCGCGTTGCGGGGCATCACCGTGATCGCCGGGACACCGAGCCGGTACGCGGCCCAGGCCATGCCCTGGGCGTGGTTGCCGGCTGAGGCGGCGATCACCGTGCGGTCATCGCCGCGCTCGCGTGCGGCCAGCAGCGCGTTGAGCGCGCCGCGCACCTTGTACGAGCCGGTGCGCTGCAGGTTCTCCAGCTTCAGCCAACAGCCGAAGCGCTCGGCGTAGTGGATCGGTGTGGCGTCGAGATGGCGGCGCAGCCGCGCCTGCGCCGCCAGCACATCGCTGGCGGTGGCGCGGGGTGCACGACGTACATCAGGGTCGGGCATGCTCAAACCGCCGTCAGCCAGCCGCGGCCGGTCTCGGCCTGGCCGCGCACCACGCGGGCGTACAGATCGGCCAGCTCGCGGGTGACCGGATTGTCGCCATAGATCCGGTCCTCGATCGACTGCACCGGCGCGACCTCGGCAGCGGTGCCGCAGGCGAACACCTCGTCGGCATCCAACAGCTCGGCGACGGTGACCGCGCGCGACGGTGTGCCGGTCAGCGCGATCAGGGTGTCGCGGGTGATGCCGGGCAACGCGTCGCGGTGCGCGACCGCGGTCAGGCGGCCGTCCTTGACCAGGAACACGTTGGCGCCGGTGCACTCGACGACGAAGCCGTCGGCGTCGGTGAACAGCGCCTCGTCGAAACCGCGCGACTTGCTCTGCCGTTTGGCCAGGATCGAGTTGACGTAGGCGCCGCACAGCTTCAGCGGCGGCAGCGAATCGGCAGGATTGCGCCGCCAACTGCTGATGCCCAGCCGTGCGCGGGTGCCGGCCAGGTGGACGCGCGTCGCAGTGGTGGCGACCATCAGATGTTCGGTGTGGCCCTCGACATCGAGCCCGAAGCCGCCTTCGCCGAACCAGGCCAGCGGTCGGATGTAGGCATCGCGATGGCGGTTGGCGCGCAGCGTCGCCAGCACGGCCTCGGTCGCGAGCGCCGGGTCGAACGCCATGCCCAGCAGCGCCGCCCCTTCGCGCATGCGCGCCAGGTGCTCGGGCAGCCGGAACACGGCGGCGCCGTCGTCAGTGGCGTAGGCGCGGATGCCCTCGAAAACGCCGCTGCCGTAATGCATCGCGTGCGTGGTCAGGCCGGCCTGCAGTGCATCGACATCGTGCAGTGCGCCGTCGTACCAGACCTGGTCGCTGGGCGCGCGTGCGGTGTCTGCGACCGGTGCGACCGCAGCCGCGGCGTCGGCGGCGACATTCAACGACACGGCTGGACCTCCACCGACAGGCAGTCGTAGAGCTTGGCCAACTGGCCTTGCAGCGTGCTCGCGGCGCGTTCGCCCTCGACAGTCATGCGCAGGCGCCAGCGGTCATCGTCCTCGCCGGCGGCACCCTCGAATGTCAGTGGTCGGAAGCCGCGGCGCTCGGTGGTGCCCAGCACGCGCACCAGCGCACCTTCAGCGCGTCGCAGGGTCATCTCAAACTGGTAACGCATGGCGGCATTCCTCAGGGGCGGGGGAGGCGGGGTCGGTCAGGGCGGGGGCGCCGGTGGTTATTTCATCGGCATCGATGTCGGCATCGGCGTGGTCGAGCATCTGCGCATTGTTGTGGTTGGGCGGCACCAGCGGCCAGACGTTGGCGGCGGTGTCGATGGCGACATGCAGCAGCGTCGGGCCGGGCGCATCGAGCAGGGCCTGCAGCGCAGCCTCGACATCGTCGCTGCGGTCGACCGACAGCGCCTGGATGCCGAACGCGCGCGCGACCTGGGCGAAGTCGGGGTTGTCGGACAGGTCGATCTCCGAATAGCGGCGATCGAAGAACAACTCCTGCCATTGCCGCACCATGCCCAGCGCCTGGTTGTCGAGCAGCACGATCTTGACCGGCACCTGGTAGCGCTTGAGCGTGGCCAACTCTTGCACGTTCATCAGGAACGAGCCATCGCCACTGACGCAGACCACACGCCGCTTCGGGTCCTCGAGCTGGGCGCCGATTGCGGCCGGCAGGCCGAAACCCATCGCGCCCAGCGCGCCGCTGGTCAGGTGCTTGCGCGGATGATCGAAGCGCCAGTGCTGGGCCACCCACATCTGATGCTGGCCGACGTCGCAGGCCACCACGGCATCGGGCGCCAATTCGCTCAAGCGCTTGAGTAGCGCGGGGGCGTAGACCTTGTCGCCGGGGGCATCGTAGCGGGCGGCGAAGCGTTCGCGTCGTTCCGCGCACAACGCACGCCACTGCGCGCGCGCCGCAGCGAAGCGCCCGTGCGTGTGCGCCGCGCAAGGCGCGGCCAGCCGCGACAGGCTGGCCGCGACATCGCCGCACACCGCGACATCGGTCTGGCGCAGTTTGCCGATCTCGCAGCCGTCGCCGTCCAGGTGCACGATCCGCGCGTGCGGGGCGAACTCGGCCAGCTTGCCGGTGGCACGGTCGTCGAAGCGGGCGCCCACGACCAGCAGCAGGTCGGCCTCCTGCACCGCGAGGTTCGCCGCGCGCGTGCCGTGCATGCCGAGCATGCCCAGGTTCGCCGGGTGCGAGGGCGGCAGTGCACCGAGGCCGCGCAGCGTCAGCACGGTCGGGATTGCGGTCAGGTCGGCGAACTCGCGGAACGCCTCCAGCGCGTCGCCCAGCACGATGCCGCCGCCGCCGTAGACGACCGGACGCTGCGCTTGCGCCAGCAATGCCGCCGCCTCGTGTAGCGCGTGGTCGGCGCAGGCCGGCATCGTGTCAGCGCGCGAGGGCACGTACGCCCCGAGATGGGCGGCATCGCCGATCTGCACATCCTTGGGCATGTCGATCAGCACCGGCCCGGGGCGGCCGGAGCGGGCGAGCCGGAACGCTTCGGCGACCGCCCGTGGCAGTTCGTCGACACTGCGCACCAGGAAGCTGTGCTTGACGATCGGCAGCGTCATGCCGAACACGTCCAGCTCCTGGAACGCGTCGGTCCCCATCAGCGGGGTGGCGACCTGGCCGGTAATGATCACCATCGGCACCGAATCGAGCATCGCATCGGCGATGCCGGTGACCAGGTTCGAGGCGCCCGGGCCGGAGGTCGCCACACAGACGCCGACGCGCCCGCTGGCCCGCGCGAACCCGTTCGCGGCGAACGCCGCGCCCTGTTCGTGGCGGACCAGCACGTGCTTCAACGACGCGCCGTGCAGCGCATCGTAGAACGGCATGATCGCGCCGCCCGGATAGCCGAAGATCGTCTCGACTCCCTCGGCCTCCAGCGCCTGCACCAGCCAGCGGGCGCCATTCATCACGCGACTTCCGTGTGCGAGTCCCTCGCAGAAGCCCGCACATCCATGTGCGGACTTTCCACAGAGGGGGCCTGCGCGGCGTCGGCCTGCTCGCCCAGCCAGGTCATCTTTGCGCGCAGCTGGCGGCCGACCTGTTCGATCGGGTGATCGAAGTCGGCCTGCTTGAAGCGCTTGTAGTTCGGCAGCCCGGCCTCGTACTCGGCGACCCAGTTCTTGGCGAACGTGCCGTCCTGGATGTCGGCCAGCACCTCCTTCATGCGCGCCTTGACGCTGGCGTCGATCACGCGCGGGCCACTGACGTAGTCGCCGTACTGCGCGGTCTCGGAGATGAACTCGAGCATGCGGGTGATGCCGCCCTCGTAGAACAGATCGACGATCAGCTTGAGCTCGTGCAGCACCTCGTAGTACGCGATCTCGGGCTGGTAACCGGCTTCGACCAGCGTCTCGAAGCCGGCCTGCACCAGCGACGACGCACCGCCGCACAGCACCGCCTGCTCGCCGAACAGATCGGTCTCGGTCTCTTCCTTGAACGTGGTCTCGATCACGTTGGCGCGTGCGCCGCCCAGACCCGCGGCATACGCCAGCGCGGTGTCGCGGGCACGGCCGCTGCGATCCTGGTGCACGGCGTAGATGCACGGCACGCCGCGGCCGATCTCGTACTCGCGGCGCACCAGGGCGCCGGGGCCCTTGGGTGCGACCAGGACCACGTCCAGGTCCTCGCGCGGGGCGATCATGCCGTAATGCACGTTCAGGCCGTGCGCGAACAGTAGCGTCGCGCCCTGCTTCATATGCGGCGCCAGCACCTCGGCATAGAGCTGCTTCTGCACCATGTCCGGCGTCAGCACGGCGACCAGGTCGGCCTCGCGCACCGCATCGGCGGGTGCCTTGACGATGAAACCGTCGGCCTTGGCCTTGTGCTCGGTCGGCCCGCCGGGGCGCAGGCCGACGACGACGTCGAAGCCCGAGTCGCGCAGGTTCAGCGCGTGCGCGCGGCCTTGGCTGCCGTAGCCGACGATGGCGATGGAGGGGTGTGCATTGCTCATGGGCGATCGTGTCCGCTGGAAGAAAAGGAAGTGGGGGACGTCGGGATCGACGCCCGGATACGACGACGGCCGGAGGTCGAGGGCATCGCCCTGTTCCATCCGGCCGTCGCATGGGTCGTCGCCATCGCCGCATCAGTGCGTGCAGGTGTCCGACACGCCCGCGCCGCGCCGCGAGCGCCGGGGGCGGCGCTGCGAGCGGGGGTGAAGGCGGGCATCGTGTCGGACATCGGTTCGCTCTGGTGATTGGCAATGGGCAACAAAAAACCCCGCGCTTGTCGGCGCGGGGTTCGGTTCTTTCGACCTTGGTGTTCGCTTTTCTCTACACGAACCCCGTTCCCGCGCCTGTTTGGACGGTAATAAGAAGTACGGCGAGAAGGAGCGCGGTGGCCGCGGCGAACATGACGGTCCGGCCGTCACCGGTGGCGGTGCGGGCGGGGAGCTGCATGCGGGTGCTGCGCTGCGTCATGCGTCGAGAAAAGCATGCCCGGCGCGGGCTGTCAACAGTTGCGTCGACAACCAATCCCACCGCCAGCCAAATCAGCGCTTGCGCGCCGCGCGGTGGGCGCGCCGCAGCAGGCCGAGCGTCGCCTGCTCCCACTGCCGCGGGCCGCGGGCCTTGGCGGCGGCGCGCTGCAGGCTGCCGTCGCGCCATGCGGCGTAGAGCACCGGATCGATGTAGGCCTTGCGGCACACCGACACCGTGTTGCCGAGGGTCGCGGCGACGTCGGCGATGACCTGTTTCTCCTGCAGCGCCAGCGCCCGCTCGCTGGGCGGACCGCCCTTGCGTCCGGTGGGCAACGGCAGTGCGGCGAACCGGCGGAACGCCAGCGCGGTGCCGCCCCAGGTGCGGAAATCCTTGGCGGTGAACGACTCGCCCATCGCCTCGTGCAGGTAGTCGTTGACCATGCCCGAGTCGACGCCGCGGCACTCGCCCTCGTCGTCCATGTACTGGAACAGCGCTTGCCCCGGCAATTGCTGGCAGCGGCGTACCAGTCGGCACAGCCGGGCGTCGTCGATCGCGATATCGTGCGCCTGACCGCTCTTGCCGCGGAAGCGCAACCGCGCGCCGCCGGCCTTGGCCCGCTCGAAGTGCCGGTTGCGCAGCGTGGTCAGGCCGAACGAGCCGTTGCTGCGGGCGTAGCTGTCGTTGCCGACCCGGATCAAGGTCTGCGACAGCAGCGACACCACGATCGCCAGCACCTTCTCACGGGGCATGCCCGGGCGCGCCAGGTCGCGTTGCAACGCACGGCGCAGGCGCGGCAGTGCGTTGCCGAACGCGACGATCCGGTCGAATTTGCCAAGGCCGCGGGTGGTCGACCAGTCGGGGTGGTAGCGGTACTGCTTGCGACCGCGCGCGTCGCGACCGGTGGCTTGGAGATGGCCGTTGGCGTAGCGGCAGATCCACACATCGGTGTAGGCCGGCGGGATAGCCAATTGCCGGATCCGGGCGAGGACATCACGATCCCGCACCGCGGCGCCGTCAGGATCGCGGTAGCTGAACCCTTTGCCGGCGCGGCGGCGGCACAGACCGGGATCGCGGTCGCAGACCCAGCGCAGGCCGGCGGCCCGGGCCGCCTCCAGACTGGCTTGCGTGACAGGTGCGGCAGGGGGGGAGTGGCGATTCATGAGCGGCTGATAACAACGTGACGCGTTGCGCGTCGTGAACGCCGTCACCTTCACCCCCCCGGCACGGAGGCCTACGCAGACTCGCCGCACACCATAAGATTCGGAGGACACCCAATGAAGACGCTGCACAAGACCCTGATGGCCGGCGCGCTTGCGGGCGCGGTCGCATTCACCGGTTCGGCGCTCGCGCAGGATCACGATCGCAAGGATCGCACCACGGCCGCGCAGACCGATTCCCACCATCCCGTGTCCGATACCTGGATCACCACCAAGGTCAAGGCCGATCTGCTGGCATCGAGCGACGTGTCGGGCCTGGACATCAGTGTCGAGACCAGTAATGGCATCGTCAGCCTGTCGGGCGACGTCGAGTCGCAGGCGCAGATCGATCGCGCGACTGCGATCGCACGTGGAATTGAGGGCGTGAAAAGTGTGGACGCCAAGCAGCTGAAGGTTGCCACCGGCACTCGCACCTCGCGTCCCTGATCGACGCATCGCCTGATCCAAGGCCCCCGCCATCGGCGGGGGTTTTTCGTTTCGGCGTCTGCGCGATGTGCTCAGGCTAGATCTCGCGCAGCGCGCAGGGCGCGGTGATGCGCCGCTACCAAGCTTCGAGCGTCGCCGCGAGTGCGGCGTCGTCGGCCGGCAGCGGCGTGCCGTGCGCGCGGCGGGACAGGCAGTCGGCGAGCGCGGGCGGTAGCGGCACGGCCTGGCCGATCAGCGGTTCGACGATGGTCTCGAACTTCGCCGGATGCGCGGTCGCCACCACGGCCCAGTCGCGTGTATCGCCGGCCTCACGCAGTTGCTCGAGCACGGCCAACGCCGTTGCGGTATGCGGACAGGGCACGATGCCGTGTCGCGCTGGCGCTGCGGCGATGGTCCGGCGGATCGTGGCATCGTCCACGCTGTCGGCGGCGAAACCCGCGCGCAGCGCGGCGTCGTCGGGATGCCAGTGGCGCAGGCGCTCGAAGTTGCTTGGCGCACCGACGTCCATCGCATTGGCGAGCGTGGCCCGGGTCGGCTGCACCGCATAATCGGCGCCGGCGAAGAAGCGCGGCAGTGTGTCGTTGGCATTGCAGGCCAGGCGGATCTCGCCCAGTGGCGCACCCATCGCGCGTGCGAGCACCGCGGCGCAGGCATTGCCAAGGTTGCCGGTGGGCACGACGAGGTGCAGGGGGGCGCCGTGACGCGCATGGTGCGCGGCGGCGGCATGCACGTAGTACGCCGACTGCGGCAGCAGACGCCCGAGACTGATGCTGTTGGCCGAGCCCAGCGGCACGCGCGTTCGCAGCGCGACATTCGACAGCGCGTGCTTGGCCAGCCGTTGGCAGTCGTCGAAGCTGCCGTCGATGCGGAACGCGCGCACGTTGTCGCCCCAGCATTCCAGGCCGTGCGCCTGACGCGGGGACACGCGGCCCTCGGGATAGAGAATGGCGACACGAAAGCCCGGCCGCCGATGGAAAGCTGCGGCCACTGCGGCGCCGGTATCGCCCGAGGTGGCGACCACGATCGTGGTGTCGGGCGCGGCGGGCGAACGCAACGCGCCCAGCGCACCGGCCAGGAAACGCGCGGCGTAGTCCTTGAATGCGGCCGTCGGGCCATGGAACAGCTCGAGCACATGGTCGCCGGCGCCGTACAGCGGTCGCAGGGGCGCCTCGAAGGCGAACGCCTCGGCGCACAGTGCAGGCAACTGCGCCTCGAGTCGGGAGGTCGAGAACCAGGGCGCCAGGGTCGCGGCTGCGGTCTCGGCAAGCGTGGCACGCGGCACGTCCAGGTCGAGGACAGGAATCGACGCCGGCACATACAGGCCCCCGTCGGGCGCGAGGCCCGCCACGAGGGCATCGTCGATCGGCGTCGGCGGCACGCCGCCGCGGGTGCTCAGAAAATCCATGGTGGGCTCGTTACTGGGAGAAGGGCAGATGTGCGGCGCGCGCGCCGGACGTCTGTGATGCGGGAGTCGGCCCGAGCAGTGCGGCACGGGGGCCGGCCACCGGCCCGACATAGGCGCGGGCGTCGAAGCCGGCGTCGACGAACGCCTGGCGCATGGCCGGCGCCGCGGCCTCGGCGTCGATGCGCGAGGCGAACCAGGCGAACACGCTGGGCCCGCCGCCCGAAATGCTGGCGCCGAGTGCGGCGTGGTCCAGTGCGGCCGATTTGACCTGCGCGAACCCGGGAATCAGGCCGGCGCGGCGCGGCTCGACCAGCACGTCGTGCAGCCCGGCGCGGACCAGATCAAGATCGCCACGTTGCAGGCCGGTCAGAAACAGCGCCAGGTGCGCACCGTGCGCGACGATGTCGTGCAGCGGATAGGGCTCGGCAAGCACTTCACGCGAACGCCGCGTTTCCAGCACTTGATCGGGATGCACGACGACCGCGTGCAGCGTGGCCGGCACGTCGAGCGCGATCGCCCGGTCGGCGGTCGCCAGCGTCACCCCACCCAGCAACATTGGTGCGACATTGTCGCCGTGCCGGCTGCCGCTGGAGATCGCTTCGCCGTCGAGCGCGAACGGGTACAGCGCATCGCGCGGCAAGGGGGTGTCGAGCAGCGCGTTCGCGGCCACCAGCGCCGCCACGCACGACGCGGCCGAGCCGCCCAGCCCCGACCCCAGCGGGATGCCTTTCTCCAGCCGCAGCGCGAAGCCGTACGGCAGCGACAGCGCCTGGCGCAGCGACTGCAGCGCCAGGCCGGCGGTGTTGCGAGCCGTATCGAGCGGGATCGCCTCGATGCCCGCGACGTCGCCATCGACCGCCTCGATGACGACGGCCGGCGCGGTGATGCGGCGTACTCGGGCGATATCGCGGGGCCCGTGGATCGCGTGGCCGAGCAGATCGAAGCCGACGCCGATGTTGCCCACGCTCGCCGGCGCGAATGCGGCGACCCAGGGATGTTCGGGCATGGTGGAGCCTCCTGCTGCCGCGCGGGCGGCGGGGTTGGATCGGGAGATCGATCGCGCATCGACCGACGGGCGACTGGGCGCCGTCTGGGCCTGCGCCGTCATCCGCAAGTCGCCGATTCGACGGCGTGCGCGCTGCCGCCATCATGCCGCAGGAACGGCAGGCCGGCCTGCTTGCCGAGCGCATGGGCGATCGTCAGGACATCGGCGAACACGCCCGCGGCGGTCACCTCCGGGCCGGCGCCCGGCCCCTGGACGACCAGTGGGTTGTCGGCGTAGCGGGCGGTGCGGAACTGCACGAGATTGTCGGTCAGTCGGGTGTGGCAGCACGAGTGCTCGGCCGGCAGCGCGACCACGCCGACGCTGGCCAGGCCGTCGCCTTGCAGGCGCGCCAGGTGACGCAGTGTATGGCCATCGGCGTGCGCGGCATCGAGCCTGGCCTGCATCGGCGCATCCAGCTCGTGCAGACGCGCAAGAAACGCGTCCAGCGGCACCTCGCGCAGTGCCTCGGGCACCAGACTCTCGACCTCGACATCCTCAAGCGACAGCGTGCGGCCGGCCTCGCGCGCCAGGATCACCAGCTTGCGTGCGACATCCAGGCCCGACAGGTCATCGCGCGGGTCGGGCTCGGTGTAGCCCAGGGCGCGCGCTTCGCGCACCAGGTCGGAGAACGGCTGGCGGCCGTCGTAGCGGTTGAACAGCCAGGCCAGCGTGCCCGACAGCATGCCGTCGATGCCGTGCAGCGTGTCGCCGGTGTCGAGCAGGCCGCGCAGGGTCTGGATTACCGGCAGGCCGGCACCGACGGTGGCCTCGTACAGGAAGCGGCCGCCGCCTGCGCGCTGGGCCTCGCGGATCGCGGCGTAACGCGCCCACGCGCCGCTGCCGGCGTGCTTGTTCGGGGTGACCACGTGAATGCCGGCGGCCAGCCATTCGGGATACTTCGCCGCGACGGCATCACTGGCGCTGCAGTCGACGATCAACGCATTCGGCAGATGGCTGGCGCGCACGTGCGCGGCGAACGCATCGAGATCGCAGGCCTGTGCGGTGGCGTCGAGCATGGCGGCGGCGTGGGCGGGGTCGAACGGCGCGTCGTCGAGATGCATCCGCCGGCTGCTGGCGATCGCGCGCAGCCGCAGGTCCACGCCCGCGCGTTCGCGCAGCGCCGGCACCACATCGGCCAACTGTGCCAGCAATGCCCTGCCGACGTTGCCCGGTCCGATCACGCCGACCGAAACCGTCTGCGGCGACAGCCAGAAGGCCGCATGCGCGGCGCGCAACGCGCGGGTGGCGTCGACCTGGGCGATCGCCACCGAGATGTTGCGCTCGCCCGCGCCCTGCGCAATGGCGCGGATGTTGACGTGGGCCTGGGCGAGGCCGGCGAACAGTCGCGCGGCGACGCCCTGAGTGCCGACCATGCCGTCACCGACCGCCGCGAGCACGCAGAGGTCGCCGGTCACGGTCACGCCCTGGGCCTGCCCCTGGGCGATCGCGTCGGCGAATGCGGCGACGATCGCCGCGCGACCGCGCTCGACCTGGCCGGCCTGCACGACGCAGCAGATCGAATGCTCCGACGAGCCCTGCGAGATCATCGTCACCGATACGCCGGCCGCGTGCAGGGCGGCGAACATGCGCTCGGCGGTGCCGGGCACGCCGACCAGACCGTTGCCGACCAACTCGAGCACCGCCACGTCGCGCACCAGGCTCAGGCCCTTGACCGGCGAGGCGGCGGCCGCTGCGGCCGGCGCGATCGTGGTGCCCGCCGCGGACGGGTTGCGGCTGTTGCGGATGCGCACCGGAATGCCTCGGGCCTGCACCGGCGCCAGGGTCTGGGGGTGCAGCACGCTGGCCCCGAAGTACGCGAGTTCGCAGGCTTCGGCATAGGACATCGCCTGCAGGCAGACGGCGTCGGGGACCAGGCGCGGATCGGCCGAGAGCACACCGTCGACATCGGTCCAGATGGTCAGGGCCTGGGCGTCGAACAGATTGGCGAAGATCGCCGCCGAGTAGTCGCTGCCGTTGCGTCCGAGCGTGGTGTCGCGGCCATCGCCGTCGCGGGCGACGAAGCCGGTGATCACCACGTCGCGTGCGGCGTGGGCCAGCCGCCAGCTCGCCAGACGGGCGCGGCTCGCGTCCCAGTCGACCACCGCGCCCATTTCGCCCTGCTCGACCACCAGCACCTCGCGGGCGTCCAGGCGTTGCCAGCTCGGGCCGAGCGCGGCTTGTGCCAGTCGCGACGACAGCTGCTCGCCGCAGCCGTGGATGCGCGCCAGCCGCGCGTCGCGATCCGCGACGTCCGCATGCAGGCCCTGCACGTCATGGGCGAGGGCGGCGAACTCGTCTTCGAGCGCGGCGTGCAGCGGGCCGTCGGCCTCGTGTTCGAACGCATCCGCGGTCGCCAGGTGGCGCTGGCGCAGGGTGTCCCAGGCCGGTTTCCAGTCCTCGAGCGCGAGTGCGGCATCGGCCAGCGCGACCAGGGCATTGGTGGTGCCGGCCATCGCGGAGACGACGACCGGCCGCACCCGCGCGTCGGCCGGCACCAAGGAGGCCAGTGCCGCGATGCACCCCGCGTCGGCCAGGCTGGTGCCGCCGAACTTGTGGACATGGCAGCTGAGCGCCGGCGGCGCGTCGGCAACGGGGGCGACGGAATGGGGGAGGGGCGCGACGGCGGACGACATGGAGAGCTCCTGGAAAAGGGGCTCCGCATCACGGTCGGGCGGGACGTGGCGTCCGCATCCCGGGAGGGGATGCGGAGCGGGCGGTCAGGTCAACTGGCGGCGCGCGTCCACATCCCGGTCCCGGTGGTACCGGTGCCGGTAATGCCGACGATCGTCGTGATGGTCGCTGCCGCCGCGCGCGTGCCTGCGGCCGCGCGGGTGGCGGTCGTCGGCAGGGCGGCGGTGTTGGTGCGATGCATCATGCCCGCAGCACACCACGCCGTCGCGCGCGCTGTCAATGGTTTTCGGCGAAACGGTTCGCGTGGTGGACACCCGCGGCCCGCGGGCCGCGGGGTCGACGGTCCGGGCTCAGTAGTCGTAGCGGACCTGGAAACGGAATGCGCGCGGCGACTGGTAGCTCACCGCACGGTGGGCCTGGTTGTAGATCGTGCCCGGGCTCGGGTGCTCCCAGTACTCGATGACGTTCTGCACGGTCTGGCTGTCGAAGACGTTGAACACGTCGCCGCGCACCTGCAGCCGGCCCTGTGCGAAGCGCGGCTGCCAGGTCAGGCCGAGGTCGAGCTGGGTGGTCCAGGGCAGGGTGCCGGCGCTGCCGCGTGGGGATGGTTCGCCGTCGACGTAGAAGTAGTAAGGCCCGTTGTAGTAAATGAAATCGTAGAAGTACGGATCGTCGACCTCGTCGGCGGGCAGTCGCCCGAGTTTGTTCAGCGGCCGGCCCGAGGCATGGGTCAGCGTGGCCGACACCCGCCATTGCGGCCCGAGCTGGTAGTGACCGAACGCGCGCAGATAGTGGCGCCGGTCGTTGGGCAGGTTGCCGTAGGCGTTGTAGCCCAGTTCCGGGAAGTCGTAGGTCTGCGTGGCGGAGACGTCGGACTGGCCGAGGTCGGACAGCAGTTGGCCTTCGGCGTTGCCGTAGTTGTGCGACCAGGTGTAGTCGAGCTTGCCGGACAAGCGCTCGCCCACGCGGCCTTCGAGGAACAGGTTCAGTCCCAAGTAGCGGCGCTTGAGCTTCTCGAAGCCGAGCGCCTGCGCCGACAGCGGCACCTCGGTGACGTTGCCGTCGGCGTCGATCGCGCGGAAGGTGTTGTTTTCGCCGGGATTGAACAGCCGGCAGTTGGCGAAGTTGTCGACGATGCCGCCCGGCACGAAGCCGGTCCGGTTGCCGGCCGCATCGAACGTGAAGCCGGGATCCACGCCGTTGGCCTCGGCCCAGGCGACGGCGCCACGGATGTCGCAGAAGTCCTCGATCGCACTCTTGAGGTCGCGGTAGACGAAGCGGGTGCCTAGGTTCCAGCTCTCGCCCAGCCGCTTCTCGAAGCCCACCACCAGCTCGTCCTGGTAATGCGACTTGATGTCCTTGGCGGCGACGGCATCCGGGTTCTTGGCCTGTCCGTACTCGTTGTTCGGCGAGAACGGCCCGCGACCGATCGGCGTCAATCCCTGCGGCACGCCGGTGACCGGGTCGATGCTGTCGAACGCGAAGTACTCGGATGTGCTGAGCGACGGCAGCGCTTGCCGATAGGCGGTGCGGTTGGGCAGCGCCAGATGGTAGCGGCCGGCGTTGGCGAAGACCTTCAGCGACGAGTCGCCGTGGACGTCCCATGCCAGGCCCAGTCGCGGCGCCAGCTGGTGGCGTTGGGAGATGAACGCCTCGCCCTGGCTGTTGTAATTGGTGAACTGCTCGTTGCGCAGGCCCAGCGACAACAGCAGGCGGTCGTTGACCTGCCAGCGGTCCTCGATGTACTGCGCCGACTGCTCGACGCTGAAGGTGCCGCCCTGGCGGGTGACGCTGCGCACGACGTACTCGCCACCTGCCGGCGCCACGGCGCCGCCGCTCAGTACCGTACCCGGCGCTGCCCAGGCGTACGACCACGAATGCCCTGGGCCCGTGGACGCGGTGCCGCGGCGCACTTCCAGGTCCTGATGGTCGAGGCCGACGCGGACGTCATGGTCGCCCAGCCGCCATTCGAGGTCGAGCCGGTAGCCGTCGGTCTTGTCGTACTGGTCGGGCCAGGCGGTGGTCGAGAACGGCTGCTGGCTGTTGCCGAAGCGTTGCTCGGGCGGCACGTTGGTGCGGGTATCGGAGACATAGACAGCGTTCGGATCGGGATTGAGCCCACTCTGGATCACGATGTGATCCTGCTTCTGCTGTCCGTAGAGCGCGGTCAGTGTCAGGTTGTCGGTCAGGTTGCCGGTGTACTTGCCGATGTAGAGCTCGCCGCCGTCCTCGTAGTAGTAGCCGGAGGTCCTACTGCGGTCGATCTCGCCCGTGGTGTAGCGATAGCCGTGGTAGACGTCGGTCTGCTTGGTGACGTCCGAGATCGCCGTCAGTTCCAGGCGATGGTCGTCGTTGACGTACCAGTCGATCTTCGCCAGCCAGCGCGGGATGTCGTAGTCGTAGTTGCGATGGCCGGTCTGCGTCGCGGTGGAGGTGTCGGGCTCGAGTGCCGTGATCTCCTGTTCGGTGAACTCGCCGGCTGCGTAGAAGAACAACCGGTCCTCGACGATCGGGCCACCGACATAGGCGGCGTAGGTCAACGCCTCGTTCTCGTAGTAACGCGCGCGATCCTGGTAGAGACGGCCCTCGTAGTCGGCCACACCGGTGCCGTCAGGATAGTAGATGTTGCGGCGGTCACCGCGGCCTGCGTCTGGATTCCAGACGACCTGTCCACCGAACGTCCATGCATTGGTGCCGCTCTTGGTGACGATGTTCACCACACCGCCAGTGGCGCGGCCGAACTCGGCGCTGTAGCCGCCGGTGATCGCCTGGTACTGCGCGATCCCGCCAAAGGGCAACGTCGTCGAGCCCAGCGCGGTGTACGGGTTGGTCACCGCGTAGCCGTTGATGTAATAGGCATTCTCGGACGCCGACGCGCCGCCGAATGAGGCGACGTTGCTGAAGCCGCGCGCGCCCTGGTACCGCGAATCGCCGGCCACGGCGCCGGGCGCGAGCAGCGCCAGCGCCCCGAGGTCGCGACCGACGGTGAGTTTCTCCAGATCCTCGCCGGTGAAGACCGTGCGTGAGTCGACCTGCGAGACGTCGATCGTCGGCCCCGCGATACCGATTACGCGCACGCGGTCGAGGTCGACCGCGGCGCTCGCCGCGAACGAAACGTCCGCGCCGCCGCCCAGCAGGACGGCAACGTCATCACGCGTCGCGACGACCTCGCCGCCTCGCTCGAGCGTGACGCGGTAGCGGCCGACCGGCAGCGACGCCGCCCGGTAGCGGCCAGTTGCATCGGTGGTCAGCGTGCGCACGGTCCCGGTGTCGAGGTTGCGAATCGTGACGGTATCGCCCGGGGTTCCGGTCGTGCCGAGGATATTGCCGGTCGCATTGGACTGCGCGGCGGCCTCGCTGCCGAGCAGTACCAGTCCGAGCGCGGCGGCGAGCAATGTGGGCGGAAGCGCCGATCGCCGGCGCGCGCGGGTGTGGTGCTGTGTCATGGCCTTCCCCTGATCGTGTGGTGCGGTGTCTCCCCATCGACGGTGATAGGACGCCGGGCCCGGCGTGGCAAATGACGATTCGGCATTCTCTAAGTCGCCCACGGGTGGGAACGCGCTGCGCGGCCCACGTCACCGGCGGCGCCCCTTGGGCGTCCATCGGCTTCGTGGTCTAATCGGCCCCGAAGCGGGGGTACCGACACCAGTCGGTTGAGACAGTCCCTTCGAACCTGATCCGGTTGATACCGGCGTAGGGAAGCTTCGCAGCCGGCCCCCGGACCGACAGCGCGCGCAGGCGTGCAGGCGGCACGCGGTCCGGGCGCGCCGCCGCTTCGTCCCGCCTTGCGAATCCCTCGCAGGCGACGCCCGCACCTTGAGGTGCGGCATCCAACAGGACGAACGCCATGAACGCCCAGCCCGCCAGCCTGTTGCAGCAGGCCCAGCAACTCTCCGACTCGGTGACCCGACCCATTCCCGGTTCGCGCAAGATCCACGTCCAGGGCTCGCGCCCGGACCTGCGCGTGGCGATGCGCGAGATCGCACTGACGCGCACGCCCACGTTGTTCGGCGGCGAGGACAATCCGCCGGTCACCGTCTACGACCCATCGGGCCCCTACACCGATCCGGACGTGAAGATCGATCTGGCCGCGGGCCTTGCACCGCTGCGTGCGGCCTGGATCGCCGAGCGCGGCGACACCGAGGTCCTGCCCGGGCTGTCGTCGAGCTTCGGGCGGGCGCGCGAGCATGATCCCCGGCTCGATGGCGTGCGTTTTCCGTCGCGTGCGCAGCCGCGCGTGGCCAGGTCCGGCGCCAACGTGACCCAGATGCATTACGCGCGCCGCGGCATCATCACGCCGGAGATGGAGTACGTCGCGATCCGTGAGAATCAGCGCCTGGAGCTGGTGCGCGATGCGATGCTGCGCAGCCAGCATCCCGGTCAGGCCTTCGGCGCGAGCATCCAGCCGTCGATCACGCCTGAGTTCGTGCGCGACGAGATCGCGCGCGGCCGCGCAATCCTGCCCAACAACATCAACCATCCCGAGAGCGAGCCGATGATTATCGGCCGCAACTTCCTGACCAAGATCAACGCCAATATCGGCAACAGCGCGGTGTCGTCGGGCATCGCCGAAGAGGTCGAGAAACTGGTCTGGGCGATCCGCTGGGGCGGCGACACGGTCATGGACCTGTCGACTGGCAAGCACATCCACGAGACCCGCGAGTGGATCGTGCGCAATTCGCCGGTTCCGATCGGCACCGTGCCGATCTACCAAGCGCTGGAAAAAGTGGACGGCCGCGCCGAGGAGCTGACCTGGGAGATCTTCCGCGACACCCTGATCGAGCAGGCCGAGCAGGGCGTGGACTACTTCACCATCCATGCCGGCGTGCTGCTGCGCTACGTGCCGCTGACCGCGAAGCGCGTCACCGGCATCGTGTCCAGAGGCGGCTCGATCATGGCCAAGTGGTGCCTGGCACATCATCGCGAGAGCTTCCTGTTCGAACACTTCGAAGACATCTGCGAGATCATGAAAGCCTACGACGTCGCGTTCTCGCTCGGCGATGGCCTGCGCCCGGGCTGCATCGCCGACGCCAACGATGCGGCGCAGTTCGGCGAGCTGGAGACACTGGGCGAGCTGACGAAGGTGGCCTGGAAGCACGATGTCCAGACGATGATCGAGGGGCCCGGCCACGTGCCGATGCAGCTGATCAAGGAGAACATGGACAAGCAGCTGCGCGAGTGCGGCGAGGCACCGTTCTACACGCTGGGGCCACTGACCACCGACATCGCGCCGGGCTACGACCACATCACCAGCGCGATCGGTGCGGCGATGATCGGTTGGTACGGCACGGCGATGCTGTGCTACGTGACGCCCAAGGAGCATCTGGGCCTGCCCAACCGCGAGGACGTGCGTGATGGGATCATGGCCTACAAGATCGCCGCGCATGCCGCTGATCTGGCCAAGGGCCACCCGGGTGCGCAGGTGCGCGACAACGCGCTGAGCAAGGCCCGGTTCGAGTTCCGCTGGCAGGACCAGTTCCACCTGGGGCTCGACCCGGAGAAGGCGGAGGCCTTTCACGATGAGACCCTGCCCAAGGACGCCCACAAGGCGGCCCATTTCTGTTCGATGTGCGGGCCGCATTTCTGCTCGATGAAGATCACCCAGGACGTGCGCGACTACGCCGCCGAGCACGGGGTGGCGGACGCCCAGGCGTTGGCGACCGGCCTGGCCGAGAAGTCGGCGGAGTTCCTTGCGCAAGGGGCCGAGGTTTACCGTCCGCAATGAGGGCGGCCGACGGCCGCAGGCACGTGTCTTGCGGCCGTCGCATCCGCTCGACGGCGCGCGGTGTATGTTCAGGATCGGTATCGTGGCAGCGCGTCACGATCCACCCGTCAACAGGGAGACCCCAAGATGAAGACCTCGACCTCCCGCGTGGCCGCTTGGCTGGTGGCCTTGTGCGGCCTTGCCCTGCTCGCCGGCTGCGCGACCGGACCGCGCATCACCACCGAGGCCGATCCGCGGGCGGATTTCTCGGCCTACCGCACTTGGTCGTTCTATACGCCGCTGGCGATCGAGAAGGAGGGCTACGAGACTCAGACCAGTGAAGTGACCAAGGCGGCCGTGCGCGCGGAGATGGAGCGCCGCGGCTACCGCTACAGCGAGACTGATCCGGACCTGTGGGTGAACATCAACGCCTACATGGAGCGTCGGACCGATGTCAGCAGCTATCCGACCGTCGACTATGCCTATTACTACAGCTATCGCTACCGCGGTTATTTCGCGATGCCCTACTGGAACGAGCGTACCAGCGTCTACCGCTACACCGAAGGCACGATGAATGTGGACCTGGTGGACGCCCGGCAGAAGCGCCTGGTGTGGGAGGGCATCGCGGTCGGACGCGTCGCCAATCTCAAGCCCGAACAGCGCGAGCAGCGGATCTATTCGACGATCGCCGAGATTTTCGCCAACTATCCGCACCAGGCCGGCGCGCGCAGCCAAGCGCTGTAGGCGGCCGACGCGGGAGACGAACGAAGCGGGCCGATGGCCCGCTTCTTTGTTTGTGTGTGCGGCCGCAGCCGGTCAGGAGCTGGGCGTCTGCCAGCGGGCCTCGATGAAAACTCGGATCTCCTGCGCCATGTCTTCATCCTCCGGCGTTCCGCCCATGAAGCCGCCATGGGGCATGCCTTCTCCGAGATAGAACTCGACCGGGATCTTGGCACGGACCAGCGCCCGGTGCAGGCGTGCCGCGTTGGAGAGGAACAGGTCACGGGTCCCTGTTTGCAGGAAGGTCGGCGGCAGTCCGTCGAACTGGCCGAACAAGGGGGACAGATAGGGATGACCGAGGTCCGCGCCTCCGGCATAGAGCCGGTTGATCGGCATCAGCGGGACCGGAAGCATCACATCCACATCGCGATTGGTGTGAAAGCTGTCGCCGGATTCGGTCAGGTCGACTTCCGGCGACAGCAGCACCAGGCCGCCGGGCATCGGCAGGCCTTCATCGCGTCCGCGCAAGAGCATCGCCAGGGCGAGGTTGCCGCCCGCCGAACGCCCGATGAGGACGATATCGGCGGACGCGTGCTGGGTCAGCACATGCCGATAGGCCGTCAGACAATCGTCCAGCGCGGCAGGGTAGGGATGTGCGGGCGGCAAGCGGTAGTCCACGCCATAGCAGCGGACACCGTAGCGGTCCGCCTGTTGCTGCGCACTGATGCGGCAGGCCTCGCCACCACCGAACAGAAGGGCGCCGCCGTGCAGATCGATGCAAGCGCGCTCGGGGTGCGCCGACGCGTCAGGCGTGGCGACATGGATCTCGGTCTCGCCAAGAGTCAAGGTCTCGAAACCGGCGTCCAGGTGCTCGGCGAGGCCTGTCATGGCGGCCTCATACTGACGATTCACCTGGTCCTTGAGGGCTTGCCAGGCGGCGTCATCCTCCGCTGCGGGCAGACGCATCAGCGCATTCACCGGCGCGCCCTGGGGCGTGACCAAGCGCTGCATTGCGGCCATCGCCTGCGCGCTGATCGACGTCGGAAAGGGAACGATGCGTTCAGGGAGCGACACGCCGTTGCACGGGGTGGCGGTCTTGGCTTGTGTCATGAGGGTTCCGGAGCCTGGTTGGGTTGCAATGGGGAATGGAGCTTGTCTACGAAGAAGTCCCATTCAGAAATCGCGCGACCAAGCCGCCATCCCGGCGCGGACCATAGCGGGCTTGCGCTGGATCGCCTCGATGCGGCCCCCAGGGACGTGGTCTTCTCGCGGATTCGGGAACCGGGGAGTGTAGGCGGCTGCAGATTGCATCCGAGCATGCCCCTGGCGGCACTGTCGTGTTGCGCTCGTCCGCTTTGCCGGATCTGGCGCCGGATCGTGCTGTGTTCAGCTGACGTTGACTAGGCTTGGCGCCCACGCCGTTTGGATCGCAGCATGACCGTGTCACGCCACGTGGAGGAGGTCGCTTCCCCGCAACGCCTTCGCGTTGGCGCGGGCGTGGTGGATTTCGCCACCCGCGAGATCGAGATGCTGGGTGCGCGGCGCAGCGTCCGTGTGACACCGAAAGCGGTGGCGGTGCTGCGTGTGCTTGCGCGTAGTCCTGGCGCAGTGTTTTCGCGCAACGATCTGTTGGCCGAAGCCTGGCCCGACACGATGCCGACCGACGACGTGCTGACGCAGGCGATCACGCAGTTGCGCAAGGCCTTCGGTCAAGGTGACGTTGGCGCGGCCGAGGGACGGCGCTACATCGAAACCATCGCCAAGAGCGGCTATCGGCTAACGGTGCCGGTCTCGGTGCTAGAGCCCCCCGCTCTGGAGCATGTCTCTCTAGAGACCCCCCCACCGGGGCACGTATCTCCAGCGTCGCCGATATCGAGTGATGCATCGCCGGTGGCGCATCCGGCACCGGCGTCTTCTTCGGCCCGTTTTCCGTCGACGGCAGAGGTTGCGGCAGTGCCCGGTTCGGCGTCGGCGTCCGGACATGCGGCTTGGTGGGCCGGTGCGGTGGTCGCGCTGGTGGCGATCGGCCTGGTGAGCCTGATGTTGTTGGCGCCTCAGATCTCCGGCTCGAGACCTGCGTCCACCGATGCGACCGCGGTCGTCCAGGGCAAACCCTATCGGCTGGTGACCTCGGCCGCCGGGTTCGAGCTGTCCCCAAGCCTGTCTCCCGATGCCAGCCAGGTCGCTTACTCGGCCCGCACGCTGCACGACGGGACGCCGTTGCCCGGTCAGTCGATCCTCGTCCAGGCGACGACCGGCAGCGCGCCCCATGCACTCTCGATCCCTGCGGTCGGCGAGCGCGACGATCTGCCGGTCTGGTCGCCTGATGGCGAACGCATCGCGTTCGCGCGGTGGGACGATGCAGGTGGTTGCCGCATCATGCTGGCTGCCGTCGCGGTCGTCGGTCAGGCGCGCGAGATCGCCCGTTGCGATGGCAGCGAGTTGCTGAGCTTCGATTGGCTGCCCGACGGCAGCGGGCTGTTGTTCGGCACCATGACTGGCAGCCTCGACGGTGCGGGCGTGCGCGTGCTTGACCTGGCGACGGGGCAGTGGCGTGCGATCCGCTATCCGGCCTCGCCTGGCGATATCGACTATCTGCCGAAGGTTTCGCCTGATGGGCGTTGGATCGCGTTCGTGCGCAATCCGCAGCTCGGCGATCTGTGGCGGATTCCCGTCGATGGGGGCGAGGCCGAGCAGTTGACCCAACTGGGCGCAGAGTTTCGCGGTCTGAGTTGGACGTCCGATGGCCAGTCGCTGGTCTACGGCCGCAGGATCGACAGCGAGACCCGCCTGCACCGGTTTGACCTGGGCACCGGCACGATCTCGGATCTGGGCATCGAGGACGCGCAAATGCCGGCGATCGCACGCAATGCGGACATGGTCGCGTTCGTGCATCGGCAACCGCAATTCGCGCTCAACCGGATCGATGCCGTCTCCGGGCATCGCGAACGCTTGTTCGCGTCGTCGGGACGCGACACGCAGCCGGTCGTGGCGCCGGATGGCCGGCAATTGGTGTTCACGTCCGATCGCTCGGGCAGCTCGGAGTTGTGGTGGGCCGACCTGGAGCGCTCCGATTCGCTGCGATCGATCCCGGGAGTCCGTCCCGACACGCGGCAGCCGCCGGTGTGGTCGGACGACAGCCGCCGCGTGCTGATCTCGGCGCTGGATGCGCATGGGCGTCCTGGAATCGTCGAGATCGAGCCGGCATCGGGGACCGTGACGGCGCTTCCGGTACCCGCCGCCCATCCCCTGCAGGCGGTCTACGGTGAGGATGGGGCGCTGTTCGTGATCGAGGAGGAGCGCGAGGGGCGGACGGCCTTGGTGGCCTACGATCGCAGCTGGCGCGTGCGCGGGCGGCTGGATGGCGTCTCGCACGTCCAATTCGATCCGCAACGCGGCCGGGTGCTCTACACCCGCCTCGACGGCAACGGCATCTGGAGCGCGACGGCCGATCTGGCGCAGCCGCAGCGGCTCAGCGCGGACGTCCCCTCACGCTGGCGCTACCGCAGTTGGGCGCTGACTTCCGACGGGCAACTGTCCTATCTCGACAGCGACAGCGATTGCCGCAGCAGGATGACCCGGTTCGTGATCGGCGATGGCGGCTTGGAGCGGCAAGACGAACATTGCCTTGATGCATCCAATCGCAGCACGGTCAACGGATTCAGTGGCCATCGCCAGGGCTGGCTGGTCTCGATTGCAGTCGACGATGGCACCGATATCGGGGTCATGGCGATGCCGGTCGCGTCGAATGATGAGCGCAGCTTGCTCGCCAAATTCTTGATTGCATTGAGGAGAAAGATGTCGTAATGCTTTCGGAAAAAAGACGGGACGAATTCGGCAAAGTTTAGCCGCGCCGTCAGGCAAGCCGAGAGGAGGCGTGGCAAAAAGGCCGCCCCTTTCCTGTCAGGCGTGTTCGCATGTCCTCTGTCCTGTGGTCGCAGCGCGGTCATCTGCTGCAGTTCGATCAGCTTTCGGCGTCGGCCCAGTGCGTCGGCGCGTCGCGGTTGGGGGTGGTGCAGGTGACCGCGCCTGCATTCAGCATCTGGGTGCAGGTCCGCGGGGATGGCTGGATCGAGTCGCGCGAGGGCCGTTTTCGCATGCGCTGCGGCGACTGGATGGCGTTCGAGAAAGAGTCCGCGCCGCTGATCCAGACCGGGCCGCAGGGCATTTGCATCGGCTTGGCGCTCGATGCGCGCGCGCTGGCTGAACTGCAAGCGCTCGATGACGGTGGCTTGTACGCCGGCCGCGGGCGGGTGTCGTCGCGGGAGGTGCGTGGGCTGCTCCGCCTGTGGCGCGAAGCCCAGCGCGGCGCGGGCGACCGGCTCAGCGTACGGCCGCTGCTGCTGCAACTGGCGATCGTGCAGCGCGACCTGGCCGCTCGCGCACGGCGTTGTCCGGGACGTTCGCGCAATCGCAAGCGGCAGGTCTTCGGCCGCATGCAGCGCGCCCGGCTTTATCTGGAAGGGCATAGCGACCGCGTCGTGCGTATCAGCGAGCTGGCGGATCTGACCAGCTTCTCAAGCTGGTACTTCTCCAAGGCGTTCCACGCGCTGTACGACGAAAGCCCCCAGGCGCTTTCGGTGCGCCTGAGGCTCGAGCGGGCCGGTCATCTGCTGCGGACGACCTCGATGATGGTCGGCGAGGTCGCAGCCGCGACCGGTTTCGACAACTGCTGCAGCTTCGCCCGCGCGTTCAAGGCCCATCACGGCACGTCAGCGAGTCGGTTCCGGGCGGCGGCTGCGCGTAACAGCGGGGCCGGCGTGGGGACCGAAGAGGTGTACGCGAGCCTCTGAGACGCCGCTGTGACAGAAGTCACACAACAACGGCGCATTCATCCAAGAAGCCAAATTCGGCAAATCCAGAGGGCCTGCGCAGCAAGGCGTGAATCCGGCGTGCAGACGTAACGTGCGATGGGCGTCTTAACGCGTCAGTAACACACCACTCTGGAGAGAGAATTTTGATGAACCTTCGCACCTCCGCGATCCGCAAGGGCCTGCTGCCCGCCGCGATCGTGTTCGCGCTCGCGCCCGCCGCTGCCAGCGCGCAGAACCAGACGCAGGGCACCACTGAACTGGACCGTATTCAGGTCACGGGTTCACGCATCCGTAAGGTCGACGTCGAGAACGCACAGCCGATCCAGACCATCTCGCGTACCAATATCGAGAATCAGGGCTTCCAGTCCGTCGGCGACATTCTGCAGAACATCGCTGCCACGGGTAGCCCTTCATTGAGCCGCTCCAACCCGCTGGCGTCCGGTGAAAGCCCGGGCGGTACGTTCGTCGATCTGCGCAATCTGGGCCCCGAGCGTACGCTCGTGCTGCTCAATGGTCGTCGCCTCGGCGTCAACAATGACGGCCTCCAGGATCTGGCCACCATTCCCTCGTCGATGGTGGAACGCATCGAAGTGCTGAAGGATGGCGCCTCGTCGCTTTACGGCTCCGACGCAGTTGCAGGCGTGATCAACGTCATCACCCGTCGCAACTTCGATGGTGCCGAAGCAAACGCCTACTACGGTCAGTACGGCGAAGGCGATGGTGCTGTCCAGTCGTTCGACTTCACCATCGGTTCGCAGGGCGAGCGTAGCTCCATCGTCTTCGGTGCGCAGTACGACAAAGAAGATCCCGTCTTCGCGAAGGATCGTCCTTTCTCGCGCTTCTCCTATCCGGGCCAGGACGAGTCCAACAACTACACGACCGTCGGCGCGATCGGCAACATCCGTAATCCGAACGGTCCCGGCTGGCTCGTGCTGCGCGACGGCGGAGATCCGACCAATCTGGCCGATTACCGCCCGCAGGTGAATCCGGGTGACGGCGTCATCGGCGATACGAGCAATGCCGCCGAGCAGATGATGGTCAAGACCGGCATGGAGCGCACGTCGATCTTCACCAGTGCCGACTTCGACCTGACCGACAAGCTCCGTTTGGTCACCGATGCGAGCTTCAACCGTCGCGAGACGAGTGTGCAGGTTGCAGGCTACCCGTTGCAGAGCGGTGCGGTCGATGTGCAGACCCCGATCAGCGCCGACAGCTACTTCAATCCGACGGGTGCGACGCTCGATTTCCGGCGCCGTGGCTGGGAAGTGCCGCGCACCACCGACCGCCGTCTCGACACGTACCGCTTCAGCGCCGCGCTTGAAGGCTCGTTCGAGGTCGGCGAGAAGTTCTTCGACTGGGATGCGGGTTACCTGTTCACCCGTGGCGACTCCACCATTCGTGGCCGCGGAGACTTCAACAAGCTTGCCGTGCGTCAGGCGGTCGGCCCGTCGTTCCTCAACGATGCTGGTGTCGTCCAATGCGGTACTCCTGATGCACCGATTGCGCTGGCGGACTGCACGCCGTGGAGCCCGGTTCTCAGCGAAGGGCCCTACTCGCTGGCCAATCCGGACATCCAGCGTCGATTCTTCCTGATGGAGAACGCGACGTCGGAGACGACGACCCATAACTACTTCGCCAACGTCAGCGGCTCGATCGTGACGATGCCCGCCGGTGAACTCAGTTTTGCCGCTGGCCTGGAGAACCGTCGCGTCAAGGGACGTTACTCGCCAGACGCCTTCGCGCAGACAGGTAACTCGACCAACCTCGCCGCACAGGAAACCTCCGGCGGGTACAGCGTCAACGAAGCGTACCTCGAGCTCGACATTCCGCTGCTGGCGGACGTGCCTGGTGCGCAGGAACTGGCGCTCAATGTCGCGAGCCGCTACTCGGACTATGACGTTTTCGGCGACACGACCAACAGCAAGGCGAGCTTCCGCTGGAGGCCGATCGACGACTTGTTGGTGCGGGGTACCTGGGCGGAGGGTTTCCGTGCGCCGGCGGTGTCCGACTTGTATGGCGGCGTTGGTCAGACCTTCGATCGCTACGTCGATCCTTGCGACACCGTGGCCGGTGCCGCCGCCAACAATCCGGAAGTTTTCGCCCGCTGCGCCGCCGACATCGCCAACTACGAAGGCTATCGTCAGCGCGGACAAGGCGGTACGGTCGCCTACGGCGGCCAGACCGGTACGCCGTTCCTCAGTGGCTCCAATCCCGATCTGACCCCTGAAACCTCAGTCAGCCGTTCGCTCGGCCTGGTGTACAGCCCGCAGTATGTGAACGGTCTGGGTGTTTCGCTCGACTGGTGGAAGACCAAGATCGACAACGTCGTGACTGCGTTCACGGCGTCGGGCATCCTGGCCGACTGCTATATCTACGACATCAGCTCGCAGTGCGACTATTTCACTCGTGACGAAACCACGGGCACTGTCGACAACCTGACGCGAATTGGCCGTAATGCGGGTTACTGGGAGATCGAAGGCTACGATCTCGAGGTCAACTACGCGCTGCCCGAGACTGCGTTCGGTAACTTCGGTGTGAACTGGGCGACGACCTACTACAGCAACTTCGAGATCAAGTCCGACAGCACCGACAACACGACGCCGCAGCCACAGGTCGGCTTCGGAGGGTCGTTCCGCATCCGCTCCGTGGCATCGTTGAACTGGGACTACGGTGATTTCGGGGCGACCTGGACTGCGCGTTACTTCTCGGGCGTCAAGGAGGAGTGCTATTTCGATGTGCCGTGCAATCTGCCCGACTACATCGATCAGGACGACAACGCGATTCCGCAGAACAAGACCGGTTCCAACACGTTCAACGACGTTCAGATCCGCTGGAAGGCGCCGTGGAACGCGACGGTGTCCATCGGTGTGAACAACGTGTTCGATCGCGTCGGTCCTTTGATGTACACGCAGCCGAGCAGTGGCTTCTCCTACCAGGGCAGCTTCGATATCGGCCGCTTCACGTACATGAAGTACCAGCAGCGCTTCTGATCGATCGAAGCAACGCACGTGGCAAGACTACGGCCCCGAAAGGGGCCGTAGTTCTTTGTAGCGAAGGCATTGGTCGTGCGGCTCGCCGCCCAGGAGCTAGGCGGGCGGGGGTCGCATGAAAGCGAGGTGCTCTTACGCGGGCCGATCGCGGGCCGCCCAAGGGCACTCCATCAGGGCACCGCGGACGCCCGGGCCGTGTCGAGTGCCCACGCACGCCAATCCTCCACCCGCTCGAGCATACCGACGCGCGCCAGATAGTCTTCGCGCAGCGGCAGGTCGCCCGCGAGCGAGGTCGCGACGTGCACCGCGCCGACGATCCAGAAGCCGCGCGTGCCAGCAAGGGCGGGGTCGCGCTGGAATGCAACGGCCTCGATGATCGGCATCGGCAGGCCCCACAGGCCCAGCAGGTAGGCGCCGGCTTCGATGTGGCCGGGGGCATCGAATGGGGTGTCGTCGTCTGTCGCCACTGCGTCCGGACGGGCATCGCGGACGCCGGGCAGCAGCAGGCCGATGTCGGCCAGCAGCGCGGCAGTCGCGCCGAGTTCGGCGCTGGCATCGGGCAGCAGCCGGCGGGCGAGCTGCGAGGCGTGCAAGGCGCGCTGCTGCAGCGCGTGGCGGTCGACGTCGATGCGCCCGTGCTGCGCGAAGACCTCGCTGGCGAGCACCAGGTCGCGCATCGTCGACAGCCCCAGGCGTGTCACCGCGGTCCGCAAGTCGGCGACCGTCCGCCCGGCCGCGTAGTAGGCCGAGTTGCATAGCTGCAACACCTTGGCGGCAATCGCCGGATCACGGCCGATCAGGCGGGCGATGTCGGCCGCGCCGGCGGCATCCTCCGCCTCCAGGGCATGGGTCAGCGCCAGATAGGTCTGCGGCGGTGGCGGCAGCCGTTCGATGCGGCCGATGCACGTGCGCAGGGCCGGGTCGTCGAGCAGGTCACGCAGTTCCTGGAGGCTGCCGATGGCCTCGAGCAACTGGGCGTCGTCGACCGGAAGGGGCAGGAAGCGGTGGGCGAGCGAGAGCAGGCGGGCCGCCGGCTGGGCGCCGATCAGCGCGATGCGCGAGGTCTCGGGTCGCAGCGTCCGGATCTGGCCGAGCAGCATGGCCGCGGACATGTCCGGCAGTGTGGGTGCCACGACAACAACGTCCTGCGGCGATTCGGCGGCAAGGGCCATCGCAGCGCCACCGTCTTCGACATGCGCGATGTCCCAGCGCGCGTCCATGCTGCCCGCCAGTTCGAGCCATCCGGCGGGCAGGCCGTCGCTGCCCCCCACGAACAGAATGCGCACGTGTGCCTCTCCCCCTGCGGGATGCTGCGCGGGCGCAGCGTCGGTGCGCCGGTGCGCCTCGAGTGCGCGCCGGGCGGGCGCCGGCGCTCGCCCGGCGCCGGATGCGGATCAACCCGCCTGCTTGTAGGCCTCGATCGCGTCGACCAGGATCTGCTTGGCCTCGGCGGCATCGCCCCAGCCTTCGACCTTGACCCACTTGCCCTTCTCGAGATCCTTGTAGTGCTCGAAGAAGTGGCCGATGCGCTCGAGCCAGTGCGTGGACACCTTGTCGAGATCATCGACGTGGGCATAGCCGGCGAAGATTTTCTCGACCGGAACGGCGAGGATCTTCTCGTCGCTGCCGGCCTCGTCGCTCATCTTCAGCACGCCGACCGGGCGGCAACGGATCACCGAGCCGGGCACCAGCGGCAGCGGCAGCACGACGAGCACGTCGGCCGGGTCGCCGTCGCCGCAGACGGTCGAGGGCACGTAGCCGTAGTTGCACGGATAGCGCATCGGCGTGGACAGGATGCGGTCGACGAAGATCGCGCCGCTCTCCTTGTCGACCTCGTACTTGACCGGCTCGGCGTCCTTCGGGATCTCGATGATGACGTTGATTTCGTGCGGCGGGTTCTTGCCGGTGGAGACGGAATCCAGGCCCATGCTGCTGCGGTTCCAGTGCGGAAAGTGGGCCGTCATTCTACGCGCAAGGCATGTTGCGGCGCAGCGCGCCTTGTCGGGCCGTTTCGCCTGAAACCGTCATGGCCGGGGCCAGCCTCGGGTACGCCCTAGTATGGTCGTCCCATACGCTGGCGTACATATGGCCGTCACTCTTCTCGTGCAGGGCCCGTCATGACCACGCTCGACTCGCTGTCGCCCACGTCTGTTCCGTCCGCAAGCACCCAGGGCTACTGGGACAATCCGCTCGATCCCAACCCTCGCGAGCATGAGGGGCCGGCCGACGGCATCGATCTCAGCCAGCCGATCAAGGGCCTGGCAGACGACGGTCCACAGGTGACCGTGAGCGAGGGGATGCGGCGCGCGGCCGAGGGCGCGGTGGAGATCGACGGCACGGCCAGCAATCCGAGCCAGCGCACCACGGGCAGTACGCCGGACGGCAAGCCGATCCAGATCGATCCGCTGCACAAGGATGGGCAGGTGGAGATCGCCCGCGAACGCACCGTCGCCCAGGGCTATGTCAGCCGCGACCAGGTCGTGTTCACCACCGGCAGTGGCGACGACGATGTCGGTGTCAGCCAACGCGACGACGGCACGCTCGATGTCTCCGTCAACGGCGAGAGCTACGAAGTGCGATTGGGCGAGGGCCAGGAGCTGACGCTGCGCACCGGCGAGGGCAATGACACGATCAAGGTCGCCCCGAATGTCGACGTCAACATCGTCGTCGACGCCGGCCAGGGCGACAACGATGTGCTTGTCGAAGGCAACGGCGACAACCGCATCGCCAGCGGCGACGGTGACGACCTGATCCGGGTGACCGGCAGTGGCCGCAACGATATCCACACCACCGGCGGCACCAACGAGATCCATGGCGGCAGCGGCGTCAATGTGATCTATGGCGGCGACGGCAGCGACACCATCCATGCCGGCTCGGGCACCAACTACATCGAGGGCGGCCGCGGCGATGACGTCATCCACGGCGGCGGCGAGTTCGACATCATCTCCGCCGGGCGCGGCGACGATACGGTCCACGTCGGCGAGGGGCGCACCACGGTGTACGCCGGCGAGGGGCAGGACACGATCGAGGGCGCCCATGCGCAGACGACCGTGTATGCCGAGGTCTCGGATCTGGTCAATGCCGCGACCGGCGCCAAGCCGACCGTGGTCAATGTCGAGATCGACAACAGCGTCGGCGACCGCGGCATCGCAGTGAAGGGCTCGGACGCCTTTGTGCAGCGCATGCAGTCGGAACTGGACTTCCTGCGCGCCTCGCCCAACGGCCAGCAGATGCTCGCCGAATTCGACAAGGCGGCCGAGGCCAAGGGCAACAGCGTGACGATCCAGGAGCTCGCGAACGAGGACAACGGCTACGCCCAGACCTTCAGCAACGACGCCGACATCATCAACGGGCGTCCGGGCGCCGGCGGCGATGTGACCATCAGCTACAACCCGTCCTTCCACATGGACGCCTTCCCGGCGCCGTCGGTGGTCCTCTATCACGAGATGTCGCATGCCTATAACGGCGTCAACGGCACCTTCCTGACGGGCACCTATCGCGGCGAGGGTCCCGACAGCGGCCAGGTGCCCAATGCCGAACGGCAGGCCGTGGGCCTGGAGACCAGTGCCCAGCCTTACGACTTCGACGGTACCGGTCCGCTCACCCACAACCCGATCCATCTGACCGAGAACGGCATCCGCCGCGAACTGGGCCTGCCGGATCGGCCGAGCTACGCGCTCTGAGCAACCGCGCCGCGATGCGGCGCGGTGATGTCGGCACGGAAGGCGGCGCATGCGCCGCCTTCCGCGTGAGAACGAGGGCGCCGCGGCGCGGGTGAGGCCGCGCGCGGCGTGCGCGCCCCGCTCACGGCGTCCGCCGCATGCTGGTGCCTGCCCCGCACATCGTGCGCCGCGCACGGCCTGCGGCGCTGCCGGCACCCTTGCGTGCACGGGGTCCGATGCCGCTTCCCGAGAACGAGGTCTTCCATGACGCCGACCGATACTGCCCGCGCCCATGTCGACGCCGACGGCGTCACGCTCGAAGCCGTGTTTGCTGTGACGACGCGCGGTGCGCTCGAGGTTCGCTATCGGCTGCGCAATGCTGGTAGCGTCGCGCTCGCGGTGTTCGACCGGGGCGACCGCCATGCGGTGCTGACCGGGCGCCAGAAGCAGGGCGCGGCCGGCATGCCCTACCTGCGCGAAGAAGGCGACGGGCGGGTCACGCTCTCGCACATCGCGCAGTCGCTGCCCACGCCGGCACCGACCGTGCCGCCTACGCCGCTGGTCCGTCGTGTCGAGCCGGGCGGTGACCTGGCCGGCGAGTTCGCCTTCTCGCAGTGGCTGGGCGATGCGCCGGACGCGGTGCGCTGGTGTCTCGGGGTCGCCCCGGCCGACGCCGCCCGGTTGCTCGCGCCTGAGCCGGGCGACGACGGCGAGGTGTGGCGTGCCGATTTCTCGTTCGCCGATGCCCAGCGCCTGCTGTGCACGCCGTGGTTCGATCTCGCGCAGGGTGTGTTCCTGCGCGATTGACTGCGGTCCAGGCCGGTCGCACGTGGCGCGCCGCGGCAGGCGCTGCGCCGGACGCGATGCAGCGACAGCGCCGTCTCGTTGATACATCGACGGCCGCGTCGACGCGCCGTTCTGCCTACAGCAACGGCACCAGCAACAGCGCGACGATATTGATGATCTTGATCAGCGGGTTGATTGCCGGACCGGCGGTGTCCTTGTAGGGATCGCCGACGGTGTCGCCGGTCACCGCGGCCTTGTGGGCTTCGCTGCCCTTGCCGCCGAAGTGACCATCCTCAATGTACTTCTTGGCGTTATCCCAGGCGCCGCCGCCGGTGGTCATCGAGATCGCGACGAACAGGCCGGTGACGATCGTGCCGATCAACAGGCCGCCGAGCGCGCGGATGCCCGCGCCGGGGCCCATCAGCACATTCATGCCCAATGCGACGACGACGGGCACCAACACCGGCAGCAGGGACGGGACGATCATTTCCTTGATCGCCGAGCGGGTGAGCATGTCGACCGCGCGGTCGTACTGCGGCTTGCCGGTACCGGCCATGATCCCGGGGATCTCGCGGAACTGGCGGCGCACTTCCTCCACGACCGCGCCGGCCGCGCGGCCGACCGCCTCCATCGCCATCGCGCCGAACAGGTAGGGGATCAGGCCACCGATGAACAGGCCGATGATCACCGCCGGGTCGGCGAGGTCGAAGCGGAACTCGACACCCGGGTACCTCGCCTCGAGGTTGTGGGTGAAGTCGGCGAACAGCACCAGGGCCGCCAGCGCCGCCGAGCCGATCGCATAACCCTTGGTCACCGCCTTGGTGGTGTTGCCGACCGCGTCGAGGGGATCGGTGATCTCGCGCACCTCCGGCGGCAGCTCGGCCATCTCGGCGATGCCGCCCGCGTTGTCGGTGATCGGGCCATAGGCGTCGAGCGCGACGATCATGCCGGCCATCGACAGCATCGCAGTCGCCGCGATCGCGATGCCGTAGAGCCCGGCGAACGAATAGCAGGCCCAGATCGCGAAGCAGACCGCAACCACCGGCAGCGCGGTCGACTTCATCGACACCCCGAGCCCGGCGATGATGTTGGTGCCGTGGCCCGTCGTCGACGCCTGCGCGATGTGCTGGACCGGCCCGTACTGGGTGCCGGTGTAGTACTCGGTGATCCAGACGATCGCGCCGGTGAGCAGCAGCCCGATCAGCGCGCACCAGTAGAGGTTGCCGGCGCCGTGGGCGTTGTCGGCCATCAACTGCGTGGTGATCGGCCAGAACAGTACCGCGGCGATGACGCCCGAGACGATCACGCCCTTGTACAGCGCGCCCATGATCGAGCCGCCCGACTGCACGCGGACGAAGAACGTGCCGACGATCGAGGCCAGGATCGACGCACCGCCGAGCACCAGCGGATAGAGCACGCCATTGGCGCCGACTTGGTTGGCCATCAGATGGCCCAGCAGCATTGTCGCGATCACCGTGACCGCGTAGGTTTCGAACAGGTCGGCGGCCATGCCGGCGCAGTCGCCGACGTTGTCGCCGACGTTGTCGGCGATCACCGCCGGGTTGCGCGGGTCGTCCTCGGGAATGCCGGCCTCGACCTTGCCGACGAGGTCCGCGCCGACATCCGCGCCCTTGGTGAAGATGCCGCCGCCCAGACGCGCGAAGATCGAGATCAGCGAACTGCCGAAGGCCAAGCCGATCAGTGCGTGCAGGGCGGGCTCGCCGGCAATGCCGAAATGCGGCAACAGCATCCAGTAACCGGCGACACCCAACAGGCCCAGGCCCACCACCAGCATGCCGGTGATCGCGCCACCCCGAAATGCAACGTCCATCGCCGGCCCGATGCCGCGCCTGGCGGCCTCGGCCGTGCGCACGTTGGCGCGGACGGAGACGTTCATGCCGATATAGCCCGCCGCACCCGACAGCACCGCGCCCAGCAGGAAGCCCAAGCCGGTCGACCAGCCCAGGAACAGACCGATCAGCACGAACAGCACCACGCCGGCGATCGAGATGGTCAGATACTGGCGATTGAGGTAGGCGCGCGCGCCTTCCTGGATCGCGCCGGCGATCTGCTGCATCCGTTCGTTGCCGGCCGGTTGCCGGTTGATCCAGCCGGCGGAGACCACGCCGTAGAGAATCGCGATGGCGGCGCAGCCCAGCGCCAGCCACAAACCGTATTGCTCGAGCATGGACCCCCTCCCGAAAGTGGTGATGCCAGACGAAACAGCGGTGGTGCGGGCCGACTATCGCACAGCGCAGGCGCCGAGGGCATGCCGCGCCGCCGCGAGCGCTCAGCTGTTCGGGGCAACCTGCAACGTCGGCACACCGGCGGCGTCGCAGCCCAGCCGAAGCGGCGCCCCGAACGCCTGCGACAGCAGAGCTTCTGTCAGCATTGCCTCGCGCGGCCCTTCGTCCAGGATCCGGCCCTCGCGAAGCAGCACCACATGCCCGATTTCGGGCAGCAGTTCCTCGGCGTGGTGGGTCACCAGGACGAGTGTGGTGCCGCCACGCGCCAGCGTGCGCAGGCGGTCGAGCAACTGTGCGCGGGCGACGACATCGAGTCCGGTCGAGGGCTCGTCGAGCAGCAACGCTTCGGGCCGATGGACGAGCGCCCGGGCGATGAGGACCCGGCGCGCCTCACCCGCCGACAGGGTCGCGTAGCGGCGTCCGGCCAGGTGCGTGGCGGCCATTGCGGCCAAAGCGTCACGTGCTGCGCTTCGCAGGGAGGCATCGACGCGCGCGGACGCAACGGGTGCGATGCTGCCGTGCGCCGCCGCGACGACGGCGTCTTCCACCCGTAGGGCTGGGAGCGACAGCAGGTCCTGGTGGATGCGCCCGGTGACGATGCCCAGTCGCGCGCGCAGCTGCGTCACATCGCCCAGCCGAGCGCCGAACACGCGCACCGGCGGCGTGCCGTCGGCATGCGCCAACGGGTGCAGTTCGCGTGTAAGCAGGTGCACCAGCGTGGACTTGCCGCAGCCGTTGGCGCCCAGGATCGCGGTGTGTCGGCCGGCCGGAATCCGCAGCCGCAGTGCATGCAGCACCGTCCGTCCGTCACGGACCACGGTCGCATCGTGCAGGTCCAGCAGCGGGGGTGTCCGGGGATCGGGCGTGTTCATATGGCGCGCAGTGTGACAGGCCTGAACGCCGCCGCTCACCATACGGGCGGGCAGGGATGGCAATCGTCGCAGGTCCGTCCCATCATGGGACATACACCCGAACCCGTTGTCCATCGCCATGTCCGTCTCGTTGCTCGACCTGTTGTCCGGTGGCCTGTTGCAGTGGGGGTGGGGCGCGATGCTGCTGTACCTGCTGGCCGCCACCCAACTCACCATCTTCGCCGTCACCCTGTACCTGCACCGCAGCCAGGCACATCGCGGCGTGGATTTCCATCCGGCCGTCGCGCACGTCTTCCGCTTCTGGACCTGGCTGACGACGTCGATGATCACCCGCGAATGGGTCGCGATCCACCGCAAACACCACGCCAAATGCGAAACCGAGGACGACCCGCACAGCCCGATGCACAAGGGCATCGGCAACGTCTTCTGGCGCGGCGTGGAGCTGTACCGGGAGGCGCGCGCGCAGCGCGCCGACATCGAGCAGTACGGCAAGGGCACGCCCAGCGACTGGATCGAGCGCCACCTCTACACCCCGTACGCGACCATGGGGCCGACGGTGCTGCTGCTGGTGAGCATCGTGCTGTTCGGCTTCAAGGGCGTCGCGGTCTGGGCGATCCAGATGGCGTGGATCCCGTTCTGGGCCGCCGGCGTGGTCAATGGCCTGGGCCACTGGTGGGGCTACCGCAACTTCGAGACCACCGATACCGCGACCAACCTGACGCCGTGGGGCGTGTGGATCGGCGGCGAGGAACTGCACAACAACCACCATGCGTTCCCGAGCTCGGCGAAGTTCGCGCTGCGGCGCTGGGAGTTCGACATCGGCTGGGCGGTGATCAAGGGGCTGGAGGCGCTGCGCCTGGCCCGGGTGCTGCGGGTTGCGCCGTCGCTCGACGTGCGCCCGAACATCCACGCGCCCGATACCGACACGCTCAAGGCGCTGCTCGCCCATCGCTTCCACGCGATGACCGACTACCAGCGCAACGTGCTGGGCCCGGCGCTGCGCGAGGAGGCGCAGGCGGCCGGCGCCAAGTTACGCGCGCTGCTGCCGCGCAAGCTGCGCCGCGGCCTGGTCGACGATGGCCGCTGGCTCGCGCCCGATGCACGCGCGCAGTTGCAGGCCTGGATCGCGCAACGGCCGCGCATCCGGACCCTCGTCGAGTACCGTGCGCGCCTGGCGGCATTGCTGGAGGCGCGCACGCACAATGCCGGCGAAGCGTTGCAGCACCTGCAGGCCTGGTGCCGCGAGGCCGAAGCCAGCGGGATCCGCGCGCTGCAGGACTACGCGGCCCGGCTCAAGGGCTACTCGCTGCAGAGCGCGCGCGCCTGAGCCGGTCTCTGGGATGAGGCGCGCACCTGGACCGCGCGTCGCGCCGTTGGGCATCGTCCTGGCCTGCGGCGCCTTCGCGACGACCGCCGGCGCCCAGGTCGCGCGCACCGCCGAGTATCTGCAACGGATGGACACCGACGGCGACGGACGCGTGTCGCTGGCCGAGTACCAGGCGTGGATGGGCTACGCTTTCGACCGCATGGATCGCAACGACGACGGCGTGCTGTCGGCCGACGAGTTGCCGGGCGGCCAAGGTCGCCCGATCACCCGGGCCGAGCATCTGGCGCGCCTGGCCGCGACCTTCAATCGCCAGGATCGCAATCGCGACGGCTATCTCGACGCCCGCGAGTTGGCGGCGCCGCCGCAGCGCTGACCGCGTCCGCGATCCGGGGACGCGCGCGAACCGAGCCCGGTGGCGTAGTTACGCGCCGATCGACGTAAACCCCGGCGCTGCCGCTGCGGCCTGACGGCTCCGCTCCGACAAGAGGGCAACGCATTGCGACTGCGTTGCCGGGCAACCCGCGCGCTCACCGCGAACACGATCGGCCCAGCAACGGATGTCGGGCAGGGCCGGTGGGCCTGTCGGCCGCGGGCGACGACCTGGCGGGCGACGCATGCCACGCCTCCGTCTCCCGGATACGGAGGCGCGATGCCCCGAACGACGAACGCCGGCCCAAGGGCCGGCGTCCGGGTCTTGCGTGGCGGGTTCTGGGTCCCGCCGAGAGTGCCTACTTGGTGATGTCGACGTTTCGCGTCTCGCGCAGGAAGAACGTGCCGATCACCAGGGTCATGATCGCGATGCCGATCGGATACCACAGGCCGTAGTAGATGTTGCCCGTGCCGGCCACCAGTGCGAACGAGATCGCGGGCAGGAAGCCGCCGAACCAGCCGTTGCCGATGTGGTAGGGCAGCGACATCGAGGTGTAGCGGATCCGGGTGGGGAACAGCTCGACCAGGTAGGCGGCGATCGGGCCGTAGACCATCGTGACGTAGAGCACCAGGATCCACAGCAGCAGGATCGTCATCGGCACATTGATGCGATCGGTGGCGGCCTTCTCCGGGTAGCCGGCCTGGGTCAGCGCCGCCTTCAGCGCGCCGCCGAACTCGCCCTGCTGCGCCTTGAGCGCATCACCCGCCAGCCCCTCGGCCTCATAGGAGGTGACGACGGTCTGACCGACATGCACCTGGGCCAGCGAGCCGACCGGTGCCGGATCGACGCTGTAGGGCACACCGGCGCGGGTCAGCGCGGCGGTCGCGACATCGCACGAGCTGGTGAACTTGCGGATGCCCACCGGATCGAACTGGAAGCTGCAGGTCTTGGGATCGGCGACCACGACGGCCGGCGAGTTGGTGCTGGCTTCCTCGATCGCCGGGTTGGCGTAGTGGGTGATGCCCTTGAAGATCGGGATGTAAGTGATCGCGGCGATCAGGCAGCCGGCCATGATGATCTTCTTGCGACCGATCCGGTCCGACAGCCAGCCGAAGAAAAGGAAGAACGGCGTGCCCAACAGCAATGCCGCGGCGATCAGTAGGTAGGACACCGTGAGGTCCACCTTGAGCATGCTCTGCAGGTAGAACAGCGCGTAGAACTGGCCCGCATACCAGACCACGGCCTGGCCGGCGGTCGCGCCGAAGAGCACTAGCAGCATCAGCTTCAGATTGCCGTCCTTGAGCGAATCGCGGAACGGCATCTTCGAGCCCTTGCCCTGCGCCTTCATTTCCTGGAACAGCGGTGACTCCGACAGCTGCAGGCGGATCCACACCGAAATGCCCAGCAGCACGATCGAGCCCAGGAACGGAATGCGCCAGCCCCAGTCCTCGAACGCCTCGACGCCGAGAATCCAGCGGCAGCCCAGGATCACCGCCAGCGACAGGAACAGGCCCAGCGTCGCGGTGGTCTGGATGAAGCTGGTGTACAACCCGCGCTTGCCGGGCGGGGCGTGCTCGGCGACGTAGGTCGCCGCGCCGCCGTACTCGCCGCCCATCGCCAGGCCCTGCGCCAGACGCAGCACGATCAGGATCACCGGCGCGGCGACGCCGATCGACGCGTAGCTGGGTAGCACGCCGACCAGGAACGTGGAGATGCCCATGATCAGGATCGTGATCAGGAACGTGTACTTGCGTCCGATGCGGTCGCCGAGGCTGCCGAAGAAGGCAGCGCCGAACGGACGCACGAAAAAGCCCGCGGCGAACGCCAGCAGCGTGAAGATCATGCCGGTGGTTTCGTTGACGCCGCTGAAGAACTGCCGCGAGATGATGATCGCAAGCGAACCGTAGAGATAGAAGTCGTACCACTCGAAGACGGTGCCGAGACTGGATGCGAAGATGACCTTCTTATGGCCCTTCGTCAGCGGGCCCGTAGGCGCCGCGTTGGCGGTCGTGCTGGACATGGGAAGCTTCCCCTCCGAAGCGTGCGTGGGATGGACGGCCCCGGCGGAATGCCGGCGGTCCGGTCGTGCGTGCGGCAGGCGCGCGAGCGCAGTCCGGCGCGGTCGATGCAGCGACCGCGCCGGGGTGGATCAGAACGAGTAGCGGGCCATCGTGTGCAGACGCATCAGCTCGCCGTCGACGCCCGATTCGAGCGTGCGTTCGCCCCAGATCGCCTCGACGCCGAAGTCGAGCTTGGGCACCGGCGACCAGATCACATTGGCGTGCACCGAATGCACCTTGCGGGTCACACCCAGGCCCGTCCAGGCGGTGTCGTTGTCCCACTGCGAGCGGGCGTAATACAGATTGCCGCGCACCGACGGGCTGAACACCTGGCGCACGCCGAAATAGCCGGCCCAGCCACCGAGCGCGTCGATGTTGCCGGCGGCGTCGACCATCGCGTCCTGCTGGATCGTCGCCAGACCGATGTAGCGGCCGATGCCCTCGCCACCGCTGACCTGGTAGCGGATGTCGGTGCTGTCGCCCAGCTTGACCAGGCCGCTGACGGTCGCGCCAAAGCCGGTATCGGTGCTGTCCAGGCCCGGCGCGGGCTCGTACTTGAGCTGGCGCGCCATGCCGGCGACGCTCACGTGGCCCCAGTCGGCCTTGTGGGTGTAGCGGGCGATAACGTCGGGGATCGCGCTGTTGTCGCCGGCGATGATCCGCGCCGCGCCGCCGAAGGGCTGCACCGTCGTCTCCGGGCTTTCGATCGATACCGTCCACGGGCCGCTGGTGTAACGGACCTGCGGCTGGCGCACGAACACGACTGCGTCGGTCGGGCCGACGAAGTCCACCGCGTCGATCAACGCGTTGGTGTCCATGAAGTTCGACCAGGTCTGGCCGACCAGCCAGTTGTTGTAGGTCAGATAGGCGTGGCGCAGCGTGGCGCCGTAGGTGTTGGTCGCCGCCGAGTTGCCGAGCGTGCCGCCGAAGAAGTCCATCTCCACGCGCGCGCCGAGCTTGTCGCCCGAGTCGAGCACGGTGCTGGCGTCGAACCACAGCCGCGAGAACTTCGCGTGCGCGTCCATGTAGGTGTCCGGGCCTTCGCCGCCGACCGGGATCGCGCCGGGCACGTAGAAGTCGCGGCCGGCGGTGCCCTTGGCGATGTCGCCGTCGGTGGTTTTGGTGGCCATGCCATCGATGCGGATCATGCCGCCGACGGTGAACTTGGTGCCCGGATTGGCCTGCGGGGTGATCGTGGTGGCTTGGATCGGCTGGCTGCCGGCCGGGATCGGTGCCGCGGCGACCGCCGGCGCGGCCGCCTGCGCGGTGCGCACTTCCTGCACCTGCGCGGCGGTCTGCTGCTGTTGCCCGAGCAGCGCCTGCACCTGCGATTCGAGTTGCGCGATCCGCGCCTCGAGCTCGCGCTCCTTGGCGGTTTGCGCAAATGCGGCGCCCGGCAGTGCGAGCGCGACGAGCACGGCGGCCGTGAGCAGGCGCGGCCTGGCCTGCGCGGCGATGGTCTGTGTCATGTCCCCTCCCAAGGGATGCGTGAGCCTGAGCCTGGTCGAACCGGCGCCCGGTCCTGCGCGCAGACTGCATGGCAGCGCGCTCCGCGCCCATTCGCCATTGGTCGAAGTGCGGCCGCCCGTAGCGGACGCGGCACGCGCCGGGCCGGCGCGCGGACGCACGGGGGACCCCGCGGGCTAGACCAAGGTCCTAGCGTCGCGAGCCGGCGGATGCGGCACACTGGCGTGACGCGCAACAAGGGGAAGAGGTCCCGCATGTCCAGTCCCGAAGAACGTCATCCGGTCCCGGCCGGTTTCGCCGGTCCCGACACCATTACCCAGGACGACTACGCGCGCGACTACGCGCGATCGGTCCAGGACCCCGAAGCCTTCTGGGGCGAGATCGCCCAGCGGCTGGACTGGTACCGGCCGCCGACCCGGATCCGCGACGTCAGCTACGACCTGTCCGACTTCCGCATCCGCTGGTTCGACGACGGCGAGCTCAATGTCAGCGTCAACTGCCTGGACCGCCACCTGGCGCGCAACGGCGACAAGACCGCGTTGATCTGGGAGCCCGACGGCCCCGACACCGAGGCCCGCCACATCAGCTACCGCGAGCTGCACGCTCGCGTGTGCCGGCTGGCCAATGCGCTGCGCAACCTCGGCATCGCCAAGGGCGACCGGGTCACGATCTACCTGCCGATGATCGTCGAGGCCGCGGTGGCGATGCTCGCCTGCGCCCGCATCGGCGCGGTGCATTCGGTGGTCTTCGGTGGCTTCTCGCCCAATTCTATCGCCGACCGCGTCGGCGACTGCGGCAGCAAGCTGATCATCACCGCCGACGAGGGCATGCGCGGCGGCAAGCGCGTGCTGCTGAAGGCAAATGTCGATGCCGCGCTCAAACTGCCCGGCGCGCAGAGCGTGGAGACCGTGCTCGTGGTCCGCCACACCGGCGGCGCCGTCGACATGCAGATGCCGCGCGACCGCTGGTACGACGCCGTCGTCGACGGGCAGCCCGACACCTGCGAGCCCGAGCGCATGAACGCGGAAGACCCGCTGTTCATCCTCTATACCTCCGGCTCGACCGGCAAGCCCAAGGGCGTGCTGCACACCACCGCCGGCTACCTGCTGTTCGCCAGCTATACGCATGCCTCGGTGTTCGACCTGCGCGACGACGACATCTACTGGTGCACCGCCGACGTGGGCTGGGTGACCGGCCACAGCTACATCGTCTACGGCCCGCTGGCGAACGCGGCGACCTCGCTGGTGTTCGAGGGCGTGCCGAACTACCCGAGCGTGTCGCGCTTCTGGGAAGTGATCGACAAGCACCAGGTCACGATCTTCTACACCGCGCCGACCGCGATCCGCGCGCTGATGCGCGAAGGCGAGGCGCCGGTCAAGAAGACCTCGCGCGCAAGCCTGCGCCTGCTGGGCAGCGTCGGCGAGCCGATCAATCCCGAGGCCTGGCGCTGGTATTCCGATGTCGTCGGCGACGGCCGCTGTCCGATCGTCGACACCTGGTGGCAGACCGAGACCGGCGGCATCCTGATCTCGCCGCTGCCCGGCGCGATCGAGGCCAAGCCCGGCTCGGCGACCAAGCCGTTCTTCGGCGTGCAGCCGGCGCTGGTCGATGCCAATGGCACGATCCTCGAAGGCGCAGCCGAGGGCAATCTCGTGATCACCGACTCGTGGCCGGGGCAGATGCGCAGCGTCTACGGCGACCACCAACGCTTCATCGACACCTACTTCAAGGCCTACCCGGGGATGTACTTCACCGGCGATGGCTGCCGGCGTGACGAGGACGGCTATTACTGGATCACTGGCCGCGTCGACGACGTCATCAACGTGTCCGGTCACCGCATCGGCACCGCGGAACTGGAAAGCGCGCTGGTGCTCCATCCCAAGGTCGCCGAGGCGGCGGTCGTCGGCTTCCCGCACGACATCAAGGGGCAGGGCATCTACGCCTACGTCACCCTCAAGGCCGGCGAGGAGTACACCGAGGAACTGCGCAAGGAACTGGTCGCGCACGTGCGCCGCGAGATCGGGCCGACCGCAACCCCGGACCACATCCAGTGGGCGCCGGGCCTGCCCAAGACCCGCTCGGGCAAGATCATGCGGCGCATCCTGCGCAAGATCGCCGAGAACGCCCCCGACCAGCTTGGCGACACCAGCACGCTGGCCGACCCCTCGGTCGTCGATGCGCTGGTCAAGGAACGCTACGTCCCCAACGCCTGATCCCGCCCGATGACGACCCTGCTGATCGCCGATGACCATCCGCTGTTCCGCGAAGCCCTGCGCGGGGCGATCGCGCGCGCCGTGCCCGATGCCCGGCTGCGCGAGGCGCACAACGTCGAGGCGCTGTACGCGATGGTCGAGGCCGAGCCCGACGCCGATCTGTTGATGCTCGACCTCAACATGCCCGGCGCCCAGGGGTTCAGCGCACTGGTGCACCTGCGCGCGCAGTTCCCGCAACTGCCGGTGCTGATGGTGTCGGCGCGCGAGGAGCCGGCGGTGATGCGCCGGGCACTCGACCATGGTGCGGCCGGCTTCGTCCCGAAGTCGGCCGATGCCGAAACGCTGGGGCGCGCGGTCGCGCAGGTGCTCGACGGCGATCGTTTCGTCCCCGAGGCCGCGGTCTCGGCGCCGGCGGTCTCGGCCGGCGAACACGATGTCGCCGCGCGCCTGCGCGACCTCACGCCGCAGCAGTTCCGGGTGCTGCAGATGCTCGGCGATGGCATGCTCAACAAGCAGATCGCCTACGAGCTCGGCGTCTCCGAGGCCACGGTCAAGGCGCACATGACCGCAGTGCTGCGCAAGCTCGGCGCCTCCAACCGCACCCAGGCGGTGTTGATCGCCGGCAAGCTCGCCGTCGACCCCGACGTCGACGGCATCCCGCCCGACGCGCGCTGAGCCGACGCGCAGGGTAAGCGCCTTTCTCCGACCGCGGAGGAAGGCGCACGTGCCTCAACGGTGCCGGTAGGCCCGCGGCAGGCCACCCTCGTTGGCCGGGACTGCCGGCGGCAGGTAGCGGTCGCGCAGTTCGGTCTGGCGCGAGCGCATCTCGATCGCGCGGCCGCCGAACCACACCTGGTCCGCGGTGTAGGCGACGTCCAACGGGTCGCCCGACCACAGCACCAGATCGGCGGTGCGACCAACGGCGATCGTGCCGATCGCCGCATCGACGCCGAAGGTCTCGGCCGGCACACGTGTCAGTCCGGCCAGGCCGGCCTCCCAGGGCAGCCCGTGGGCGACCGCATTGCCGGCCAGCTGGCGCAGCTTGCGGGCGTTGTGCGAGGCGTCGCTGGCCTGCGCGAAGCCGACACGCACGCCGGCTGCGTGCAGGCGTGCGGCGTTCTCGAGCGTGGCACCGATCTGGTCGAAGTCCGACGGCAGGTTGACCAGCGGATCGACGAACACCGGCACGCCGGCGGCCGCGAGTTCGGGCGCCAGCTTCCAGGCCTCGGCACCGCCGCGGATCGCGATGCGCAGGCCGTGGCGCTTGCGCCAGCGCAGCAGTTGGCGGATGTCGGCGGCGCGGTTGACGCCGACGACGATCGTGCCCTGGCCGTCGAGGTAACGCGTCAGTGCGCGCTTGCCGGCCGGCGTCAGCGACGCGACGTGCGAATCGGTCGGCAGCCGGCCGCGCGCCTCGTCGATCAACTGGTCCAGCAGCATCCACTGCGCCGCGCGCGACTGCCCGCTTTGCTCGGCGCCGGCGCTGCCCAGCGCCAGGTACAGCACCTTCGGACCGGCCGGATCGACGCTGCCGTCCAGGCGCATCGCCGCGCCCTGGCCGCCGACGATCGCGTTCGCGTTGCCGGCCGACAGCAGCGTGAAGCCGATGCCTTCCACGCGCGCGACCGGGATCACGATCGAGTCGGGATTGAACGCCAGCGTGACGTCGAACTCCGGACGCACGACCATGTCCTCGGCGCGGCCGAGAGACAGGCGGTCGTCGCGGGTGCCGCGCTCACCCGACACCTCCTCGATGCCGATCCCGGTCACGCCGCCGAACAGCGTCGGTGTCAGCGGACGCCCGCCGGCCTCGACGACCGGCACGCCGGCCGCCGACAGCCCTGGGCCGACCGCGGCGATGCGGCCGCCGCGCACCAGCACGTCGGCCTCGCGTAGCGTGCCCTGGGCACCGGCGGTGTGGACCGTCGCGCCGCGGATCAGCACGTCCTGCGCGACGACCGGCAGCGTGGCGGCGACGAGTGCGCCTACGCACAGCAGGCGCGCGATCGTGCGCCCGACGCGCCGGGTGGAGACAGCGCGGCTCATCGGGTGCCTCCGGTGACGGCTGCGCCCTGGCCGAGCATGAAGTCCGTCACCGGCTGGCGCGTCGGATCGAACCGGTCGTAGACATGCGCGCCGTCGATCCACACCTGCTCGGCGAGCGCGTAGACGCTGAACGGATTCCCGTTCCACAGCACCACATCGCCCATCTTGCCCGGCGCCAGCGTGCCGGTGCGCTCGAGCACACCCAGCGAGCGCGCCGCGTTCTCGGTCAGCCAGCGGATCGCATGCTCGGGCGCGATGTCGAGCCCCGCGCGCTGGGCGCTGGCCAGCACCTTGGCCGCCTCCTGGTTGAGGCGCTGGATGCCTTCGTCGGAATCCGAATGCACGATCGCGCAGCCGCCCGGCGCGCGGTCGACAATCGCGATGTTCTCCTGGATGCCGTCGAAGGCCTCCATCTTGAAGCCCCACCAGTCGGCCCAAAGCGCACCGCACACGCCCTCGGCGGCCAGCCGGTCGGCGATCTTGTAGGCCTCCACGCCGTGGTGGAACGCGGTGATGTGGAAGTCGAACTCATGCGCCAGATCCAGCATCTGCGCCATCTCGTCGGCGCGGTAGCAATGGATGTGCACCAGAATCTCGCCGTCCATCGCGCCGGCCAGCGTCTCGAGCTTGAGGTCGCGCTTGCCGGGCGAATCGCCGGTCTGTTTGTCGCGGTACTCGGCCGCGTCGATCAGTGCGGAGCGGTAGCCGGCGACATTGCCCATGCGCGTGGCCGGGCCGCCCTTCTCGCCGTAGACGCGCTTGGGATTCTCGCCGCAGGCCATCTTCAGCCCGTAAGGCGCGCCGGGAAACTTCATCCCCTGCACCGTGGTCGCGGCGACGTTCTTGAGCGTGACGCCGCGCCCACCAACGAGGTTCGCCGAGCCGGGCAGGATCTGCAGCGTGGTGATGCCACCGGCTAGCGCCGCGCCGAAGCCCGGGTCCTGCGGCCACACCGAATGCTCGGCCCACACCTGCGCGGTGACCGGCGCGGTCATCTCGTTGCCGTCGCTGTGCGCGCGCGCGCCGGGGCTGGGGTACACGCCCAAATGGGAGTGGACGTCGATCAGGCCCGGCGTGACCCACTTGCCGGAGCCGTCGACGCGCTGCGCATCGGCCGGCACATCGAGGTTGCGTCCGACCGCGGCGACGCGGCCGTCGCGCAGCAGCACATCGGCGCCGTCCAGGCGCTGGCCGTCGCCAATCAGCACCGTGGCGCCGCTGATCAGTACCGGCGCAGCGGCGATCGGCGCATAGGTGCTGGGGTAGGGCGCGGACGGGGAAGCGGCACGGGACGGCGCCCCGGATGAGGCGGTAGTGGCACAGCCGCCCAGCAGGACGGCCGCCAGGGCGGCGGACAACAGACGAGACATCGACAACTCCCCGAAGCGATGGATGATGGAACAGCCGTCGCGCATGCGCGACCCCCGAAGCGTCATCGAGTGTACCCGTGTCGTGGCCGTGCGCACTGCGACCGTGCGCGCAGTTGTGGCGGGCTGCGCCGACCAGGGCGCGGTGCGAGAATGCCTCCGAAGTAAGGAGAAGACGATGAAAGAAAAAGACCAGATCGTCGGCAACTGGCTGCCGCGCTACACCGGCGTACCGCTGGACCAGTTCGGCGAGCACGTGCTGTTGACCAACTTCGGCGGCTACCTGCATCACTTCGCGCGCCTGACTGGCGCCCAGGTCGTGGGCCTGGATCGGCCGATGCCCAGCGCCACCGCCGACGGCATCACGATGATCAACTTCGGCATGGGCAGCCCGAACGCGGCGACGATGATGGACCTGCTCTCGGCGGTCATGCCCAAGTCGGTGCTGTTCCTGGGCAAGTGCGGCGGGCTCAAGCGCAAGAACCAGCTGGGCGACTTGGTGCTGCCGATCGCGGCGATCCGCGGCGAAGGCACCAGCAGCGATTACCTGCTGCCGGAGGTGCCGGCGCTGCCGGCGTTCGCGCTGCAACGCGCGGTCTCGACGATGATCCGCGACCTTGGCCACGACTACTGGACCGGCACCGTCTACACCACCAACCGTCGCGTCTGGGAACACGACGACGCGTTCAAGGAGCGGTTGCGGGCGATGCGCTGCATGGCCATCGACATGGAAACCGCGACGATCTTCGCCGCCGGCTTTGCCAACCGCATTCCGTCGGGTGCGCTGCTGCTGGTCAGCGACCAGCCGATGATTCCCGAAGGCGTCAAGACCGAAGTTTCCGACGCCCGGGTCAGCGCCGACTTCGTCGAGCGCCATATCCAGATCGGCATCGAAGCATTGAAGCTGATCCGCCGCCACGGCAAGTCGGTCCGGCATCTGCGCTTCGACGAGTGAAGACATCGCACGGGCGCCGCCTCCGCGCGGGGCGGATTCCGGCGCCTGAAACCGAGACGGCGTGAGTCAGTGCCAGAGCAGAAAGTCCGACGCCCACTGTTTGCCTACTTAAAAAACCAGGGTCAGAGTGCAATTTCGGCTTGCGAAATTGCACTCTGACCCTGGTTTGCGCCGGCCACGCGTTCGAGTCAAGGCAGGGCATGGATAGCGTGCGCGGTATTGCCGCGCATCCATGCGGACGCTACGTGTGGCCAGACCACGAAGCGGCCTTGACCGAGAGGAGAGCGGCTTCCGGCTGGCGGACTGCTGCCCATCCGAAGCGGCACTCCGATCCCCACACCTGAGAGAAAAACCAAAAAAGAACGCCCCGCGATGCGGGGCGTTTCTCCGGAAGGCCGGGAGCCTTTAGCGCTTCATCGACGAGAAGAATTCGTCGTTGGACTTCGTGCTCTTCATCTTGTCGAGCAGGAACTCCATCGCGGCGATTTCGTCCATCGGGTGCAGCAGCTTGCGCAGGATCCAGATCTTCTGCAGCAGCTCGGGCTCGATCAGGTAGTCCTCGCGGCGGGTGCCCGACTGGTTGACGTTGATCGCCGGATAGACGCGCTTCTCGGTGATACGACGGTCCAAGTGGACTTCCGAATTGCCGGTGCCCTTGAACTCTTCGTAGATCACCTTGTCCATCGCGCTGCCGGTATCGACCAGTGCGGTGGCGATGATCGTCAGCGAACCGCCTTCCTCGACGTTGCGGGCCGCGCCGAAGAAGCGCTTGGGCCGGTGCATCGCGTTGGCGTCGACGCCGCCGGTGAGCACTTTGCCCGAGCTCGGCACGACGTTGTTGTAGGCGCGGGCCAGACGGGTGATCGAGTCGAGCAGGATGACCACGTCCTTCTTGTGCTCGACCAGGCGCTTGGCGCGCTCGATCACCATCTCGGCGACCTGCACGTGACGCGCGGCCGGCTCGTCGAACGTCGAGCTGATGACCTCGCCGCGCACAGTGCGCTGCATCTCGGTCACTTCCTCGGGCCGCTCGTCGATCAGCAGCACGATCAGGTGCACGTCGGGGTGGTTGTAGGTGATGGCGCTGGCAACCTGCTGCATCATCATCGTCTTGCCGGCCTTGGGCGGCGAGACGATCAGGGCGCGCTGGCCCTTGCCCTGCGGGGCCATCAGGTCGAGGATGCGTCCGGCGATGTCCTCGCTGGAGCCGTCGCCACGCTCGAGCTTGAAGCGCTTGCGCGGGAACAGCGGGGTCAGGTTCTCGAACAGCACCTTGCCCTTGCTGGCCTCCGGCGGCTCGCCGTTGATCGTGTCCACGACCGACAGCGCGAAGTAGCGCTCGCCGTCCTTCGGCCAGCGGATGCGGCCGAGCAGGTGGTCGCCGGTGCGCAGGTTGAAGCGGCGGATCTGGCTGGGCGAGATGTAGACATCGTCCGGACCGGCCAGGTAGCTGGCCTCGGCTGCGCGCAGGAAGCCGTAGCCGTCGGGCAGGATCTCGAGCACGCCGTCGGCGACGACGCCCTCGCCATGCCGGGTCAGCACCTTGAGCAGCGCGAAGATCACGTCCTGCTTGCGGGCGCGGGCGACGCCCTCGATCGCGAGCTGGTCGGCGATGTCGAGCAGCTTGTGTGCCGGCATCCGCTTCAGGTCGCTCAGCGAGTACTGCGGGAAGCCCTCAGGCACGTTCGGCGGCGGCAGGCGCTGCGCGTGGTCGTTGCCGCCGTCCTGCGGCAGGCCGTCGTCGCGGCCGCCGCGCTGGCGGTCCCGCCGGTTCTTGAAGCGATCGCGGCGGTTGCCCTGGTCCTGGCGATCCTGCCGGTTGTTCTGGTCCTGGCGGTTGTTCTGGTAAGGCTGCTGCTGCGGGCGCGGTTCGCCGCCCTGGCGCTCACCGCCATTGCGGGGTTCACCGCCGTTGCGCGGCTCGTGGCGCTGTCCGCCGTCCTGCGGCGTGCCATCGCCGCCTGTGGCAGGCGGGGCCTTCGGCGGCTGCGGGCGCGGCGCCTCTGGTGCGGCCGATGCCGGGGCCTCGGCGGCCGGACGTGGCGGCGCCGGGGCGGCAGGGGCGTCCTGGGCGGGAAGCTGGAGCTGGGGCTGGGGGGCGTCGGACGCAGCATCGGCGGGCTTTTTGGCCGCGCGGGGCTTGCGGACGCGCTTGACGGCGGTGTCGGCGGCCGGCGTGCCGGCGTCGTCAGGGGTGTTGTCGGACAAGAGCAGAATCCTCGCTCGGTGCGAGCGCCCGGAGGGCGGAAGGTGGAAACGGGCAGGGCCGGGAGATCACGCCCGGCAGGTGCAGTTCAGATGGGTGCGGCAGGCGAATGCCTACCGGAGTCGCGCAAACCTAGCATCGCCGCGGGGGCGTCGGCAAGCGGTTGCGGCGATGGCGATTCAGGCCGAGGCCGCTGGCGGCGGTGTTGGGGCCGCCGCGGGAGGGGCGCTCAGAGCGCCTTGTCGATCAACTGGGCCAGCTGGGCCTTGCCGACCGCGCCAATCTGGGTGCCATGGACCTGGCCGTCCTTGAACACCAGCAGCATCGGGATCGAGCGCACGTGGTACTTCAGCGCGGTGGCCTGGTTTTGGTCGACGTCGACTTTGACCACCTTGGCGCGCCCGGCGTAGTCGCCGGCCAGTTCGTCCAGCGCCGGGGCGATCATCCGGCAGGGGCCGCACCACGGCGCCCAGAAGTCCACCAGCACCGGCACGTCGGCCTGCAGCACGGTGGCGTCGAAGTCGGAATCGGTGGCATGGATGACGCGTTCGCTCACGGGCTTCTCCAGATCGAGGAGGCGCCGGCTGCGGCAGCGGCGCCGGGATGGATGGTAAAGTGGGGGATCGTCGGCCCGAATCAAGGCGGCGCATCCGCGGGACGACCCACGCGTCCTGCATCCAGGCAGTCTGCGTTGCGGATGCCTCCCACGCAAGCACGCGGCGCCCACTGCCGGCGACGCCCGGATACAGACCTACGCATGAGCGACAAACCCCTTACCGACCTCACCTTCGCCTCCTTCGAGTTACATCCGGCCCTGCAGGCCGGCCTGGAAGGCGCGGGCTTCACCCGCTGCACTCCGATTCAGGCACTGACGCTGCCGCTGGCGCTCAATGGCCGTGACGTCGCCGGCCAGGCCCAGACCGGCACCGGCAAGACGCTGGCGTTCCTGGTCGCGGTGATCAATCGCCTGCTGACCCGCCCGGCGCTGGCCGATCGCAAGCCCGAGGACCCGCGCGCACTGATCCTGGCGCCGACCCGCGAACTGGCGATCCAGATCCACAAGGACGCGGTCAAGTTCGGCAGCGAGCTGGGCCTGAAATTCGCGCTGGTCTACGGCGGCGTCGACTACGACAAGCAGCGCCAGATCCTGCAGGAAGGCGCCGACGTCATCATCGCGACCCCCGGCCGGCTGATCGACTACGTCAAGCAGCACAAAGTCGTCAGCCTGCACGCCTGCGAGATGTGTGTGCTCGACGAGGCCGATCGGATGTTCGACCTGGGCTTCATCAAGGACATCCGTTTCCTGCTGCGCCGGATGCCGGTGCGGACCGAGCGCCAGACCCTGCTGTTCTCCGCCACGCTCAGCCACCGCGTGCTCGAGCTCGCCTACGAGCACATGAACGAGCCGGAGAAGCTCGTCGTGGAAACCGAGTCGATCACCGCTGCGCGCGTGCGCCAGCGCATGTACTACCCGGCCGATGACGAGAAGCTGCCGTTGCTGATCGGCCTGCTGTCGCGCAGCGAAGGCGCGCGCACGATGGTGTTCGTCAACACCAAGGCATTCGTCGAGCGCGTCGCGCGTGCGCTGGAAAAGGCCGGCTACCGCGTCGGCGTGCTCTCGGGCGACGTGCCGCAGAAGAAGCGCGAATCGCTGCTCAAGAAGTTCCAGGCCGGCCAGCTGGAGCTGCTGGTGGCGACCGACGTCGCCGCCCGCGGCCTGCACATCGACGGCGTGAGCCACGTCTTCAACTACGACCTGCCGTTCGACGCCGAGGACTACGTGCACCGCATTGGGCGCACCGCGCGCCTGGGCGCCGAGGGCGATGCGATCAGCTTCGCCTGCGAGCGTTACGCGACCTCGCTGCCGGACATCGAGGCCTACATCGAGCAGAAGATTCCGTCCGAGCCGGTGACCCAGGAACTGCTGACGCCGCTGCCGCGCAAGCCGCGCGAAGGCGTCGAGGTCGATGCTGTCGAGGGCGAGAGTGTCGGCGAGATCTTCCGCGAGGTCCGCGAGGCGCGCGCTGCCGAGGATGCCAAGCGCGGCGGTGGTCGCGACGGCCGTCCGGGCGGTGGCCGCGGGCCCCGCAGCGGGGGCAGCGAACGGGGCGAGCGCGGCGAGCGTCCGCGTCGCCGCAAGCCGCAGGTCGAAGCTGCCGGTGAAGCGAGCGGCACGGCGACCGCGCCTGCTGCCCAGGCGCCGGTGATCGACGCCGCCGGGGCGGTCGCCCAGGCGATGCCCGATGCCAGCAAGCCGCCGCGCAAGCGTCGGCGTCGTCGTCGCGGCCAGAAGGTCGAGGGCGCCGAGACGCCGGCCGTGCAGTCCGGTGAGGCCGCTGCCGGCAAGCGCGGCAACGGCAACGCCGCCGGCCAGGGCCCGCGCGAGGTCCGTCCGACGCAACGCCAGGTGCCGGCCGCACCGGCCGCCGAGAAGGCGCCGTCGCTGTTGGGCCGGATCGGTCGCGGCCTGCGCCGGCTGGTCTCGGGGCGCGACGCGCGCTGACGTCGTCTGCCCGGTGTCGCCCAAGGACGCTCCGCTTGCGCGGGGCGTTCGCGTTTCCGGAACGGGCGCCTGTGGCGGAAACGCCCGCGCTGCGCGCGCCTCGACATCGATCCGGGCCATTCCCTGCGATACTGGCGTGCATGAGCGTTCTGCGATTCGACAACGTGAGCAAGCAGTACGCCGGCGGCCATGTGGCGCTGTCGGACGTCAATTTCGCCGTGTCGGCGGGCGAACTGCTGTTCGTCACCGGCCACTCGGGCGCGGGCAAGAGCACGCTGCTCAAGCTGATCCACCTGGCCGAGCGGCCCAGCCGCGGCGCGGTGGTGTTCGCCGAGCGCAACCTGTTGAAGGTGCGCGGGCGCGGCGTGGCGCTGCATCGCCGCGATGTGGGCGTGGTGTTCCAGGACCATCGGCTGCTGTCGGACCGCAGCGTGTTCGACAACATCGCGCTGCCGCTGATCCTGCGCGGCCAGCGCCGCGGCGAGATCGGCAAGCGGGTGCGCGGCGCGCTCGAGCGGCTGGGCTTGGGCAACCGCGAGCGCGCGTTGCCCACGCAGCTGTCGGCCGGCGAGCAGCAGCGGGTCGGGATCGCGCGCGCGATCGTCGGCGAGCCACGGCTACTGGTCGCCGACGAGCCCACCGGCAACCTCGACCCGACGCTGTCGGCCGAGATCATGGCGCTGTTCGCCGAGTTGCCCGAGCGCGGCACCAGCGTGCTGATCGCCAGCCACGACCTGGGCCTGGTCAAGCGCATGAAGAAGCGCACGCTCGTCCTCGATCACGGCACCCTGGTCGACGACATCGCGCCGGAGGATCTCGCCGATGCCTGAGGCGCCCCACAAGCAGCCGGCCCGCACCGGCGCGTCCCCGGTCGGTACCTGGGTCGACCACCATGTCTACAGCTTCGTCGCCAGCCTGGGGCGCGTGTTCCGCAGGCCCTGGTCGACCGCGCTGACGATCGGCGTGATGGCGGTCGCGCTGGCCCTGCCGCTCGGCCTGTGGCTGGTGCTCGACAACGTCGGTCGGCTTGGCGGCAGCATCGACGCCTCGCGCGAGATCAGCGTGTTCCTGCAGCGTGATGTCGATGCCGAGCGCGCCGGCGCGCTCGCCGGCGAGCTGCGCGCGCGCGATGATGTCGGCAGCGTGGTCCATCGCACGCCCGAAGAAGGCCTGGCCGAACTGCGCGAGCGCGGCGAGTTCGGCCCGGCGATCGATGTCCTCGACGAAAACCCCTTGCCGCATGTGCTGATCCTGACCCCCGCGGGTGACGAAATGCTGCTGGCCGATGCGCTGCGGCAACTGCCCGAGGCCGAACTGGTGCAGCACGACGCGCAGTGGCGGCAGCGGCTCGACGGCTGGCTGCGCTTGGGCGGCCGCGTGGTCTGGGTCCTGGCGGCGCTGCTGGGCCTGGGCGCGCTGCTGGTCGTGGGCAACACCGTGCGATTGGACATCCAGTCGCGACGCGAGGAACTGGGCGTGCTGCAGTTGCTGGGCGCGACCGACGGCTTCATCCGGCGGCCGTTCCTCTATCTGGGCGCCTGGTACGGGCTGGCTTCGGGCGCGGTCGCACTGGCGCTGCTGGGCGCGGCGGCGGCCGCGTTGCGCGCGCCGCTGGCCGAGGTCGCGGCCAGCTACGGTGCGACGTTCGCGCTGCGCGGCTTCGGGCCGCTCGGCGTGTTGGCGGTGCTGGGCGGCTCGACCGCGCTGGGCTGGCTCGGCGGCGGCATTGTCACCGGCCACTTCCTGCGCCAGACGCGTCCCGACCATGCCTGATTCGCAAACGATGACGCCCGCGGTCGAGACCGCCTCCCGCATCAAGCTCGAGCCCTCGTGGAAGGCGCATGTGGGCGACTGGCTGCTCCGCGACGACATGCAGGCGCTGTCGGCGTTCCTGCGCACACGCCGCGCCGAGGGCGCGCGGATCCATCCGCCGGGCCCGGACATCTTCGCCGCGTTCGACGCGACCCCGTTCGACGCGGTCAAGGTCGTCATTCTCGGACAGGACCCGTATCACGGGCCCGGCCAGGCGCATGGCCTGTCGTTTTCGGTACGGCCCGACGTGCGCATCCCGCCGTCGCTGGACAACATGTTCAAGGAGATCAACCGCGACCTCGGACTGCCGCGGCCCGACCACGGCTGGTTGATGCCGTGGGCGCGCCAGGGCGTACTGCTGCTCAATGCGGTGCTGACGGTCGAGGAAGGCCGGGCCGGCTCGCACCAGGGCAAGGGCTGGGAGGGCTTCACCGACCACGTTGTCGACACCCTCAATCGCGAGCGCGAGGGCCTGGTGTTCCTGCTGTGGGGCAGCTACGCGCAGGCCAAGGGCAAGCTGGTCGACACGCGCCGCCACCGGGTGCTGCGCAGCACCCACCCCTCGCCGCTGTCGGCGCATCGCGGGTTCCTCGGCTGTGGCCATTTCTCGGCCACCAACGACTACCTGCAGCGCCGCGGCGAGCAACCGATCGATTGGTCGCTGCCGCCGCGCGCCTCGCTCGCCTAGATCGGCTGTCCCATGTCTCCAGGATCCGGGCGGGGAGGGCCCGGCCGAGTCCGACGACCGTACAGCCCCGCGCGCGTTCAGCAGGAACCGTGGCGGTCACGATTCGCGTGGGTCGCGGGTTTGGCCTACGGGGCGTTCAGAAAGCGTGTGACTGCATCGTTGAGCGGTGCAGCACATTCCATTCTTCGGGCAACCAATGACCGCAGTCGGGCAGGATCAGCCCCGTCACGTCGGTGGCGAAGCGCTTCATCATCTCGACCTGGTACCGCCCCATTCCGCCGTGATCGCCGCCGCCGATGGCCAGCACAGGAAGGGTGATATTGGTCTGTGACAACACCTTGTTGTCCTCCACGCATTGATTGAGCACGCGGTAGTACTCGAACGCGGCATGCAGGCTGTGCGGCTTGGCATAGGACGCGGCGTAGAGGTCAAGCAGTTCGGGCGTGAAGACTTCCTGGTTGGTGGCATGCTGCTTGATGAAATGCTCGAAGAACATCCGCTCCTTGCCGGTGATCAGTGTCTCGGCCAACCGGTGATCGGCGGCGAAGAAGCTGAAATGCCAGACCAGCGATTCGTCCTGCGGCGTGAACGCCGGAAACGAGTAGATCGTGTCGTTGGGGATCGGTGCTTCCATGTAGATCGCGCGGCGCTTTACTGAAAATTGAAGGCGAAACAAGCGCGCAGCGGATGCGCGGTGGTTCAGTGGTCGGCGGCATGTGCCCGGGGCCCCGGGCGGAACCCATGCGTCTTGGCTGCCCAGGCGATGACGAACGCGATGGCCGACAACGCCATCAGTGCCCAAGGGAAGGTGTAGGCGCCCCACTGCTGCAGCAGCACGCCGCCCAGAACACCGCCACCGGCGATCACGCTGTTCCAGGCCACCACGTTCATCGACAGCGCCACGTCGGCGCCATCGCCCGCGGTGTCGGCCAGCGCCGTTTGCAGCAAGGTCGCCGCGCCGCCGAACGTCAGCCCCCAGATGGCGACGCCCACGTAAACGAGGCTGGGCACGGCGGGCAGCCAGGCGAATGCCAGCGCCACCAGGAAGAAGGCCGCCAGGCTCGCAAGTACGGTCCTGCGCAGGTGGCGCTCCACCAGCCGGCCGGTCATCGCGATGCCGATCAGCGCAGCGAGTCCGAAGACAAGCAAGACGACGTCGACGCGATCGAGCAATCCCGCCTGGGCCACAAAAGGCGCGACATAGGTGTAAAGGATGTTGTGCGCCAGCATCCAGGCCATGACCGTCGCCAACACCGGCCGAACGCCGGGTGTCGTCAGTACCTTGCGCAGGGGCATACGCGCATGCCCGGCTTGGCCGGGGTAATCGGGGACCTTGGCCAGCACCCAGAGGATCAGAACCAGCGTCAGCCCGGACATCACGCCGAACGCACTGCGCCAGCCCACTGCGCCGCCCAGCCAGGTGCCCAGTGGCACGCCCAGCGACAACGCGATCGGTGTGCCGACCATCGCGATCGCCATGGCGCGGCCTTGCTGATGGGGCTGCACCATCCGTCGTGCGTAGCCGGCCAACAGGCTCCATGCCAGGCCGGCCGCCATGCCGGCGAAAAAGCGCGCCGTCAGTGTCAGCCAGTAGTGAGAGGACAGCGCGGTGACGGTGTTGAACACCAGGAAGCCCACAATGGTGAGCAGCAGCACGTTGCGCCGTCTCCAGCCGCGGGTGGCGAGTGTCAACGGAATGGCTGCGAGCACCGAGCCGAGCGCATAGGCCGTCACCGTCTGCCCTGCCATCGCGGCGGACACGTCCAGTCCATCCACGATCTGCGGCAGCAGCCCGGCTGGCAGGGTTTCAGTCACGATGCAGATGAAGCCAGTCATCGCCAATGCCAATAACGCCGCGATGGGTAGCCGCTCAGCGGACGCGTGAGGGGGCAACGTATCGGAAGAGCGCACAGGATGTCCTTGATATGGAGGGCCGCGGGAGACGCGGTTATTTATGTATCGATCGATATATTAATCGGCGAAGCGACGCTTTTCCATGAATTTTGTATCGAATAGTATTTATTTCGAGACCAGGAGCACGCCATGGCACAACTGGGCAGACCCCGCAGCTTCGATCGAGACGCCGCCATCGAGCAGGCGCTGCATCTGTTCTGGGAGCAGGGCTATGAATCCACATCCCTGAGCCAGCTCAAGGCCGCCATCGGTGGCGGGATTTCCGCGCCCAGCTTTTACGCTGCGTTCGGCTCCAAGGAGGCCCTGTACCAAGAATGCGTCGCGCGCTATCTGGCCACCTATGCGCAGGTCACCGAATGCCTGTGGGACGAGAGCCTTGCGCCCAGAGAGGCGCTGGAACTGGCCCTCAGACGTTCCGCGCGCATGCAGTGCGAGCGCGGGCGCCCCCGAGGGTGCATGGTCGGGCTGGGCGTGATGAGCGCGCCCTCGGCCGAACTGGCGTCAGTGACGGCTCCGCTCAAGCGCTCGCGTGCGCGGACCCGCGCCGGCATCAAAGCCTGCATCGAAAGGGCGGCCGCTGCAGGGCAACTCGCGGAAGGCGTCGATATGGGCGCACTGGGCACGGTCTTCGATAGCTTCCTGCTCGGTCTGTCCACGCTTGCCAGGGACGGGGTCGGCCTTCCGGTCATGGAGGCTGCGATCAGTCAGGTCATGGCGCTCTGGGCCCCGGATCTCGGAAACCAGGAAAACCAGGGTCAGAGTGCAATTTCGCAAGGCGAAATTGCACTCTGACCCTGGTTCTGCGACACCAGTGGCCGGCTATGCTGCCAGGCTGCTGTTCGTCCGAAGTGGGTGTCCCTTCGTTCCTGTGGGTGAGGGAAGGGCCATAAAAAAACCCGGCAGCGCAAGCTGCCGGGTCGGCTCAGGCGAGGGAGGGATCGCCCGAGTGTTCGGTGGCATGCGGGCCGTGGGCCAGTATGCGGTCAACGCTTGGCGGTGGGCTTGCCCGCGGCCGCCTTGGCGACGGTCTCGGCCTGCGCGCGGACGTCGGCGGTGGCCGATTCGAGCTGTGACTTGGCGAGTTCAGCGATCGCCTCGTTGGTCTTCACGGTGCGGCCGATGACTTCCTGGCCAGCGCTGACCAGGCGCTCGACGTTCTCGCGGGCGATCTGCGCGCCCTTGGGCCACAGCGCCTTCATGCCGTCGAGATCGCGGACCTCGATCGCTTCGTTGACGAACGCGAAGGTGGCGTTGGCATTCTCGCCGAGCGTGGTGAAGTGGACGCCGAAGACCTTCTCGACGTTCTCGAGGGTCAGGCGGTTGATCTGAGCCGCGGCATCGGCAAACTGGCGCGACGCGGCGGTGAACTGCTCGTTGAACTGGTAGGACATGGCGGTTACCTGCGTGGGCCGGCGGCTGCCGGGTTTGTGCAATGCAGCATAGCGCGCCCATGTTGCATTGCAACATCGAGCCGACGAACGGTCGCAGTGTATTCAGTTTCATGGGCGGATCAACGGCTTGGCCGCGGACGGCGCGCCGCCGGCCCCGGGATGCAGGTTGCCCGTCGCACCGATGCGGGACCCTGGGCCGCCAAGGGCCTTTCTGGGCTCAGGGGCCGGTGTAGCGACAGCCCGAGGTGCAGGTCTCGCGGATCACGATCGCGCTCAACGCAGGCAGGGTCGGCTTGAGCCGCTCCCAGATCCAGATCGCCAGGCGTTCGCTGGTCGGGTTGTCGAGCCCGGGGATCTCGTTGAGGTAGTGGTGGTCGAGCTGGGCGTAGAGCGGCGCGAACGCGGCTTTGAGGTCGCCGAAGTCCATGATCCACCCCGAGGTCTCGCCCGGCTCGCCCGAGACATGGATCTCGATCTGGAACGAGTGGCCGTGCAGCCGCGCGCACTTGTGTCCGGGCGGCACGTTGGGCAGGCGATGCGCCGCCTCGACGGAGAAGACCTTGAAGATATCCATGACGGCATTGTCGAGGGTGGCCGGCGGCGCGGCAATCGCGGCGTGGCAGGGGAGGCCGCACGGCGTCCATGGGCACGCGACGCGGCGCTGGCCGCGCATAGAATGCGGGCATGCATCGTCGCGCGCGCTTCCGCTGGGCCTGGTGGCTGCTGGCCTACGCCAGCCTGGGCCTCGGCATCCTGGGCATCTTCGTGCCGGGCCTGCCGACTACGGTGTTCATCCTGATCGCCGCCTGGGCCGCCTCGCGCGGTTCCGAGCGCCTGCATCGCTGGCTGCTGGCGCACCCGCGCTTCGGGCCATCGATCCGCGACTGGCAGGCGCATCGCGCGGTCAGCCGCCGGGCGAAGTGGCTGGCGACGGTGACGATGCTCGCCTCGTCAGCGATCCTGGTCGCGCTGGTGTGGTGGATCCCGGCCCATCGCTGGTGGATGACCGCGCTGCCGATCGGTTGCATGGTCGTCGTCGGCACCTGGCTGTGGCTGCGGCCTGAACCGCCGGCGGCCTAACGCGCAGACGCGCGCTGCGACGGCGCGCTCAGCGCGCGCCGGTCTCGGCCTTGTAGCGGTCGAGAAATCCGTCGAGCGGCGAGTAGAGCAGGTCGCCGGCCAGTCGCCGTGGGGGCTCGTAGGAGAAATCGAACGAAAACTGGCCGCTCGGCTCGATCGTCAGCAGCACGCTCGACCACGCGCCGCGCTCCTCGCGCATGGTCTCGCGCAGTGCCACCAGCGCCTCCTTGGCCGCACGCGAGAGACGGAAGTCGACATCCTCGAGCGGCTGCGCGGGGGCGGCCGCGATCGCGGAGGTCTGCGAGCTGATCCTGCGACCGCCCTCGGTGTCGATTTCGGCATGCAGACCGATGCGTTTCCACTCGCGCGCGCCCCATTCGCCTTCCATCACATCGGTGACGCAGGCGGCGACTTCGCGCACGACCCGTTCCTGGGCTTGCTGGATGGCGATGGCGTCGAGCATGGGATTCCGGACGGGATTCGGGGATCAGTGGATGTTATCGAAATCGAACTCCACCCACTTCCCGCCTTCCTGCCGGTAGGCGGCGACGAAGCCGTCGGGCCGCGATGTCGTGTTGCCGGCGTCGTAGTAGGGCTCGACCCGGATCTGCACATCCAGTTCCGGATTCTCCTGCTTGAGCGCGCGGATCTGGCCCTCGAACTGGTGGCCGTAGGCGCCGGTGTTGAGGTTCTTGGTGCCGTCGGGCAATGGTTTGCCGTTGCCGGGCACGACGTTGAGCCGGTTGGTCGGGCCGGCGAACGAGTCGGCGATTAGGTGGAAGCCCACGTCGGTGGGATAGCCCTCGTGCCCGATCTGCCGCTGCAGGCCGAGATCGTTACGGCCCGCGGGTTCGAGCGACACGCTGCCTTCGGCTTTGACCACGCGGCCGGCCTCGTCGGTGCTCCAGCGGTAGTCGCCGAACTCGTACACCGTGTCCGGACGCGCGGCGTTCGCGGCGACATTGAAGTCGTCCATCGTGTCGAACTGCAGCAGCGGGCGCCCGCCGACCGTGCGGCCGGTGTCGGCGCGGGCGAGGACATCGGCGAGGTCCGGCGTCTCGCTGCCGCGCGCGGCAGCGCGTCCGCCCTCTCCCAGGTCCTGTGCGTGCTCGGCCACGCGCGCGGCATCGGCGACGTCGCCGGCGGCATCTGCTGCCTTGGCGCCCTTGGCCGCCTTGTCGACGCCCTTGGTGCCGGCGACCGTGAGCACGAGCTCCGCGGCGCTGCGGCCGATCGCCTCGCCGTAGCGTCCGGACTGCCAGTCGTCGACGATCGGGTCGACGACCGCATCGACCAGCAGACCCGGATTGCGCGCGATCGTGGAGACCAGGTCGGCCGCGGCCTCCATGCGCTCGCCACCGCGTTCGGCCGACGGCAGCCAGTCGGGAACATCGAGCGTGTCACCGGTCGCCTGCGTGTAGAGCGCCGATGCACCGTCGGCCAGCCAACCCGCCGGGCCGAGGTCGTAGCCGGTCTTCAAGGCGTTCGCGCCCAGCGTGACGACCCCTTCGCCGGTCTCCCAGAGCACCTCGCCGGCGCCCTTGAACACCCCGCCCACTTGCGAGGCGGCGCTGCCCAGCTTATCGAGAATGTCCATCGTGCGGTCCTGTGGCGCGTGGCCCTCACAGTCTGGGTAGGGGCGTTGCCGCGGACAATCTGGGGCCGACCCTAATGCGTCCATGAACGCACGCATCCACGGCGCCCGCAGCCGCCGGTTCGGGCGGACCGGCGGACGCGGCGCCTGTACACTTCGCCAATGAGCAACCGTCTTCCGATCGTGCTGACCGCCCTGCTGCTGGCCGCCTGCGGCAACAAGGCCGACCTGCTGATGCCCTCCCAGGTGCCGCCGGAGGACGCCGGCCGCTTCCTGATCAAGTCCTCGGTGCCGACGCGCGCGCAGCGCGACGCCGATACCGACGCGGTGCAGGACGACGCCGACGACGCCGACGCGGCGCAGGATCGCCCCGCACCCGCGGTGCCGGTGATCCGCGACGTGCCGCCCGCGACCGGGACGCCGTGACCGGGCGCGGCCCCGTCGAGTCGAGGGACCGGTGCCGATGATGTCCGCGTCCTCCCCGCCGCTGCGCTTTTCGAAGATGCACGGCGCCGGCAACGATTTCGTCGTGCTCGATCTGCGCGACGGTACGCCGCCGCCCGATGCCGAACAGTGCCGTGCGCTCGCCGATCGGCACGTCGGTGTGGGCTGCGACCAGATCCTGACCATCGAGGCCCCGCATGCGGCCGGGGCGGTGGCGCGCTATCGCATCTGGAATGCCGATGGCTCGTCATCGCAGCAGTGCGGTAACGGCGCGCGCTGCGTGGCCGCCTGGCTGGTGCGCGACGGTGCGGCGGGGGCCAGCGGTTTCGTGCTCGAAAGCCCTGCCGGCCTGCATGCGGTCGATTGCGATGGCGCGCACTTCCGGATCGCGATGGGCGTGCCGGCGTTCGCGCCGGACGATGTGCCGTTGGTCGGCTTCGCTGCCGCGCCGCTGTACACGGGCGTGCTCGACGATGGCACGCCGGTCGCCTTCGGCGCGGCGTCGATGGGCAATCCGCATGCGGTGATCGAGGTCGACGATCTCCAGGTCGCACCGGTGGCACGCATTGGTGCGGCCTTGCAGGCCTCGCGCTGGTTTCCCGAGTCGGTCAACGTCGGTTTTGCGCAGGTGTTGGCCACAGACCGGATCGCGTTGCGCGTGTTCGAGCGCGGCGTCGGCGAAACCCGCGCCTGCGGCAGTGGCGCCTGCGCGGCGGTCGCGGTCCTGGCGCGGCGTGGTCGCATCGCGCGCTGCGCCGACGTATCGTTGCCCGGCGGCACGCTGCGCATTGCTTGGCCCGAGGATACGGCCACGCTGACGATGGCCGGCCCGGCCGCATTTGTTTTCGAAGGGGAGTGGAGCGCATGAGCGAGACCACCGAGACACTCGGCGCGCACGAAGTGGCCGCCTGGCTGCGTCGGCAGCCCAAGTTCCTGCAGCAGTTTCCGGACCTGGCGCTGACGCTGGTCGTCCCGCGCGACGACGGTCCGGCCGCGTCGCTGGCCAGCTACCAGCTCGAAGTGCTGCGCGACAAGAATCGCGAACTGTCCAAGCGCCTGCGCGAGCTGTATGCGATCTCGCAGGAGAACGAACGCCTGGCGGTGCGCACGCACCAGCTGACGCTGGCGCTGATGCGCCAGCCCGACGCGGCCTCGACGGTGCGCGCGCTGGCCGCGACGTTGGCCGAGGATTTCAACGGCGATCTGGTCCGCCTGGTGCTGTTCGCGCCGGTCGCCGGGCTCGACGAGGACTGGTTGCAGATTATCTCGCGCGACGATCGTCGCCTGCAGCCCTTCGCCGACTGCCTCAAGGACGAGACCCCGCTGTGCGGCCGCCTGCATCCCGACAAGCAGTCGCTGCTGTACGGGCCGCGCGTGGACGAGGTGCATTCGAGCGCGCTGCTGCCGGTCGAGGGCATCGGCCTGATCGCCGTGGGCAGCCGCGACCCCAACCGGTTCTATCCGGGCATGGGCACGCTGTTCCTGCACATGATGGGCGAGGCGTTCGCGGCGGCGATGAAGCGCTACGCCGGCTGAGCGTGGCGATGTCGGCCGACGTCGAGGCGTTCCTGGCGCACCTGCAGGTCGAGCGGCGCATGTCGGCGCACACGCTCGACGCCTATCGCCGCGACCTCTTCGCGCTGGCCGGGTGGGCCGAGGACGGCGGGCATGCTGGCCTGCGCGGCTTGCAGCCCGACGATATCCGCGCCTTCGTCGCTGCCGGCCACCGCGGTGGCCTGTCGGCCAAGAGCCTGCAACGGCGGTTGTCGGCCTGTCGCAGCTTCTACCGTTGGCTGCTGCGGCACGGTCACGTCGTCGCCAACCCCGCAGCCGGCGTGCGCGGCCCCAAGGCGCCGCGCAAGTTGCCGCAAGTGCTCGATGTCGACGAGGCGACGCAACTGGTCGAGGTGCCGACCGACGCGCCCCTGGGCCTGCGCGACCGCGCGCTGCTTGAACTGTTCTATTCGTCGGGTCTGCGCCTGGCCGAACTGGTCGCGCTGCGTTGGCGCGACCTCGATCTCGACGGCGGGCTGGTGACAGTGCTGGGCAAGGGCAGCCGCCAGCGCAGCGTGCCGGTTGGCTCGCATGCGGTCGCGGCCCTGCGCGCGTGGCGCGCCGACAGTGCCTCGGGCGCCGACGCACCGGTGTTCCCCGGTCGCGGCGGCGGTCCGATCACCGCGCGCGCGGTGCAGATGCGGCTGCGGCTGCTCGCCCAGCGCCAGGGCCTGTTCAAACGCGTACACCCGCATCTGCTGCGGCACTCGTTCGCCAGCCACGTCCTCGAGTCCTCGGGCGACCTGCGCGGCGTGCAGGAACTGCTCGGCCACGCCGACATCGCCACGACCCAGATCTACACCCATCTCGACTTCCAACACCTGGCCAAGGTCTACGACGCCGCGCATCCGCGGGCGCGGCGCAAGCGCGGCGCCGCTGGCGAGGACGGCTGACGCAGAAGTGTTGCGAGGATGGCGGGCCTTGGGGCACGACGCCGCGGCGGCCTATCGACGTGACGATCGTCGCGTCAGCACTTCGCGTGATTCGGGCGGTCGGCGTCGGGTTCGATGCCCCAGGCGAGATGCCAGTCCTCGCCCTCGTTCTCGATCGGGTGCTGGGTGCGGCCGGCGCCGTTGCCGCAGGCCAGGGCATCGGCCGCGCAGTACTTGTCGCAGCCCCAGCAGATGCGCTCGGGGTGTTTGGGATGCAGCGGAAACGGTTTGGCCATGCCTGCGCCTCGTCGGGACCGGCTGCCAGCATCGCGCGGTGCGCGGCCGCGCGCATTGATCCAGGGCAAGCGACGCGGGATTGCGCGCTGCGCGCCAAAGGGGGCTCGTCGCCCTTGAACCGTGCTGGAGGATGTCTCGCGATAGCCGGCCTCGGCCGCGCGGGTTGAATGGGGCGCGTGGACGCCCCACTGATGGGGTTCGATCCACGGAGGCCGCATGGACCCCAGCCAGAATCCCAATGTCTTCCACGCCACGACGATCGTCTCGATCCGCAAGGGCGGCAAGGTCGTCGTCGCCGGCGATGGTCAGGTCACGCTCGGCCACACCGTGATGAAGGGCAATGCCCGCAAGGTGCGCCGGCTCGGCGACGGCAGCGTGCTCGCCGGCTTCGCCGGTGCGGCGTCGGACGCATTCACGCTGTTCGAACTGTTCGAGGCCAAGCTGCAGCAGCACGGCGGTCAACTGGTGCGTGCCGCGGTCGAGCTGGTCAAGGACTGGCGCACCGACCGGCGTTACGGAAAGCTCGAGGCGCTGCTGGCGGTGGCCGACAAGGACACCTCGCTGATCATCAGCGGCAACGGCGACATCATCGAGCCCGAGGACGGCATCGTCGCGATCGGCTCGGGCGGCTCCTATGCGCTGTCGGCCGCGCGCGCGCTGTTGGCCCACACCGACCTTGACGCCCGCACGATCGCCACCGAGGCGCTGCACATCGCTGGCGACATCTGCATCTACACCAACCGGAACGTCGTCGTCGAAGAACTCTAAGGCGGGATTGGGATCGGGCGGCGGGATTCGGTCCGGCCGATCCCCACCTGTCGATCCCGAGTCGCGCGCCCCTCCGCTCTTACGAAGCCCGAATTCCCCATGCCCAATTCCAGCTCTTCCACCATGACCCCACGCGAGATCGTGCAGGAACTCGACCGCCACATCGTCGGTCAGAATGCGGCCAAGCGCGCGGTTGCGATCGCGCTGCGCAATCGTTGGCGCCGGGCGCAGTTGCCCGATGAACTGCGCAACGAGGTCATGCCCAAGAACATCCTGATGATCGGCCCGACCGGTGTTGGCAAGACCGAGATCGCGCGCCGGCTGGCGACGCTGGCCAATGCGCCGTTCGTCAAGGTCGAGGCGACGCGGTTCACCGAGGTCGGCTACGTCGGCAAGGACGTCGAACAGATCATCCGCGACCTCGCCGACACCGCGGTCAAGCTCTATCGCGAGCAGGCCAAGGTGCGGGTGCGCACGCAGGCCGAAGACCGCGCCGAGGACCGGATCCTCGACGCGCTGCTGCCGCGGCGCGAGACGCCGTCGCAGCCGTTCGGCTTCGGCGCGCAGCAGACCACCGTCGACATCGGCGCCGAGCCGTCGTCGAAGGAGTCCGAGACGCGGCAGAAGCTGCGTCGCCAGTTGCGCGCCGGCGAGCTCGACGAGCGCGAGATCGAACTCGAACTCAGCGCCGGCCAGGGCCTGGACATCATGACCCCACCGGGCATGGAGGAAATGGGCCAGCAGCTGCGGCAGATGTTCGCCAATCTCGGCGGTGGCAAGACCCAGAAGCGCAAGCTGACGATCCGCGCCGCGCGTCCACAGCTGATCGAGGAGGAAGCCGGCAAGCTCGTCAACGAGGACGACGTGCGCGAGGCCGCGATCGAGGCCTGCGAGCAGCACGGCATCGTGTTCATCGACGAGATCGACAAGGTCGCCAAGCGCAGCGAGGCCGGCACCACCGGCGGCGACGTCAGCCGCGAAGGCGTGCAGCGCGATCTGCTGCCGCTGGTCGAGGGCAGCACGGTCAGCACCAAGTACGGCTCGGTGAAGACCGACCACATCCTGTTCATCGCCTCGGGCGCGTTCCACCTCGCCAAGCCCAGCGACCTGATCCCCGAGATGCAGGGCCGGTTCCCGATCCGTGTGGAACTCACCGCGCTGACCAAGGACGACTTCGTGCGCATCCTCACCGAGCCCAAGGCCGCGCTGACGCGCCAGTACGTGGCGCTCCTGCGGACCGAAGGCGTGGACCTGGCGTTCGCCGACGACGCGGTCGAGCGGCTGGCCGAGATCGCTGCCCACGTGAACGAGCGGCAGGAGAACATTGGCGCGCGGCGCCTGCACACGGTGCTCGAGCGCCTGCTCGACACGCTGAGCTTCGAGGCCCCCGACAAGGGCGGCACGGTGACGATCGACCGCGCCTATGTCGATGCGCACCTGGGCGAGCTGGTGCAGGATCAGGACCTGAGCCGTTACATCCTCTGAGAACCTGTCCAAGGTCCTGCTGCGCTTGCCAGATGGCGCGCGTGCGGTGCTCGGAATGCTCACGTACCTGCACGTACGCTGCGCTTCCTGCGCTCCGCCACGCGCCATTTGGCGGCGCTCGCGACGGACCTTGAACAGGTTCTGCCGGCGCGCTGGGTTCACGGCCGCGAAAGGGAAAAATGGGTATATTGGCCTCACGTCCATCGTGAGGCCGTTCCCATGTCCGTCGCCCCCAAGTTCGATGCCCTCGACGCGCTGCCGCGCACGCCGGCGTCCGACGTCAAGAAACTCGGCTGGCGCGGCGTCATGAAGTCGGTCGCCCGCGACGGCCAAGTGGTGGTGACCCACCACAACACGCCCGAAGCGGTGATCCTGTCGGCCGAGGCCTACGACGCGATCCTGCGCGCGCTGGAGGCGGCCGCGGCGCCGCAGCGCTCGGCGCTCGAGGCGCTGCAGGCGAGGTTCGACGCCAGGCTGGCGTCGCTGGAAGCCGCCGATGCCGGCGACCGACTGCGCGTGGTGATGGCGCAGCCGGCCGCCCTGCGCGGCAAGGTCAAGGCCGGCGCCTCGCATTGAGCCTGCGCGGGCGTCCCGGCGCACGGCGCACGCTGCGGCCGCGCGGTACCGCGGCCACGGCTGCGCCCACTACGGTCGAACGCAAGCGCGGTGCCACGGCTGGCGAAGAGGCCACTGGGCCGCGGCCAGTGCTGTTCGTGCTCGCAGGCGTCAACGGAGCCGGCAAGAGTTCGATCGGCGGTCACCTGCTCGCCGATGCCGGCCTGACCTGGTTCAATCCCGATGACTTCGCGCGCGCGCTCGTCGCCGCCACCGGCTGCAGCCAGCGCGACGCCAATGCCGAAGCGTGGCAGGAAGGCATGCGGCGGCTCGACGCGGCCATTGCAGCCGGTCGGCACTACGCATTCGAGACCACGCTGGGCGGCAACACCGTGCCGGCGAAGATCGCCCGGGCCGCGCGCACGCACGACGTGCTGATGTGGTTCTGCGGCCTGTCGTCGGTCGACCAGCACATCGCCCGCGTGCGCGCCCGCGTCGCCGCCGGCGGTCACGACATTCCCGAATCCGACATCCGTGCGCGTTGGCAACGGGCGCGCGAACACCTGGTCGTGCTGATGCCGCACCTGGCGCATCTGCAGGTCTACGACAACAGCGTCGAAGTCGCGCGCGGCCACGCGGTGCCCGATCCGCTGCGCGTGCTGGAGATGGTGGCCGGGCGCCTGGTGCACCCGGCACCCGACGATCTTCGCGCCCTGCGCGCGACGCCGGGCTGGGCGCAGCCGCTGGTCGAGGCCGCGCTGGTCGCACACGATCGACGTGCCTAGCGGATCGTCGTCGAGCGCGGCAGCGTGGCGTTTGCGATGCCCGAATCAGTGCGCCGGTGTGCGCGGCGCATCGTCGGGCGCATCGCCTGCGGCCGCGGTATCCACCGAGACCACCACCGACATGCCGGGGCGCAGGCGTTCGGCCAGTGGCTGATCGCGGTCGATCGCGATGCGCACGGGAATGCGCTGGGCGATCTTGACGAAGTTGCCGGTCGCATTGTCCGCAGGCAGCACGCTGAACTCCGAGCCGGTTGCCGGCGAGATGCGTTCGACGTGCCCGGTGAGCTGCGCGCCGCCGAGGGCGTCGACGGTGAAGGTCGCCGGCTGTCCGACGCGCATGTCGGTCATCTGCGTTTCCTTCATGTTCGCCACGACCCAGATGTCGGCCGGCACCAGTGCCATCAATTGCGTCCCGGCATTGACCAGCGCGCCCTGGCGCACAGTGACCTGGCCGAGCAGACCGTCCTCGGGGGCGACGATGCGGGTGTTGTCGAGGTCGATCTTCGCCAGCCGCACCGCGGCCTCGGCGCTGGCGACCGCCGCCTCCAGGCTGTCGCGATTGACGTCGACGCTGCGCGCGTCCTGCTCGGAGATCTGCAGGGCCGCGCGGGCCTGGGCGGCAGAGGCGCGGGCCTGCGCGCTGTTGGCACGCGCGAGATCGCGATCGTGCGCGGAGATCAGCTTCTGCTCGGCCAATTGTTCGAGTCGGCGCTGGTCGATGGTGGCGACCTCGGCCTGCGCGCGCGTGGCCGCGATGTCGGCGGCGCTGCGTGCGATGCCGGCTTCGGCGCTGCGCCTGGACTGCGTGGCGTTGGCCAGCGCGGCCTGCTGCACCCGCAGATTGGCCTGGGCCTGTTCGTAACGCTGACGGTAGATGCGGTCATCGATCGTCACCAGCAATTGGCCACGGGTGACCGCTTCGAAGTCCTGCACGGCGACGTGGGTCACATAGCCTGTGACCTGCGGCGCGATCAGCGTCACCCGGCCACGCACCATCGCGTTCTCGGTGCTCTGCACGCTGCTGCCGAACGGCGGCAGACGCCAGGCGTAGAGCACCACCAGGATGCCGGCGAGTGCGACGCCGACGAAGGCCGCGATCTGCACTGCCCGCCATCGGCGCGACGGCGCAGCGGGTTGTTCGGGAGGCGTGGGGGCAGGGGTACTCATGCGGTGTCCGGTGTTGCGGGAACGGGGGGTGCGGGCGCGCGCAGGCGCGCCCACGCCCGGGAAGCGATGATCCACATCAACGTGCAGAACGCGATGAAGGCGATCAGCAGGAACACGTCGTTGTAGGCCAGCACATTGGCTTCGCGGCTGGCCGCCGCACCGAGCGCGCGCAGCGCGAGCGCGTCGCGCAGCGCCGGGTCGGCGACAGTCGGCGCGTAGCTCTGGGCAGTCGCATGCACGCGCGCGGCGACCTGGGGATCGAGCAGGCTCAAGTGCTCGTTGAGCACGCTGGAATGGAACTTCTCGCGCATGGTCTGGAACGTGCCCAGCACGGCCGAGCCGAGCAGGCCGCCGAGGTTCTGGGTCATGCCGAACAGCACGACGAAGCTGATCAGGTTGCGCGGCTGGCTGATCACCGGGCCGATACCGGCGATCAGCATCGGGCCAAGGAAGAAGGTGCTGCCGAACGCCAGCAGGAACTGGCTCAGATACATCTGCTCGGGCCGGGTGGCATTGGTCGCCTGCGCGTCCATCAGTGCGCCGGTCATCATCAACATCAGCGACAGCAGCACCGGTTGCCAGGTCTTGGCTGGATTGATCGTCGCCGCGCTGGCGGCCAGCCCGGCGATGCTGCCGGCCAGCACAATCATGAACAACGTGTGCATCTGCGCGTTGCCCAAGCCCAGCGCTTGCAGAAAGCCGACCGCGCCGGTGGCCTGCTCCGACAGCACGATGCGGATCAGCACGATGGCCAGGGCCAGCCGCAGCATCGAGGCGGTCGCCAGCCAGCGCGTATTGAGCAGCGGACGCGCGCGGAAATGCTCGATCGCAATAGCGGCGGTCACCAGCGCGACCGAAGCCGCGAGCGCCCAGCCCAGCCACGCAGTCTCGGTCCACCAGGCGATGCGGCCCTGCGCCAACACCGCGGTCAGCAGCGCGACCCCCGGTGCGAACAGGCCGAAGGTGAGGAAATCCAGCGGTTCGAAGGCTTTGTGTCGGTCGCCCGGGGGCAATTTGAGCAGCAGCACGCAGCCCAGCGCCAGCAGCGCCAGGCCCAGTTCGAACAGATACAGGCCGCGCCACTCGCCGAACTGGAGCAGGTCGGTCGAGAACACCCGCGCCAGCGGCAGCGCCAACTGTCCGATGCCCAATCCCAGCACCAGGCCGCGCAGCCGGTGCTTCTGTGGGAAGGCCTGCAGCATGTAGTACAGGCCGAGCGTGTTGAGCGCAGCGCCGGCGATGCCGTGGCCGGCGCGGACTGCGATCGCCGACCCCAGATCGTTGACGAACAGATGCGCCAGCGTGATCAACGCGTATAGCACCAGGAACGCTTCGGTGAACAGCCGCAGGCCGAACTGCTGCCTGAACTTCACCAGCAGGATGTTCATCGATACGTTGGTCATCACGTACGCCGCTGGCAGCCAGGCGACCTGCGCGGCGTAAGCGCCGAGTGCGCCCTGCAGGTCGAGCAGGTTGGCGGTGACAAGCGCATTGCCCAGGCCGCCGGTGATCGCGATCACGAAGCCCACCACGCCGTAAGCGATGCGCCGCCGGGTGGGGTGCAGGGGCGTCGATGGCGACCCCGGCATTATCGGCCGTTCGTGCGGCGCCCACGCACGCGGTGCGTAGCGGTCCGCACCGGGCGATCGCGGTACGGAGGACGGAGCAGGCGGTGGAACGCGCGGCATGGCGCGCAGTCTGGAGGCGCACCCGGCATGCCCGCAAGGCGCCGCGCGCACCGGAGCGTTGCGCGCGGCATGGCGCATGCTGCGTGTGATGGCCGCGTCGACGCCGTGTCGATCGCGGCGACAGACAATGGCGTCTCCGTTTCGCAAGAGCATTCGCGATGTCCGTTGTCCGCCCTCTCGTGCTTGCCTGCGTCGCGCTGCTGGCCGCGTGCGCGGAACCGGCGCCGCCGGCAACGCCCGATACCGCCGTCACGGCGTCGGCCCCCTCTACCGTGCCGGCGACCGCCGTGCACGATGCGGACACGACGGCGGGCGCCGCGCGCAGCGCAGTCGCGCCGCTGTATCGGCAACTGCACGACTTCACCGTGGCCTGCGACAACGGCCTGGCCTGCGAGGCGATCGGCGTGAACGACGGAGCGTTCGGTCTGGTGCTGCGGCTGTCGCGCGCGCCGGGCGGCGACGGTGCGCAACGGCTGCAGTTGGGCACGGCGGACGGCACGCCCGAGCCTGCGTCGCTACGGCTCGACGGCGTGGCGGTACCGGAGTTGGCCGTGCTGCCGTGGCGTCGCGATGATGACCGCGCTGCGCTGACGCTCGACGTCCCTGCCGACATCTCGGCGTTCATCGCGCGGGTCGGTAACGGCGCTCGGCTGTCGGCCGGTAGCGGCGAGGACGCCCCGGCGTTGTCGCTGTCGGGCCTGCGCGCGGCATTGCTGCTGATCGACGAGCACCAGCAGCGATTGGACACGCCCAGCGCCTGGGCACGCCCCGGCGAGCGCGATTCGGCGGCTGTGCCCGGCGCGCCGGCGCTGCCGAGGGTGCATGCAGCGCCGCCGCCACCGGCGTTGTCGCTGCAAGACGCCACACGGCTGACCGTCGCAGTCCGCATGCAGGCGGCCGATGCGCTGCGCGAGGCCGATTGCGCCTCGCCGGGCGAGGGGGTCGACATGCGCAGCCAGGACGCGGCGTATCCGCTCGATGCCGAGCACGCCCTGGTGTTCGTCGCGTGCCTGAGCGGCGCCTACCAGACCTCGAGCCTGGCGTTCCGTGCCGTGCGCGACGGCAGCGGCGCGGCGCGCATCGTGCCGCCCGGCCCGCCAGGGCTCGATGGCACCAGCTCGGGCTTCGCGCTGCTGACCAACGCCGACTACGCGCCGGACACCGCCACGCTGTCGCATTTCGCCAAGGGGCGCGGGCTCGCGGATTGCGGCGAAGCGGCGCAGTGGCGCTACGACGGGCAGGCATTCCAATTGGCGCATTACGCCGAACTGCGCCGCTGCGGCGGCGCGGCGCCCGGCGATTTCCCGACCCTGTGGCGCACCGAGACGGCGCGCTGAGCGCGCCGTTGTCGCGGGACTGCGTCAGTCCTCGCCGATATCCTCGTTCCAGACCTGCGGGTGCTGGGCGATGAAGCCGCCGAGCAGGTCGATGCAGTCCTGGCTGTGCAGGTCGATCACCTCCACGCCGTGCTCGCGCAGCCAGTCGATGCCGCCGCGGAAGGTCTGCGACTCGCCGACGACGACCGTGCCGATGCCGAACTGGCGGACCAGGCCGCTGCAGTACCAGCACGGCGCCAGCGTGGTCACCATGATCGTGTCGCGGTAGCTGCGCTGGCGGCCGGCCTTGCGGAAAGCGTCGGTCTCGCCGTGCACCGACGGGTCGTCTTCCTGCACGCGGCGATTGTGGCCGCAGCCCAGTAGCCGGCCATCACGGTGGTAGAGCGCCGCGCCGATCGGGATGCCGCCCTCGGCCAGGCCCTGGCGGGCTTCGGCGATGGCGGTGTCGAGCAGGGCACGGTAGTCGGGCGTGGCGATCATGCGGCGGTCGTGGCAGCGCGGGGCCTGCAGTCTGACGTGCCTGTGCGATACGGTCGAGCGAGGCTGGCGATCGCGGCAAATTCTTAACACTCGCGTGGCAGAATTCGCGCTCCTCCTCACGCGCGATGCAAGAACACCTATGGAATGGCTGGCCGACCCGACGATTTGGATGGGTCTGGCGACCCTGGTGGTCCTCGAGATCATCCTGGGCATCGACAACCTGGTGTTCATCGCCATCCTCGCCGACAAGCTGCCACCCGAGCAGCGCGACCGCGCGCGGATCATCGGCCTGACCCTGGCGCTGCTGATGCGCCTGGTGCTGCTGGCGTTGCTGGCGTGGATCATGAGGCTGACCGCGCCGCTGTTCACGGTCTGGGGCAACCCGTTCTCCGGACGCGACCTGATCCTGCTCGTCGGTGGACTGTTCCTGCTGTTCAAGGCGACGATGGAGCTGCACGAGCGGCTCGAGGGCCGGGAGCACGACAATGGCGGCAAGAAGGCCTACGCCGCGTTCGGCGTCGTGGTCGCGCAGATCGTCGTGCTCGATGCGGTGTTCTCGCTCGACTCGGTGATCACCGCGGTCGGCATGGTCGAGCACCTGGGCGTGATGTATGCCGCGGTGATCATCGCGATGGCGGTGATGATGCTGGCCAGCAAGCCGCTGACGCGCTTCGTCAGCCGCCATCCGACGGTCGTCGTGCTGTGCCTGGGCTTCTTGCTGATGATCGGCTTCAGCCTCGTCGCCGAAGGCCTGGGCTTCAAGATCCCGAAGGGCTACCTGTACGCGGCGATCGTGTTCTCGATCCTGATCGAGGCGTTCAACCAGTGGTCGCGCTACAACCGCGAGCGCCATGTGCGCCAGCTGCCGTTCCGTCAGCGCACCGCCGACGCGGTGCTGCGCCTGCTCGGCGCGCGCCCGGACACGGCGAGCGAGGGCGTCAGCGAGCCGGCCGAGCAGGCGCCCGATGGCGAGCGCCTGGAGGCGGCCGAGCACGACATGATCCGCAGCGTGCTGACCCTGGCCGAGCGGCCGGTGTCGAGCGTGATGACGGTGCGCGGCGACATCGAGTGGATCGACGCCACGCGCGGTCTTGAACACGCGACGGAACGGTTGGTGCAGTCGCCGCACACCCGCCTGCCGGTCTGCGACGGTGAGCTCGACCGCCTGTTGGGTGTCGTGCAGAGCAGCGATCTGCTGTCGAGCGTGCTGCAGGGGCGGGCGTTGAACGTGACCGAGTTCGTCCGCGAGCCGCTGGTCGTGCCCGAGGGCACGTCGACACTACGCGTGCTCGAGCAGATTCGCGCCCACCCGATCCCGATCGCGATCGTCGTCGACGAGTACGGCAGTATCGAAGGCATGGTCACCGCGAACGACCTGCTGGCCACGATCGCCGGCGACCTGGCCGACACCCAGGACGCCGACTACGGCGCGGTGCGGGGTGAGGACGGCGCGTGGCTGGTCGACGGCTCGATGTCGATGCAGGATCTGGCGCTGGCGACCGGTCTGAGCCTGCCGACCAGCCCGACCTACGTGACCCTGTCCGGGTTGGTGGTCCATGCGCTCGACCGGATGCCGGCCGAAGGCGACGAGGTGACCATCGACGGCCACGTCCTGCGGGTCGATTCGTTGGAGCGGCGGCGGGTCGGGCGCCTGCGGATCGCGCCGGCCCCGAATGAGGGATAATCGGCCCATGAGCGACGAATCCTCCAGACCCGGCACCACCCATTTCGGCTTCCGCGACGTCCCCACCGGCGAGAAGCAGAAGCTGGTCGGCCAGGTGTTCTCCTCGGTCGCAGGCAATTACGACCTGATGAACGACCTGATGAGCCTGGGCATCCATCGGGTGTGGAAGCGCTATTTCGTTGCGACCGCGCAGGTGCGCCGCGGTGACCGCGTGCTCGACCTGGCCGGCGGCACCGGCGACATCGCGGCCCTGCTCAAGAGCCGGGTCGGCGAATCGGGCGAACTGGTGCTCGGCGACATCAATGCCGCGATGCTGCGGACCGGACGCGACCGCATGACCGATCGCGGGCAGGTGCGCGGCTTCGAGTACGTGCAGTGCAACGCTGAGACGCTGCCGTTCCCCGACAACAGCTTCGATCTGGTCACGATCGCCTTCGGGCTGCGCAACGTGACCGACAAGGACGCAGCGCTGCGCGAGATGCATCGTGTGCTGCGCGTCGGCGGCCAGGCGCGCGTGCTGGAGTTCTCCCAGGTCAAGCCCGAGTGGTTCCGGCCGCTCTACGACTTCCACTCGTTCCAGGTGCTGCCGCGGCTGGGGCGGTTGTTCGCCGGCGACGCGGACAGCTACCGCTACCTGGCCGAGTCGATCCGCAAGCATCCGCCGCAGGACGCGCTCAAGTCGATGATGGATGCGGCCGGTTTCGTGCGTTGCCGCTACCGCAACCTGTCGGCCGGCATCGTCGCGATCCACGACGGCTTCAAGGCCTGACGCCCGACGGCCGGCCGTGCGCCGGCCCGGGATCGCGCATTACGGGCGCGCATCAAGCAACCTGCTTGAGCGCGGCACGCCTTGCAGCGGTGCCTCAGAACAGCGTGGGCGCGACCTCGATGGCGCCCCGTCGCGATGCGAGCCGGTCGGCCAACCGGGTCGGCTCGGGCAGCCGGTAACCACGCAGGCAGCGCAGCGTCCAGTCCAGCGCGCCGTCGACCGAGACCCGGTGACCTGGCGAGATGATCAGCGGATTGCAACGTGTGCGGCTGCGCAGCGCCCAGCCGATGTGCGCGCCGCGGTCGCGCAGCGGCGATCGGTCGCCGGGGGCATCACCGGGCCGCTCGAACTGGCCGGCCAGGCGCTTTTTCGCCACGCCGATGCTGGCGACGCCCGTGGCCACGCCGAAGTGCGCCGCAATGCCCAGGCGCCGCGGATGCGCGATGCCTTGGCCGTCCACGAACACCAGGTCGGGCGCCTGCGACAGCCGCGCGAGCGCGGCCAGCAGCGCCGGCAGCTCGCGAAAGCTCAGCAGCCCGGGCACATAGGGCATACGGGTCGGCAGGCGGGCGATATGGGTCTCGACCGGCTGCAGCGACTGCGCATCGAGCAGCACCACCGCGGCGCGGGTGATCTCGCCGGCGTCCTCGAACCCGACGTCGAAGCCGGCGAGCCAGCGGATACGCGCCGGCAGCCGGTCCTCGAGCACGACCTGCGCGGCCAGGCGCGATTGCAGGGCGCGCGCCTGGGCGGGGCTGCCGTCCCAATCGTCGAAGGGGGCCTCGTTCATCCGCGTAAGCTGCAACGCATCCGGTCGCCGGGACGTGCACGGCAGGTGGCGCGGGGCGACGGAGTAGACTGCGCATCGGTTCTTCCGCCGCGAGACGTTCCGTGATCCGAATTCCCCCGTTCCGTTTCCCGCAGCTGGCCTCCGTGCTGCTGCTGTCCCTGTCGGCCCTGGTGATCGGCGGCTGCAAGCCTGAAGCCGGCACCGCACCCGCACCGCCGGCCAGCGAAAAGCCGCCGGCCGAGTCGGCCGACCGCGACGAACACTCCTACGCCGAACCCGACAAGGTCGTCACCGAGGATCTGGCGCTGGACCTGGCGCTCGACTTCGACGCCCGCACCATCGCCGGCACCGCGACCTACACACTGCAGTGGAAGGACCCGGCGGCGACCGAACTGGTGCTCGACACGCGCGCGTTGACGATCGACAAGGTCGAAGGCGAGGCCGGCGGGCAGTGGCAGCCGCTGCAGTACGCGCTCGCCGATGCCGACGCCACCCTCGGCAGCAAGCTGACGATCCAGGCCCCGGACCGCAATGCCCGGATCCGCGTGACCTACACCACCTCGCCCGACGCCTCGGGCCTGCAGTGGCTGACGCCGGAGATGACCGAGGGCAAGAAGCTGCCCTTCATGTTCAGCCAGTCGCAGCAGATCCATGCCCGCTCGTGGGTGCCGCTGCAGGACACGCCGGCGATCCGCTACACCTATAGCGCGCACGTGACCTCGCGTCCGGACGTGATGGTGCTGATGAGCGCGGACAATGACCCGGCCGCGCAGCGCGACGGCGACTACACGTTCAAGATGCCGCAGAAGATCCCGTCCTACCTGATGGCGATCGCCGCCGGCGACCTGGTGTTCAAGCCGATCTCCGAGCGCAGCGGCATTTGGGCCGAGCCTGCGACGATCGACCGCGCGGTCGCCGAGTTCGCCGACACCGAGAAGATGATCGCCACCACCGAGCAGCTCTACGGGCCCTATCGCTGGGAGCGCTACGACCTGCTGATCCTGCCGCCGTCGTTCCCCTACGGCGGCATGGAGAACCCGCGCCTGTCGTTCATCACCCCGACCGTCATCGTCGGCGACAAGTCGCTGGTCTCGCTGGTCGCCCACGAGCTCGCGCACAGCTGGTCGGGCAACCTGGTGACTTTCGCCAGCGCCAAGCACGGCTGGCTCAACGAGGGCTTCACCAGCTACGTGGAGAACCGCATCGTCGAATCGGTCTACGGCAAGGAGACCAGCGACATGGAGTTCGTGATCGCCCGCAACGCGCTCAAGGAGAGCATCGTCTCGATGCCCGAGCCGGTGCAGGCGCTGGCCGTCAAGCCGGGCACGCTGCTCGACGCCGACGATGCACTGAGCGCGGTCGCCTACGACAAGGGCGCCTGGTTCCTGCAGTTCCTCGAGCAGCGCTTCGGCCGCGAGCCGTTCGATGCGTTCCTGCGCGGGTACTTCGATCATTTCGCGTTCCAGAGCATCACCACCGAGCAGTTCCTCGCGTACGCGAAGGAGCACCTGTTCGACAAGTATCCCGGCACGGTCACCGACGCCGAGATCCAGGAGTGGGTCTACGGCCCGGGCATTCCCGCCTCGGCGCCGCAGGTGATGTCGCGCAACTTCGGCATCGTCGACTCCGCGCGGCTGGCCTGGCTGGGCAGTGCGCAGCTGCCGCCGCGCCAGATCACCGATGCCTGGTCGACGCAGGAGTGGCTGCACTTCCTCGACAGCCTGCCGGCGACGCTGACCCACGAGCAGATGGCCCAGCTCGACGGCGCCTACCACTTCACCGGTACCGGCAACGGCGAGATCGCGATGCGCTGGTATCCGCTGGCCGTGCGTAGCGGCTACACCGAAGCGAACGCAGCGCTGTCCGAGTTCACCGCACGCGTCGGCCGTCGAAAGCTGATCATGCCGATCTATGACGCGCTGGTGCAGACCGAGTCCGGCCTGGCGTTGGCCAAGGAGATCTTCGCCAAGGCGCGTCCGGGCTATCACCCGATCACGACCGGCTCGGTGGAGAAGGTGATCGCCGAGGCCAAGCCGGCGCCGGCTGTCGATCCGGCCGTGGCGCCCGTCGACGAGGCCGCCCCTGCGACCCACTGACGGCCCGCGCCGTCCCACGCGGCCGCCTTCGGGCGGCCGTCTGCGTTTTGGGCGGGTGCGGACGCCTGTTACGCTGATGCAGTGCGCGCCGTCGCGCCCTTCGACACTCGAGAGCCTGCCCATGCCTGCCGTTGCCCGCCCGTTCGCTGCCGCCCTGTTCGTCGCGTCGCTGGCGCTTGCCGGTTGCCAGGATCGCGAGGCGCAGGCCGCCGCGCAGGCCCAGGCGCAGGCGCAGGCCGACGAGCAGCAGGCGGCCGCCGGCGAGCGCGACTTCGAGGCCGCCGTCGCCGCCGAGAACTGGGCGCTGGCCAAGGCCCAGGCCGACGTGCTGCTGTCACGCTACCCCCAGACCGAGGCCGCCGGCCGCGTGCGCGCGAAGTTCGACGAGGTCCGCAGTCGCGGCGACGCGGTGCGCGAGCAAGCGCGGACCGCCGCGCTATGGAGCTATGACACCCGGCCTGCGGATGGCGGGCAGCAGGTGTCGGCAGCGATCTATGCACGCGAGCCGGTCGATGTCGACGGCAGCGGCGCCAAGCCCGTGCGGCTGATCTTCCGCGACCATCCGTCGTGGGGGCGCAGCAGCTACCTCGTGCTGGAAGCGGGGGATTTCGACTGCTATCCCAGCTGCCGGGTCGAGGTCGCGGTGGACGACGCCGCGCCGCGCCGCATGGCGGCCAACCGGCCGCAGACCGACGAGGCGATCGCGATGTTCATCGACGATGAGAAGGCGCTGTGGCGTCTGCTCGATGGCGCGAAGACGCTCTCGATCGCGTTTCCGGTCAAGGCCGGCGGCACCCGCACCGCGGTGTTCGAAGTCGCCGGGCTCGATCGGGCGCGGATGCCGGGCTGGCAGTGAGCCTGCGCTGCAAGACGCGAGGACATCCTCGCTGATGGATGTGGCCATCGTCGTCGTGGTCAGTGGCTTGGCGCAGGCGCTGCACGTCGTGCTGTTCGTCCTGTTCCGGCGCTGGATGAACCGCGATCTGGCGTTGTCGTTCGCCGGAGACGAGCCTGCGCGCCGCGCCTACATGCTGGTGCAGTTGCAGCAAGCGCGGGTGCAGGGCATCGCTCGGCGCGCGCTCCCCGATTGGCTGGCCCGTGCAGCGGCGAACGTGCCGGATGTTGCCCCCGCCGCTTGATACCGGCTTAGTTGCAGTTGGCCTGCGCGACCCGCAATTGCTGGGCGGCGGCATCGCGTTCGCGCGCGATCGCGCGCTGCTGGTTCTCCTGCTGCTCACGCAGACCGGAGCGATCCGTCGGATCGGTGCCCACGGCGCCGGTCGCTGCGCGCTGCGCCTGGGTGGCCGCCAGCCCGCGCTGGGCCGCAGCGACACGTTGGTCGGACACCGGCTGCACGGCGCTTCGCGCAGTCTGCAGGCAGCGCTCGCGTTGTGACAACGCCGGCGTAGGGGTGACCGGGCGGGTGACATCGTTCGAGAGTTGCCGCGTCGGTTGCGGCGCGCGCAGCGTGGCTGCCGGTGGTGGGGGCGGGGGCGTGCGCAACTGCTGTGGGGCGGGCGCGGGCGCTGCGGGCCGCGCGACCGCGGCAGGCGGGGGATCGGCCGGGTTGCGCAGCTGTTGCGCCGCGACGGGGAGCGCGAGGCTGGCGCATGCCAGCACGGCGGTCAGCAAGGAAACGGGGCGCATGGGCGTTTTCCACAAAACGGGGCGGACGTCCTTCCTACAGCGGTCGGGCGTACGCCGGCGTCAATGCGCTTTGCGGACGGGCCGTTCAGGTCCTCAGTCGGCCGTCGTCTGCGGTCGGCAGGGCGGCACGCCGGCGACCGGTGCCGGCGGCGGGGCCGGGACTTCGGCCGGGATCGCGACCTGTTCGTCGGCGAGCATGCGCGCCGCACGCCAGCCACCCCAGCGGTAGTAACCGACTGCAAGCAGCATCGCCACCAGCGCGCTGGCCGGAAAGCTCCACCAGATCGCATCGGCGCCGAGCGTCGGCTGCAGCCAGGTGGCGAACGGCACCCGCACGCCCCACAGGGTCGCGCCCAGGATCACCAGCGGCGGCAGCACCGCGCCGGTCGAGCGCACCACGCCGAACAGTACGAAGGTCACGCCGAAGAATAGGAACGACCAGATCGCGATCCGATTGAGATGGCGCGCGGCCTCCAGCGCGGCGCTGCCTTCGGGCAGAAACAGCGCCAGCGCGTGGCGGTCGAGGCCGATCAGCACCGCGATCAGCGCGCCGGTCATCAGGAAATTGATCGCCACGCCGGTCTTGGCAACCCGGCCGACGCGGTCCCAATGGCCGGCGCCGACGTTCTGCGCCGCCATCGTCGAGCACGCAGCGCCGATCGCCATCGCCGGCATCTGCACGTAGGTCCATAGCTGCAGTGCGGCGCCGTAGGCGGCGGTGGTCTCGATGCCGTGCGCGTTGACCATCGCGATCATCGCGATCATCGCCGCTGACAGCATCACCATCTGCAGGCCCATCGGCAGGCCCTTGACGAGCAACGCGCGGACGATTGTCCAATCGGGGCGGTACAGCGCGCGCTCGTGGCGGCTGATCCACAGCCGATGGCGGCGATGCCGCAGCCAGGCCAGCATCGCCACCAGTCCCAGCGCGTTGGCGATGAGGTTCGCGGCTGCCGCGCCGGCCATGCCCATCTCCGGCAACGGGCCCACGCCGAACAGCAGCAGCGGCACCAGCACGATGTCCAATGCGACCACCAGCAGCAGGAACAGAAACGGAGTGCGCGAGTCGCCGGCGCCGCGCAGGATCGCCGACAGGAACGCCAGCGTGTACAGAAATGGCACCGCCAGGAAGATGATCCGCAGGTACGCTTCGGCATACGGCAGCGCCGAGGCCGGCGTGCCCATCCATTCGAGCACCGGGCCTGAAAGCGGCAGGCCGGCGAGCGCGACGAGCACCGACACGCTCAGAAAGAACGTCGCGCTGGTGCCGATCGCGCGCTTGGCTGCGGCCAGATCGTCGCGGCCGATGGCCTGCGCGACGAGGATTGTCGCCGCCATCCCAACGCCGAACACCGCGCCCAGCAGGAAGAACAGGATGTTGTTGGCATTGGCGATCGCCGCGATCGCGTCCTCGCCCAGGAACCGGCCGATCCAGATCGCATTGACCGAGCCGTTGAGCGACTGCAAGGCGTTGCCGCCCAGAATCGGCAGGGCGAAGACCAGCAGCGTGGGCGCAATCGCACCACGGGTCAGGTCGCGGGGGTGGGCGGGGGGCGGGCGTCTCAGCATTCGCGCATTCAAACGAGGGAGGGATCGCGAGGCGGTGAGGAACATGCTGCGGACACAGCGTCCATCGGCGCAAAGTCAGCCTGACCTCTATGGATCATGCCGACGGCCTCCCCGGTTTTGCGGGTAATCGCTGACCAGATTATCCGTATCTGGACTGAATGCGGCCATCGTCACGCCAAGGACGTCGCTAGGGTATTCCCCAGCATGTGCAAGCCCACCCGCCCCCATAAGATTTCTCCATCCTTGCCCTGGAGTGAGTCGGATGACAAGTGTCGATTCTGCAGTCAACACTGCCAAGGACCGTCTGGAGCAAGGCATCTTCGATTGGGATGTCACGAAGGGCGACCTCGACGACATCACCGCTGCAGTCGGCGATCTGTCGCCGCGGGAGCGCAACGAGTTCATCAGCCGGCTCAGCGACGACGACATCAAGAACTGGACGCAGGAAATCGATGGGCTGAACGGCTCGTTGAGCGCAACCGAGCGCGCGGACCTGTTCAACACGCTGGCCGAAGGCCTGGACGCCACGCAGATGACGCGTTTCGTCCAGGCATTCGACGGCAGCTCGAGCGGGCGTGTCGCCCTTGCCGATGCCGTCGCCACTCGCGGGAGCATTGAGGCCAAGACCGGTTTTATCGAAGCGACCCGGAGCAGCATCAACGGCGAGTACAGCGCGACGCAAGGGACGTGGGGAAATGCCGAGACCGTTGCGATCGGCAAGATTCTCGCCAGCCTGGAGGGCGATCCGGCTGCATTCGAGCAGGCAGTAGAATCGCTCAGTTCCGACCAGTTGCAGGACGTCATGTCCGTTGCGATGGGACGTCGGTACATCGCTGACTTTTCCGGCATGACGGCGGGAACCACGAGCTATGACCCATCCACGCTCACCGGCATCCTGGGTGCGGCGGAAGGGACGGACCTGGCCACGCGCACCGCGATCTTCGAAGCCGCGATGCCCCAGCTCGCGACGATGCAGGGTGACAACGTAGGATTACTGGGGGCAGCTTCCTTCGTCGACGACGTGGCCCAGGCAATGGGGCAAGTGATGTCTCGCGAGGAAGCCGCGGCGGCGGGTCTGGTCAACACGCCCGAAGCGCCTCCCTCGGCGTCGATCGACGACAATATTGCCGAGGCCCAGGCACATGCGTTCCCGCAGGATCTCCCCTGGTTCTACGAGCAGGTCAAGGGTGGTGCCGAGTGGGACTACAAGCAGCAGGGCGCGCAGTATGAGAACTTCGGCAACTTCCACTATGGCGTGGTGGCGGCCGCGATGGGCATTCCTGAGAACCTGGCGCTGCGTGCCGCTGGGTACGCCCAGACACAGGCGGGCACGTCGACGGACGAGTGGGGCAATCCCTACGACCTTGGCGGCTCGTATGGCGACGATCCGGCCGATCAACAGCAGATCAAGGATGGCTACGACTACTACAATGCTGGCCTGCATCGGGTTTGGCCCGACTGACCTCAACTGCGCCGCGATGACACGCATTGTTTATGGACTTCATACGACCGATGGCGCGCGCGACCTACGCGTTTGCGTTGCTGACTGTCCTGGCAGCTTGCGCGCCGGTATCGGGCGACGCTGAAGTGGAGGTGTCCAGATTGCCCTCGCCCGACGGCATGGTGGATGCCGTGCTGACGGAGGGTAATCCCGGTGCGACCGCGTCGTTCGTTTACCGGGTTCATGTCGTGCCGAGAGGCGAAGCGCCGAGCCAAGCAGCTTACGCCGCGCAACTGTATGGGGCGACCCGCAGCCCCAGTGCCTATGGAGTCGACCTGCATTGGCGCGAACCAGACGTGCTGGATATCCGTTACCTGCAGGCGCGATCGATCGACGTCCCTGCCCGCGTAATCGATGTGAGTGGCCGCAAGGTGTCGATCGTTCTCCAGGATGGCGTCGAGAATACTGACGCGCGTGCGGGAGGAATGGCGCCGCGAGATTGAGGGTCCAATCGACTTGAGCCGAGAAACGATCTTGGCTCGTACCAGGGGAGGGCGTCGTTCCACCCGTTCGCCGTGCTGTCCGCGCGCAGTGACTGCGAAGGGCATAGGGCGCCGGATTGCCCGGCGTCGGGCTGCCTGTCCGCCGGCGCGCACGGCGTTGGTCTCGGCGATTTCATCCGGGCTCGCGCGTCCTTGGGCCATGCTGGACATCGTCGACTGCCCCCGGTTCACTCACCTCAAGGAGACCCCATGTCCGCTCCCCGGATTGCCGTTCTCGTCGGCAGCCTGCGCAAGGCCTCGATCAACCGCCGTCTGGCCCATGCCCTGGAGCGCCTCGCGGCCGACCGCGCGATGTTCGTGCACGTGGAGATCGGCGACCTGCCGCTCTACAACCAGGACGACGACGACGCGCCCTCGGCGCAGGTCGTGCGCCTGCGCGATACGGTGCGCGACGCCGACGCCGTGCTGTTCGTCACGCCCGAGTACAACCGATCGGTGTCCGGCGTGCTGAAAAATGCCATCGACCACGGCTCGCGGCCCTACGGTCAGAGCGTGTGGGCGGGCAAGCCGGCCGGCGTCCTCGGCGCCTCGATCGGCAGCATCGGCTCAGCGCTCGCCCAGCAGCATCTGCGCAACATCCTCGCCTACCTCGACATGCCGACGCTGGGCCAGCCCGAGGTCTTCCTGCACGCCAAGGACGGCGTCTTCGACGACGACGGCGGCTTCGGCAAGGCCAGCCGTGACTTCATGCAGGGCTGGCTGGACGCGTACCTGACGTGGATTGCGCGGCACGGTGGAGCGTCGCGCGACTAGGCGACGCGACGCGGGGAGCTTTTCGGTGTCGGGCGGGTATTAAGCCGCCCGCGTCACGGCATGCCGCAGGCGCGGCCGGCTCGCCGTGCTCAAGGCCGCTCTCAGGCGCGCTTGCTTTCCAGCGAATACCCGAACTGCTGCCGGAACTGCAGTGAGAACTCTTCGTAGTCAAAGCGCTGGTTCTGGGTGCCGGGGTGCTCAACCTTCAGCGCGCCCATCAGGTTGCCGATGCGGCCGATGGTCAGCCAGTCGTAGCCCTTGTCGATGCCAAACAGCAGGCCGGCGCGGAAGGCATCGCCGCACCCGGTCGGGTCGGTCACGCGCCGCTCGTGCGCGGGCGGCACGTCGTGGGTCTGGCCTTCGGCATGGATCACCACGCCCTTGGGGCCGCGCGTGCAGATGTAGGCGCGCACCTTGCCGGCGATGACCGTCTCGTCCCAGCCGGTGCGCTCCTGTAGCAGGTTGGACTCGTAGTCGTTGACGATCACGTAGTCGGCCAGCTCGATGAACCGGCGCAGCTCGTCGCCGTTGAACAGCGGCATCGCCTGACCCGGGTCGAACACGAACGGGGTGCCGGCCTCGGAGAACTCGCGCGCATTCTGCAACATGCCTTCGCGACCGTCGGGGCCGACCAGGCCGATCGTCACGCCGGGCACGTCCTTCACATGGTTTTCGTGACTGCGCATCATCGCGCCGGGATGGAACGCGGTGATCTGATTGTTGTCGTGGTCGGTGGTGATGAACGCCTGGGGCGTGAACAGTTCGGGGATCTCGCGCACGTGGTCGAGCGTGATGCCCAGCTCGGTGAACCATTCGCGATAGGGGCCGAAATCCTGCCCGACCGTCCCCATCGGAATCGGGTTGCCGCCAAGCAGCTTGAGGTTGTAGGCGATGTTGCCGGCGCAACCGCCGAATTCTCGGCGCATCCGCGGGACCAGAAACGAGACGTTCAGGATGTGCACCTTGTCCGGCAGGATGTGGTTCTTGAACTGGTCCGGAAACACCATGATGGTGTCGTAGGCCAGGGAACCGCAGATCAGTGCAGCCATCGCGCGCAACTCGTCAATCGTCGAAGGCCGGTTAGTTTACGTTAACCCGGGGTGCGTCGGGCCCGGTGCGGGCCGGCCTGGCGGCGGCGCAGGCTGCTCGCACGGCTGACCGAGGCTTGGCGGGACGGGGAGTCGGGCCTTCTGGACGGGAGTCATACGAGGCGTTCGGGACGCCGCGGGTCACCGGCTTTTTTGCTAGGCTAGCGCGCTTGTGTCGCCCCCTCTGACGGACGCCCTTTTCCGATGTTCAAGAAGTTCCGCGGCCTGTTTTCCAACGACCTGTCCATCGACCTGGGCACCGCCAATACGCTGATCTTCGTCCGCGGCCAGGGCATCGTGCTCAATGAGCCGTCTGTCGTGGCCGTGCGCCAGGACCGCACCGCCGGCCAGAAGGTGGTCGCGGCGGTCGGCGCCGAAGCCAAGCAGATGCTGGGCCGGACGCCGGGCAACATCACCACGCATCGCCCGATGAAGGACGGGGTCATCGCCGACTTCACGTACACCGAGGAGATGCTCAAGCACTTCATCAAGAAGGTGCACAAGTCGCGCTTCCTGCGCCCGAGCCCCCGCGTGCTGATCTGCGTGCCCGCCGGCTCGACCCAGGTCGAGAAGCGTGCGATCAAGGATTCGGCGCTCGAGGCCGGTGCCCGCGAGGTCTCGCTGATCGAGGAGCCGATGGCCGCGGCGATCGGTGCCGGCATGCCGGTGACCGAGGCGCGCGGCTCGATGGTGGTCGACGTCGGCGGCGGGACCACCGAGGTCGCGGTCATCGCGCTCAACGGCATCGTCTACTCGCAGTCGGCCCGCATTGGCGGCGACCGGTTTGACGAGTCGATCATCAATTACGTGCGCCGCAACCACGGCATGCTGATCGGCGATGCGACCGCCGAGCGGATCAAGCTCGAGATCGGCTGCGCCTACCAGCAAGACCCCGTGGTCGAGATCGAGGTCTCGGGCCGGCATCTGGCCGAGGGCGTGCCCAAGGTCATCAAGATCAGCTCCAACGAGGTGCTCGACGCACTGCGCGAGCCGCTGTCGGGCATCGTCGAAGCGGTCAAGCAGGCGCTCGAGCAGACGCCGCCCGAGCTGTGCGCCGACGTCGCCGAGCGCGGCATCGTGCTGACCGGCGGCGGCGCGCTGCTGCGCGATCTCGACCGCCTGATCAGCGAGGCCACCGGTCTGCACGTGCAGGTCGCCGAAGACCCGCTGACCTGCGTCGCTCGGGGCGGCGGCCGTGCGCTGGAATTGCTGGACCTGCACGGCAACGAGTTCTTCGCCGACTGACCGCGCGGCGCCATCGGCATTGCCGGCGGTCGAGGGTCCGTGTCCCGTCCTCGCTGCAGGCATGAGGGGCTTGCCCCGGCCGTGCGCCCGGTCCCAGGCCGCTGGCGTCCCGCTGCCGCGGGACTGACGATCGACTCCCATCAGGACAACACGCCCGATGTCGTCTTCCAGCTCACCGGCTCCCCGATCTGGCGACGTGTCCGGCACGCTGCGGTTGCTGGCCTACCTGGCGCTGTCCTGCGTGCTGATCGTCATGGACCACCGCGGCAGCTGGCTGTCGGAGGCCAGGCACCAGGCGGCAGTCATCGTCCAGCCGTTGTGGTGGTTGGCCGGTCTGCCCTCGCGTCTGGGCACGAGCATGCGCAACGACGCGGCGACGCGCTCGCAACTGGCCGAGGACAACCGCCGGCTGCGCAACGAGCTGCTGGTGCTCAACGCCCGCCAGGCCCGGCTGCGGGTCGAGGCGACCGAGAACGCCCGCCTGCGCCGGCTGCTCGGTGCGGTCGGGCAGGGCAATCTGAATGTGCAACTGGCACCGGTCCTCGATGTCGACCAGGATCCGACGCGGCAGCGTCTGCTGCTCGATGCGGGCACCCGCAACGGCGTGCGCACCGGACAGAGCGTCATCGATGCCGGCGGGCTGCTCGGCCAAGTCATCGCCACGACGTCCACCACCGCAACCGTACTGCTGGTCACCGATCTCGAGCATGCGGTGCCCGTGGTCGTGGCGCGTAATGGCGTGCGCCTGGTCGCTTACGGCAGCGGGCACGCCGATGCGCTGCTGCTGCGCAACGTGCCGCTGTCGGCCGATGTCCAGGTCGGCGACGCGATGGTCACCTCGGGGCTGGGCGGCCGCTTCCCGCCGGGGTTCCCGGTGGGCACGATCGCCTCGCTCGAGCCCGACGACAGCCGGGCGTTTCTGATCGGCCGCCTGACACCCGCCGCGCAGTTCGACCGCGGCCGCGATGTGTTGCTGCTGCGCGACGAGGTCGTGCCGGTGACCACCGCCGACCTGGATGCGGCCGCGGCCGAGCGCGAGGCCGCGGCGCGCGCCAGGGCAGAGGCTGCCGCCGCTGCCGAGGCCGCAGCAGGCGGCGCGCAGACTGGCGCGGCCGTCGAGGCCCCGGCCGCGACCGATCCCGCACCGCCTGCCCCGAGGCCCGCACCATGATCCGCCGTCGCAAGCGCTGGTTGCTGCCGGTGAGCCTGCTGGCGGCGATACTGCTTGGCCTGCTGCCGCTGCCGGCCGGGCTGCAGCCGCTGCGCCCGTTCTGGCTGGCGCTGGTGGTCGCCTACTGGGTGATCGAGGACCCCGACCGCGCGGGCCTGGGCCTGGCGTTCTCCGTCGGCCTGATCTCCGATCTCGCGTTCGGCGGCCTGCTGGGCGAGCAGGCCCTGCGGCTGGTGGTGATGAGTTTCATCCTGCAGCGCTTCCGCTCGCAGCTGCGCTTTTTCCCGGTCGCCCAGCAGGCGGCGGCGGTCGGCGGGTTATTGCTCAACGACCGCATCGTCAGTGCTGCGATCCACGGCGCGCTTGGCTTGCCGCAATTGCCATGGACGTACTGGATCGCGCCGCTGCTGGGTATGCTGCTGTGGGCGCCGCTGTACCTGGTCATGGACGCCCTGCGCTTCGGGCGCCGGACTTAGCCGCACATGGCCGCGCGTCGTCACTCGAATGTCCGCAACAATGCCGCAGAGGCCGCGGCGTTCGCGCGTCGCGCGTTGCTGGGCTTCGTGCTGGTTGTGGCCGCTCTCGCGGTGCTGGCCGGCTGGTACTTCAAGCTGCAGGTCATCGACCATGAGGTCTATGCCAAACGCTCGGAGGCCAATCGCATCAAGCCGCGTCCGGTGGTGCCCGGTCGCGGGCTGATCTACGACCGCCAAGGCCGCATCCTGGCCAGCAACGAGCAGGCCTATCGGCTTGATGTCACCCCCGAGGAGGCCGGCGACCCCCGGCACCTGGTCGCTGAGCTGTCGCGCATCATCGCCCTGTCGCCCGACGACATCGCGCGCTTCGAGCGCGAGCGCAAGGCGCAGCGCGGGTTCCGGCCGGTGACGCTGAAGCTGCGCATCAGCGAGGACGAAATGGCGCGCTTCGCGATCGACCGCTGGCGCTTCCCGGGCGTGGAGGTCGTGCCCTATCTCAACCGCCACTACCCCTACGGCGATCTGTTCGCGCACGTCGTCGGCTATGTCGGCCGCACCGACGACAGCGACATCGAGCGCTATGGCCAGGCGCATCTGCTGTTCCCGCAGACCGGGCGGACCGGGCTGGAGCGTTACTACGACGAGCAGTTGCGCGGCAAGATCGGCTACGAACAGGTCGAGACCAACGTCGAGGGCCGCGCGCTGCGGCGGCTGGGCCTGGTGCCGGCGACCGCGGGCACCGATCTGCGGCTGAGCATCGATGCCGAACTGCAGCGCGCGATGGTGCTTGCGTTTGGCGGCCTGCACGGCTCGGCGGTCGCGGTCGAGCCCAAGACCGGCCTGATCCTGGGCATGGTCAGCCTGCCGAGCTTCGATCCCAACCTGTTCGTCAACGGCATTTCGCATACCGATTACCGCCGGCTGATGGATGACCCGGCGCGGCCGCTGTTCAACCGCAACGTGCTCGGCGGCGGGCCGCCGGGCTCGACGATCAAGCCCCTGGTCGCGCTCGCCGGCCTCGACAGCGGCCTGCGCACGCCCGAATACCGGGTGTTCTCCACCGGCGAGTTCTTCATCCCCGGCCAGCGGCGCGGCTACCGCGACGCCGGACGTGGCGGCGGCTGGACCGATCTGCGCGACTCGATCTCCCGTTCGGTCAACTACTACTACTACCAGCTCGCCTACGAGATGGGCATCGAGCGCTTCGACCAGTACATGACCCGGTACGGCTTCGGCCGGCCCACCGGCATCGACCTGCTGGGCGAGAACGCCGGCGTGGTGCCGTCGCCGCGCTACAAGGCCCAGCGCAGCAAGGAGCCCTGGTACGCGGGCGAAACGGTCATCGCCGGCATCGGCCAGGGCTACTGGATCGCGACCGCGCTGCAATTGGCGCGTGGCACCGCGGCGATCGCCAATGGCGGTGTGCTCAACCCGCTGCACCTTGCCGCCGAGCGCCGCGACGGCTTCGATGCGCCGTGGCGGCCGATCGCGCGCCCGCCGGGCGAGCGCATCACCGAACGCCCCGACCACCTGCGCGCCGTGCAGGAAGGGATGGCGAACACGATCCACGGTCGCGGGTCGGCGACCGCGATGGCGCGCGGCGCGCAGTACCGCATGGCCGGCAAAACCGGCACCGCGCAGCGCGTGAGCCGCCGCGGTAATGCCAGCCTCGATCCGCGCGCGCTGCCGTACCACTTGCGCCACCAGGCCTTGTTCGTCGGCTATGCGCCGGCCGAAAACCCCACGATTGCGGTCGCGGTGACGGTTGAGCACGGCGGTTACGGCGGCACGGCGGCCGCGCCGATCGCGCGCCGGATCTTCGATGCCTGGCTGCTGGGCACGATGCCGGAGGTCGAGGTGGACCCGGTGACCGGTGCGCCGGCCGCGGTCGTCGCCGCCGCGCCCGGGGCCGCGCCGACACGCGAGGTTTCCTTCGAGGGCGTCGTCGATGGCGTGCGCACGGTGCCGCCGGGTGCAATCGCCGTGCCCGTGCCGGCGGAGGCACCGCGATGAAGGTGATCCTGCGCTGGTTGCTGGACCTGTGGCTGCGCTTCAGCCGGACGCTCGACTGGCCATTGCTGGCGGCGCTGGCGGCGCTGATGGGTATCGGCCTGGCGGTGTTGCACAGCGCCAGCGGCAAGAACATGGCGATGGTCGGGTCGCAGGCCGGGCGCTATGCCGTGGGTCTGGGGGCGATGTGGCTGCTGTCGCGGATTCCGGCCGTGCAGTTGCGGCGCTTCACGCCGCTGGCCTATGCCGCCTCGTTGCTGCCGCTGATCGCGGTGCTGTTCGTGGGCACTGGCCGCAGCGGCCAGCACTGGCTCAACCTGGGTGTGTTCTATGTGCAGCCGGCGGAGTTGATGAAGCTGTCGCTGCCGATGATGGCGGCCTGGTGGCTGGGCCAGCAGCCGACGCCACCGCGGCTGGGCGCGATCGCCGTCGCGGCCGCGATCATCGCGCTGCCCACCGGCCTGGTGCTGCTGCAGCCCGACTTGGGCACCGCAGTGCTGGTCGCCTCGGGCGGCGCGTTCGCGCTGTACCTTGCGGGCCTGTCGTGGTGGTGGTTCGTCGGTGGCGCCACAGTCGCCGCCGTGGGCGCCCCCGCGGCCTGGTTCTGGTACCTGCAGCCTTATCAGAAGGACCGCATCCTGACCTTCCTCGACCCCGAGTCCGACCCCCTGGGCACGGGCTGGAACATCATCCAGTCGCGGATCGCCATCGGCTCGGGCGGCCTGACCGGGCAGGGCTGGGGCGACGGCTCGCAGTCCCATCTCAACTACGTGCCCGAGCACACCACCGACTTCGTGTTCGCGGTGCTCAGCGAAGAATTCGGCTGGCTGGGGGTCGTGGTCGTGCTGGCGCTCTACCTGTTCGTGATCGCGCGCTGCCTGTGGATCGCCAGCCAGGCGCGCGACGGCTTCTCGCGGCTGCTGGTCGGCAGCCTGGGCCTGGCGATGTCGGTGTACGTGGTCGTCAACGGCGGCATGATCTCGGGCCTGCTGCCGGTGGTCGGGGTGCCGATGCCGCTGCTGAGCTTCGGTGGGACCGCCGCGGTGTCGCTGCTCGCAGGCTTCGGCGTGGTGATGGCGGTGCAGACGAGCGGCCGGCGGCGTCGCTGACCGCGTCACAACGATGACGGCGACGCAGTGTTGGCGTTACGGGCACGCGTGCTACCCTCGCCGCCGATGAGCCGACGTCCTTTCTTCCGACTCTCTTTGGCCGCGCTGCCATTCGCACTGGCGGCATGCGCGACGCCTGCCAATCATGCCGATGCCCAGGCCGACGACTATCGCGCGGTCACGCCGCTGGCCGAGCCCGGACGCCCGCAAGGCGCGCTGCTGCCCTCGGTGCCGCAGCCGCCGGAACGACCGGCCGCGCCGCCATCGGTGACCGATCCGGCGATTCCTCGCGCACAGCGCGTGGAGAATTTCGTCCAGTACACGGCGACGACCTACGGGGTCGACCCGACGCGCATCCGCACCACGCTGGCGCAGGCCCAGGTCCAGCAGAAGATCCTCGATGCGATCAGCCGACCCGCCGAAGCCGTACGGCCCTGGCGCGATTACCGGCCGATCTTCATCAACCCGGCGCGCATCGATGGCGGCGTGGCCTTCTACCGCGAGAACCGCGAAGCGCTCGAGCGCGTGGCCGCCGACAGCGGCGTGCCGGCCGAGTACATCGTCGCGATCATCGGTGTGGAAACCAGCTACGGCCGGGTGACCGGCAGTTGGAAAGTGCTCGACGCGCTCTACACCCTGGCGTTCGATTACCCGCCGCGCGCGCCGTTCTTCGCTGGCGAGCTGGCGCAGCTGTTCGCGTTACAGAAGGCCGAGCCGCAGCTTGAGATCGGCGAGCTCAAGGGCAGCTATGCCGGTGCGATGGGCATGGGCCAGTTCATGCCGTCGAGCTATCGGCTGTGGGCCAAGGACGGCGATGGCGACGGCCGTCGCGACCTGCTGACCCACAAGCCTGACGTGTTCGCCTCGATCGCCAACTACTTCGTCGTCCACGGCTGGCAGCGCGGCGGGCCGGTGGTCGCGCGCGCCCAGCGCGCCGACGGCGCCGCCGACTTCAAGCCCGAGAACTGGGAGCCGGTGTATCCGCTGGCCGATCTCGCCGCGCGCGGCTATACGCCGCGCCCCGGCGAACCCACCGCCGAGGGCGGCACACTGCTGACGCTGGAAGGTGAGGCGGGCACCGAGTACTGGCTGGCCTACCGCAACTTCTACGTGATCACCCGCTACAACCGCTCGCCGATGTACTCGCTGTCGGTGCACCAGCTGGCGCAGGCGATCCGGGCGGGGGTCGGCCCGTGATTCGCTGGCTGCTGCCGGCGGCCGCCCTGCTGATGCTCGCCGGCTGTGCGGGCGCGCCCAAGAAACCGGCCGCCGCGTCCGGCGGCGAGCGGGTCGGCACGCCGGCAGGCACCGCATCGTCCGCGCATGGCGCACGTCGGGCCTCGCCGTATGCGCCGGCGAAGGAGGACCCCCGGACCCGTGGGCACTACACTGCAGGCGGCCTCTACCGGCCCGGCGTCCCCGACAGCCTGCCCGACTACCTGCCCAACGTCGATGCGATTCCCGAGCCGGAGGTCGTCGACCTGCCGCGTTCGGAGATCGGCAACCGCAGCCCCTACCAGGTGCTCGGCAAGACCTATCGCGTGCTCGACGACCACAGCGAATTCGTCGAGACCGGCACCGCCTCGTACTACGGTGCCAAGTTCCATGGCCGACTGACCTCCAATCGCGAGGTCTACGACATGTACGCGTTCACCGCGGCGCACAAGTCGCTGCCGCTGCCCAGCTTCGCGCGCGTGACCAACCTCGACACCGGGCAGTCGGTGGTGGTGCGGGTCAACGACCGCGGCCCGTTCCACGACGGTCGCGTGGTCGACCTGAGCTATGCCGCCGCGGTCAAGATCGGCATCCATCCGGCCGGCACCGGCCGGGTCGAAGTCCGCGCGCTGAGCCCGGGCGAGAACGCCCGGCACGACTACCGCGCCGTCGCGCAGGCGTCGCCGACCGCGGCACCGGCCTCCGCACCCGCTGCCACGGTCGCCGCGGCGGCAACCCGTCCGGCGCCGTCGCAGGCGACGAGCACGATCGATGCCATCGTCGAGGCCCTGCCGATCGCCAGCGCACGCGCCGGCGAGCGCCCCGCGCCGCTGCCGCAGCCCAGCGCGGCGGACGGGCGGTTCAACATGTACCAGAACGGCAAGGTCATGACTGCCGACGATTTCGATGCCTGGCTCGCCGCGCGCGGGCTCAAGCTCGAGAACGGGCGTCAGGTGCCGATCAATGGGGCGGTTGCGGCCGCGACTGTTCCTGCTGCGGCGCCGATCCCGGCCGCCGCCGCGCCGGTGCCCATGCCCACGCGTCCGGCGGTTGCGCCGGTGTCCGGTGGGGTTACGCTGCAGGTCGCGGCGTTCGGTGCCCGGGCCAATGCCGAACGGGCGCTCGCCACGCTGCGCGGCGCCGGCATCGGCGCAGCCCAGCTCGAAGACGGCACCGCCGCCGGCAAGCCGGTCTGGCGCCTGCGCGTGGGCCCGGTTGAGGCTGCGCGTGTCGCCGAGATGACCTCGCGTGTCGCCAGGCTCGGCTTCGGTGCGCCGACCGTCGTGCGCGACTGAGTTTTCTTCCATTTTCCCCGCCTGCCCTCGCGGCGAGCATTCCGGAGTTCCGTAGCAGATGAAAGTGCCTGTCGTCGTTTCGCGCATGCTGCTGGCCGCCATGGCCACCGCGGTGGTCGGCCTTGCGGTCGCCCGGGACCCCGCGCCGCGGCCGACACCAGCGCCGGCGCCTGCGCCGGCCGCCGGCGCCCAAGGGGGCGCTGCACTCAGCGATGCGCTGCCCACGCCCCCACCGCCGGAGGTGACCGGCACGGCCTGGGTGCTGATGGACTATGCGACCGGTCAGGTGCTGGCCGGCGAGAATGTCGACCAGCGCGTGGAGCCGGCCAGCATCACCAAGGTGATGACCAGCTACGTGATTGCCGCCGAGATGGCCGCCGGCAAGGTCAAGCCGGACGACCAGGTGCTGATGAGCGAGAACGCCTGGCGCAAGGGCGGCGCAGGCACCGATGGAAGCTACAGTGGTTTCCCGGTGAACCAGCGCGCGCCGCTGCTGGATATGGAGATCGGCATGGTCGTGCAGTCGGGCAACGATGCCGCGATCGCGCTGGCCGAGCACGTGGCCGGCACTGAGGAAGCGTTCGCGCAGCTGATGAACGCCTACGCCGAACGCATCGGCATGAAGAACACCCACTTCACCAATGCCACCGGCCTGTCCGGCCCCGAGCATTACTCGACCGCACACGACCTGGCGATCCTGGGCCGCGCGATGGTGCGCGACTATCCCGAGGAGTACGCGCACAACAAGATCAAGGAGTTCACCGTCGGGCCGATCACCCAGCACAACCGCAACCGGCTGCTGTGGCGTGATGACAGCGTGGACGGCATCAAGACCGGTCACCACTCCGGCGCCGGCTACTGCCTGATGGCTTCGGCGCTGCGCGGCGACCAGCGGCTGATCTCGGTCGTCATGGGCTCGAGCAGCGAGGCCCAGCGTGCCACCGATTCGCTGGCGTTGCTCAACTGGGGGTTCCGCTTCTTCGAAACCCACGCGGTTTACGACGCCGACAAGGCGGTTTCGACGCAGAAGGTCTGGAAGGGCAAGACCGACGAGGTGCAGTTGGGCGTGGCTGAGCCGATGCTGGTCAGCATGCCGCGCGGCAAGTACGCACAGCTCAAGCCGTCGATGGACATCCCCGAGACCCTGGTCGCGCCGATCGAGAAAGGCCAGCAGATCGGCACCGTGCGCGTCGTCCTCGACGGCAAGGTCATTGCGCAGCGACCACTGGTCGCGCTCGAGGCGGTCGAGGAGGCCGGCTTCTTCAAGCGGCTGTGGCACGAATTCTTGATGTGGTGGAACTCCTGAGTCCACTTGATCGCTAAAGAGGCCGGCGAATGCCGGCCTTTTTTGCTTCGAAACCGGATAAAACCGGGGCTCGCGCCGCGATCACTTGGGTTCGGCGGCAGCAGCCCCGATAATCCGTCGATGGACATCAAATCAGACAATCCCGAGCACGGCTTCCAGTTCCCGGGCGTGTTCGAGCTCACCGCGATGGGCGCCGCCGATGCCGGTCTGGAGACCGAACTGCCCCGGCTGCTCGGCGATGCAGGCGTCGCCGTGTTGCACGAGACGGTGAACACCCGCGCGTCGAGCGGCGGGCGCTACGTGTCCGTGCGCCTGAGCATCCGCGCCGATACGCGTGCGCAATACGACGCGGCGCACGAGGCGCTGCGCGCGCATCCCGAGGTCAAGTGGACGCTGTGACCCGCCCGCAATCCAGCTGCAGGGCGTCCAGCGCGTGAATCGGCAGTTGCTCTATCGCAGCGGGCAGCTGTACGAGTTCACTGCGTTCGACATGCGCGCGCTGTTGCAGCATGCCCGCCAGGCCAATGCACCACGCGGCGTCGGCGGGCTGCTGGCGCTGCGCGACGGGCTGTTCATGCAGTTGCTGGAGGGTCCGGCCCCCGTGGTTGATGCGTTGTTCGCGCGCATCGCTGCCGACCCCCGGCATTGCGAGGTCCGCCTGCTGGTGCGCGCCGAGCGCGCCGCCCCGCTGCTGCCGGACTGGCCGATGGCCTGGGCCGAGGCGCCGCCGGAGGACGGCGAGGCGCCGGCGTTCGCCGGGCTCCAGACCGACCACCGCGCGCTGGCCCAACTCGAGCGGGCCGGCCGCGACCCGGTCGCCCGAACCCTGTGCGCGTTCCTGGACGGGGCGTCCGTGCCGCAGGGCGGCCTGGTGCCGGCGTTCGCGGGAGGGCGGGGATGACCGACGCGTCCTTGCCGCTGCTACCCGCGTCCGTGCGCCGGCTCGGGCGCCAGGCCTATATCCCGGTCTGGCACGCGATGCAGCGCTTCACCGATGCCCGCGACGCGAGCACCGACGACGAACTGTGGGTCGTCGAGCACGACCCGGTGTTCACCCTCGGCCAGGCCGGCAAGCCCGAGCACGTGCTGGCGCCGGGCGATATCCCGGTCGTGCAGGTCGATCGCGGGGGGCAGGTGACTTATCACGGCCCCGGCCAACTGGTGGTCTATCCGCTGCTGGACCTGCCCCGGCTGAAGGTTGGCGTGCGCGAATACGTCTGCCGGATCGAGCAGGCGGTCATCGACACGCTGGCTGAATGGAACATCGAAGCGGTGCGCCGCGAGGGCGCCCCCGGCGTCTATGTCGCCGGCGCCAAGATCGCCGCGCTCGGCATCCGTGTGCGGCGGGGCCGCACTTTTCACGGCCTCGCATTCAACGTCGCGATGGACCTCGAGCCGTTCCAGCGGATCAATCCTTGCGGCTACCAGGGCCTTCAGGTGGTCTCGCTGGCCGACCTGGGCGGCAGCGCATCGACGGAGACGGTCGCGCCGGTACTGCTGGCGCACCTGGCGCAGCAGTTCGGTCTGGCCTTGTCGGACGCGCCGGCTCCGGCGCTTGCCGAGGCGGCGGCGCCTCGCTGACACGCAGCGTCTCCCGCCTGCCGCAGACACTGCGGGGGCGGGGGCCTACAATGGCCGTCCGATCCGCGCAATGCCTTCGCCATGACCCAGACCGCCGACAAATCGATTCCGCTGCAGGTGGTGTCCGCGCCGCCAGCATCGCTGGAGACCGGCGTCAAGCAGGTCGCCGGCGACAAGATCGCCCGTTCGCCAGTGCAATTTGCGCAGGCGCCGGTGCTGCGCAAGCCCTCGTGGATCCGCGTGCGCATCCCGTCCAACGGCGCGGTCGCCGCGCTCAAGTCGAAACTACGCGAGAACCGGCTGGTCACGGTCTGCGAAGAAGCCAGCTGCCCGAATATCCATGAGTGCTTCGGCCACGGCACCGCGACGTTCATGATTCTGGGCGAGGTCTGCACCCGCCGCTGTTCCTTCTGCGACGTCGCCCACGGCCGGCCCAAGCCGCCGGATGCTTCGGAGCCGCGGAACCTAGCGAACACAATCGCCGACATGGGCCTGAAATACGTGGTGATCACCTCCGTCGACCGCGACGACCTGCGCGACGGCGGGGCCCAGCATTTCGTCGACTGCATCCGCGAAGTCCGCGCGCAGTCGCCGCACATCCGCATCGAGATCCTCACGCCCGACTTCCGCGGCAAGGGCCGCATGGAGCGCGCGCTGGAGATCCTGCGGACCGACCCGCCGGACGTGTTCAACCACAACGTCGAGACCGTGCCGGACCTGTATCGCAACGTCCGGCCCGGCGCCGACTACCAGTGGTCGCTGACCTTGCTGCAGAAGTTCAAGGCCCAGCACCCGGAGGTGTCGACCAAGTCGGGCATCATGCTCGGCCTGGGCGAGACCATGGAGCAGGTCCAGGGCACGCTGCGCGACCTGCGCGCGCACGACGTGGACATGGTCACCATCGGCCAGTATCTGCAGCCTTCCGCGCATCACCATCCGGTGCTGCGTTACTGGACGCCCGACGAGTTCAAGGCGCTCGAGGACTACGGCATGGCGCTGGGCTTCAGCCACGTTGCCTCCGGTCCGCTGGTGCGCTCGTCCTACCACGCCGATCGCCAGGCGATGGAAGCCGGCGTCGCCGCCTGAGCCATGTTCGGCCCGTGGGGCCGAGCCTGACGAACGCGTGAACGCCGGGCCACGGCGGGGCGCAGCGTGTCCGCAACACAACGGATCGTGCGTCCGGCTTGCATCGGACATGCAACTTTCGGCACTGTCATCACGTCTATTCACGCGACAGGCTCGACGACCTGTCCATGATTTCCCGAACCCGCAGCGCAGGACACCGAATGAAAGCTTCCCGTGTCGTTTCCGGCTCACTGATCGCCCTGGCGCTGGCGGTGCCGTTGGCGCTGATGGCCAGGCCCGACGCCATCGCCGAGGTCCCGGTGACGCCGAACGTGGACCAGGTCGCGGCCTCCAAGCTCGTCTACGGGTTGCTGTCCGACAGCCGCTACGCCTACCGGCCGCGTCCGCTCGATGCCGGCATGTCGAGCGAGATCTTCGACCGCTACTTCGAGAACCTGGACCCGGGCAAGGTGTTCTTCACCCAGCAGGACATCACGCGCTTCGAGGCGCTGCGGCCGAAGATGGGCGCGGCGGTGCGCGACGGCGACATCGCCCCGGCGCTGGAGATCTTCACGCTGTTCAAGACCCGGGTCGCCGAGCGCACCGCGCAGGCGCGCAACCTGCTGTCGCAGGACATCTTCGACTTCAGCGGCCACGACCGCTGGGAATACGACCGCAAGGACGCCGCGTGGGCGGCCGACGGCGCCGAGCTCGACGCGCTGTGGCGGCAGTCGGTGCGCAACGACTGGCTGCGCCTGAAGCTGGCCGGCAAGCAGCCCGATGAGATCCGCAAGACGCTCGATCGGCGCTACCTCAACCAAGGGAACACGGTCGCAGCGTACAACGACGAGGACGCCTTCAGCAGCTTCCTCAATGCCTACACCGGCGTCATCGACCCGCACACCGACTATTTCAATCCGCGCGCCGCGCGCCTGTTCAACCAGAGCATGTCGCTGTCGCTCGAGGGCATCGGTGCGCAGCTGCAGAAGCAGGACGATGTGGTGGTGATCCGCGAGGTCATTGCCGGCGGCCCCGCGGCGCTGAGCAACCGCTTCAAGCCCGGCGATCGCATCGTCGGCGTCGGTCAGGGCACCAACGGGCCGATGGAGGATGTGATCGGTTGGCGCATCGACGACGTCGTCGAGAAGATCAAGGGCCCCAAGGACACGCAGGTGCGCCTGGATGTGATCCCCGCCGAGGCCACGCTCGACAGTGAGCCGGTGCGCATCACCCTCACCCGGGCTCGCGTGCGCCTGGAGGAACAGGCCGCGAAGGCCGAGACGCTGACGTTGCCGGCAACCGAAGGCGGTGTCGACAAGCGCATCGGCGTGATCAAGCTGCCGGCGTTCTATCAGGACTTTGAAGGCCGCCGCAGCCGCAACGGCGAGTACGCCTCGGCGACGCGCGACGTGGCGCGGCTGCTCGAGCAGTTCAAGCAGGACAAGGTCGACGGCGTAGTGCTGGATCTGCGCAACAACGGCGGTGGATCGTTGAACGAAGCGGTCGAATTGACCGGCCTGTTCATCGACCAGGGTCCGGTGGTGCAGGTGCGCGAATCGGGCGGCCGCGTCGGCGTGCAGGCTGATCGTGAGCCAGGCGTCGCCTGGGACGGTCCGCTGGCCGTGCTGATCAACCGCGGTTCGGCCTCGGCCTCGGAAATCGTTGCCGGCGCCATCCAGGACTACGGGCGTGGCCTGATCATCGGCGAGACCACTTTCGGCAAGGGCACGGTGCAGAACCTGGTCGATCTCGACCGGTGGCCGGCCAACGAGAACAAGCGCTACGGTCAAGTCAAGCTGACGATCGCGCAGTTCTTCCTGCCCGGCGGCAGCAGCACGCAGAACAAGGGCGTCGAGCCGGACATCCACTTCCCGGTGACGGTGGATGCCACCGAGTTCGGCGAGAGCACCTACGACAACGCCCTGCCGTGGTCGCGCATCGCCGCTGTGCCGCACACCCAGTACGGCAACTTCGGCGAATTGCTGCCGCAGCTCGAACAGCTCCACGACACCCGCGTCGCCACCGACAAGGAATTCCAGTGGTGGGCTGAGGACATCGCCGAGTTCCGTGCCGAGCGCGAAAAGAAGTGGGTGTCGCTCAACGAGGCCGAGCGGCGTGCCGAGCGCGACCGCCAGACCGCCAAGCGCGCGCAGCGCCAGGAAGAGCGCAAGGCGCTGGGCCTGGAGCTCGACCCGCTTGCCGAGGACTCGGACGACGATGGCCTGCAGGCGAGCGAGCGTGCGATCGCGCAGCAGACACGCCTGGAAAAGGCGGCCGAAGAGCGGCCCGATCCGTTGCTGCGCGAAGCCTCGGCGATCCTGGCCGACGCCGTGCGCCTGCTCAACAACGACCGCAAGCTCTCGGCCTCGGTGCTGCCTGAGTCGACCGGCCCCGGCCGCTGGGCACGCTGAGTTCCGGTTACAGTCGTGCCAGGAAAGCCGCCGCGCCTTGTCGCGGCGGCTTTCGTTTTGGCGCTTGTGAGGAGGGGCGCTCGCCCGCGCGACACGGCACCGCGATCAGGCGGATACCTGACGCTGCCGTTGCCGCGTGGGGGCGTTCAGGGCGCGGGCGCCACCGGCGCGCGCAGGGCGTGGATGGCACGCCGTGCAACACCGCCATTCCAGCCATGCAACGTGCGCCCGGCGTAGAATCTGCGGCCCGCTGATGCGGGTCTGCCCCCCTTCTCGGAACTGCCCCCATGAGCAACGCGTCCGGTGCGCGTCCGGCGTCGATATTGGCCATCGGCCTGGCGTTGACGGCTGTCTATGTGGTCTGGGGCTCGACCTATCTGGCAATCCGTTTCGCGCTTGAGGGCGGCTATCCGCCGCTGCTGATGGCCGGCTCGCGCTTCATCGCCGCCGGCGCGCTGATGTACGCGGTGTTGCGCCTGCGCGGCGTGCCGGCGCCCACGCGCGCCCAGTGGCCGAACGTGATCGCGATGGGCGTACTGCTGTTGGGTCTGGGCAACGGCATGGTCTGCATTGCCGAGCAGAGCGTGTCGTCGGGCATGGCTGCGGTTGCGGTGGCGTCGGTCCCGATCTGGGTGGCGCTGTTTTCGGTCATGCGCGGCGAGCGGCCCGGCCCGATCGAATGGGCGGGCCTGGCGATCGGCTTCGTCGGCGTGCTGTGGCTCAACGCCGGTAGTTCGTTGACCTCGACGCCCGCCGGCCTGGTCGCGCTGCTGATCGCGCCGCTGGCCTGGGCCTTCGGGTCTGTCTGGAGCCGCGGCCGCGACCTGCCGTCGCCGTTCATGGCCGCCGCCGCGCAGATGCTCGCCGGTGGCGTGCTGATCCTCGCCGCCGGGCTGCTGCTGGGGGAGCGGCTGGACGTGCCGCCCACGCCCAAGGGGCATCTCGCGCTCGCCTACCTGGCGTCGTTCGGCTCGATTGTCGGTTTCACCGCCTACGTGTGGTTGCTGCACAACGTGCGCCCGACGCTGGCCAGCAGCTACGCCTACGTCAATCCGGCGATCGCCGTGGTGCTGGGTGCCTGGCTGGCCGCCGAGCGGTTTACCGCGCACGACCTGGGCGCGATGGCAGTGATCCTGGCGGCGGTCGTGGCGATCACGCTGGGCCGTGCGCGCAAGGCGCCTGCACCGGTCGCCGCAGGAGACGAGGCATGAACGACGCCGTGCAGGCCCGTCGCGGCACCTGGATCGCCGCCGCGGCCTTCGTGATGTGGGGACTGATGCCGATGTACTGGCATCTGCTGCGCGAGGTGCCGTCGTTGCAGATCGTGCTGCACCGGGCGATCTGGTGCGCGATCCTCGTGGCCGCGTGGCTGACGCTGCGCCATGGACGCGGTTGGCTGCGCGAGACCATCGCCCAGCCGCGCTTGGCCGGCATGCTGGCGATGTCGGGTGTGTTGATCGCCGGCAACTGGAGCCTGTACGTGTGGGCGGTCAACAGCGGCCACGTGGTCGAGGCGAGCCTGGGCTACTTCATCAACCCGTTGCTCAACGTGGTCATCGGCGTGCTGTTCTTGCGCGAGCGGTTGTCGCCGCCGCAGTGGATCGCCGTGGTGCTGGCGGCTTGCGGTGTGCTGTGGCTGACCTTCAACTACGGCAGCTTCCCGTGGATCGCGCTGTGTCTGGCGGGCTCGTTCGCGCTGTACGGCCTGATCCGCAAGTTCGCGGCGGTCGAGGCGGTCAAGGGCCTGGGGGTGGAGAACCTGTTCGTGTTCGGGCCGGCGCTGGTCGCGCTGGCCTGGCTGGAACTGCGCGGCGGTGGCGGTTTCTTCTCGCTGCGCTGGGGCGGGGTCACCGACGTGCTGCTGGTGATGGGTGGCGCGCTGACCGCGATTCCACTGATCTGCTTCGCCTATGCGGTGCGGCGCGTACCGCTGACGGTGGTCGGGCTGATGCAGTACATCGGCCCGACGCTGCAACTGCTGCTGGGCGTGTTCTTCTTCGGCGAACCGTTCGGCACCGATCGCGCCGCCGGGTTCGCCTTCATCTGGGCCGGACTTGCGGTCTTCGCGGTCGACGGCTACCTGCAGGCACGTCGGCGCATCGTCGCGCAACAGGCCTGAGCACGGGCATCAAACCCTGGCCCGCGCGGTGCGCGCGTTGGCGGGGCGCGCGTTGGCAGGGCACGCCGGCGCATCGAACCAGTCGACGACCGTCGGCAACAGCAGGTCGAGCCGCATCGGCAGGCTGAGGTGGTCCTCGCCGGCCAGTTCCAGATAGCGCGCCCGCGGCGCGGCGGCCGCCAGCGCGCGGCCCTGCGCGACCGGCACGTGCTGATCGGCGCGACCGTGAACCAGCAGCACGCAGCCCGGCACGCGGGCGAGCGCCGCGCCGACGTCGACCTCGTCCAGCGGCAGGTCCAACCTGGCGCCGGCCTGCGCGATCGCCGTGTCCAACGTCGCCGCATCGATCCGCCAGCGCAGCCAGTGTCGTGTGAGCCGCGTCTGCCAGTCCCCGGTGTCGTCGGCGAGCATGTGCGGCACCATCGCGCGGATCGCGCCGCCGGCGTTGTCGAACGACGCCAAGGCCACGACGCGATGTGCCGCCAGGCTTGGATCGGCCGCGGCGAACAGCGCCGTCGCTGCGCCATAGGACACGCCGAACAGCGACAGCGGTCCGACCACCTCGCCGCTCGCGCGCAAGGCGGCGACCGCATCGACGACATCGGCCGCCTCGCGCGTGCCGTAGCCCGACGGCGCGGCGCCGGAGCGACCGTGGTTGCGCAGGTCCAGCGTGATCGTGCGGTAGCCGGCCTGCGCCAGCGCCAGCGACCAGGGCAGCAGCGAGCCACCGTCCATCATCCAGCCATGCAGCAGCACCACCGTGCCGCGCGTGGCGGCGCCGGTCGCGACCGGCGGTTGGAAGTCCAGGTGCACATCCAGGGGCGCGCCTTCGCCCGGCGGGCGTGTCCAGGCGTAGTCCATCCGGTAGTCGCCCGGATCGAGCGCGCGCCAGAACAGCGCCACGCCCGAGGTGGTGGTCACGTAGCCGCTGCGGTGCGGAAGTCGTGCGTAAGCGGCCTCCAGGCGCGCCTGCGGCAGCAGCGGCGAGGCGCCGTCGGGGGTGACCAGATGGGCGGCGAGCGATGCCGCCAGACCCGGCCACGACGAGAACCCGGCGACCAGCAAGCAGGCGAGCAGCAGGGTAGCGAGGCGGAGCATCGGACGGCCGGATCGACAACGGCCGCGCAGACTAGCGAACCGGTCGCCGGCACCGCTATCGCAATCCGATGACAACGGCATGACAGACGGTGCGCGTTCAGCGCATCGATCCGGGGGCCCCGAGGCGTGAGCTCTGACACAGTGACGCGATGTCCAGTGCCGAAGCGAATGCAGTCGTGGGCCCTGCCGCAGTTCAGCGCAGTACGGCCGGCCAGGCTGTCGTCGTGCTCGCCGCCGGTGGCAGCACGCGGCTGGGTTTTCCCAAGCAACTGCTGCGTCGTGCAGGCGAGCCGCTGGTCTCCCGTGCGGTCCGGCTCGCGGCGGACACCGCGCCCGATCGGCTGGTGGTGCTGCTGGGCGGGTATCGCGATGCGGTCGCCGCCGCCCTGACGTCCGCACCCGGCGAGCGCTCGCGGCGCTGCCGCAAGCCGCGTTGTTACGACTGGAGGCAGCCGACGTTGCAGCGCGATCTCGACACGCCCGACGATGTCCGGCAGGCGCAGGCCGACGGCCTGCTGGACCACGACCGCTGAGTGCGCCCCGTCGCGCGATGTCGTGTTAGCGCGTCGCCACCAGCCAGGCGACGACGGCGCTGCCGACGATCGCCATCGCGATCGCGGCCTGACGCCAGCGCGCCGCGCGTCGGCGGTAGCGCGCGACGCGCTCGGTGTTGAGCGCATTCGCGCGCTCGATCCACGGCGCGGTCTCGCGTTCGGCGCGGGCGTAGATGGCCTCGGCGCGGTCGGGGGCAGCCTCGGCCTGCAGCGCGGCGTCCTCGTAGCATTCGAACGCGCGGGCCTGCAGCGCCTGGATCTCGCGCTGCAGGTCGGCGTTCGACAGCGTGGCCGGGTCGCCGCCGCTCATCCGGCGCGCAGCGCGGTGGTCACCGGCAGTTGCGCCGCACGCACCGCCGGGAACAAGCCGCCGACAAAGCCGATCGCCAGCGCCCATTTCAGCCCGCCCCACAACAGCGTGGGCGTGACCCGGAACTCGAACGTCGTCTGGCCGACGCCGCCGGCAAGCGTCGATGCGCCGTAGCCATCGAACAACAGCCAGGCGATCGCGCCGCCGAGCAGTCCGCCCAGCAGCGCCAGCAGCATCGTTTCGAGCATGACCGCGACCACGACCGGCAGGCCGCGGAAGCCGATCGCGCGCAGGGTCGCGATCTCGCGCGCCCGCGCCGCGACCGTGGCGAACATCGTGTTGAGCGCGCCGAACACCGCGCCGACCGCCATGATCGAGCCCACCACGATGCCGATGACGCGCAGCACTTTGGACATGCCCTCCGACTGCTTGGCGAAGTAGTCCAGCGTGGTGCTGACCTCGACCTGGGTGCGCGGATCGGCGTCGAGGCCGGCCTTGAAGGCGGCGAAGGCGCCCGGATCGGTCAGTCGCGCGGTGATCGACGCACGCGTCGAACCGCGGCGGTAGGTGGTGGCGACGACCTCGGCATCGGCCCAGATCTCCGAGTCGGTGGCATCGCCCGCCTCAAACGCACCGACCACCTGCCAGGTGTCGCTGCCCAGTCGGACCGGCTGCCCCGGATCGAGCCCGGCGAACTGCTTGCGTGCGCCTTTGCCGACCACCAGTTCGCGCTTGCCGGTCTCGAACATCCGACCCTCGACGATCCGCAGTTTCGGCCGTACCTGGAAGGCCATGTCGCCGACGCCGCGGACCTGCACGCTGCCGTCCTCGCCGGGTGCGCCGCCGCGCAGCGGCAGCGTTGCGGCGACGACGAGCTCGGGCGAGGCCAGCGGACGACCGTCGGCGCTGCGGGCGATCTGCGGCGCCTGCACGACCGTGCTGATCGTCGCGCGGTCGAGGGTGGACATCACCTCGGCGACCGAGCCGCCGCGCAGCACGATCGCACTCGTGGCGTCGCCGGTGCCGCCGACGGTCTGCCGGTAGCCCTCGGCCATCGACAGCAGCGCGACCAGGACGGCGACCACGCCGGCGATCCCGATCACCACGACCGATGAAGCGCCCAGCCGCTGGCCGAGCGTGCTGATGCCGACCTGGCTGACCGACGCCGCCTGGCGCCCGCCGTGGCTGAGCATCATCCACAGCGCAACCGCAAGTGCGGCAGCCAGCAGCACGTACCACGGTGCCAGGATCCAGACGACGAGCGCGACGAGAAGGGCCGCGACCAGGCCGGCGTTCTGCAACAGGGTTTTGAGCAACGGATGCATAGCGGTCTCCTCAGCGGCCCGCGAGGGCATCGACGATGTTCAGGCGCATCGCGCGCAGCGCCGGCAACGCACCGACGACCAGGCCGATCGCGGCCATCAGGCCCAGCCCCAGCAGCCAGCTGCGCCATTCGATCCCCGGCAGGCGGATCATGTCGCCGGCCACGAGGTTGAGCACCGCACTGGCCGCCGCCGCCAGGCCCAGGCCGAGCACGCCGCCGAAGACCACCAGCACCATCGATTCGGCCAGCACCAGCATCAGCACGCTGGGGCTGGAAAAGCCGATGGTCTTGAGCACCGCCAGTTCCGAGGTGCGTTCGCGCACCGCCTGCGCCATCGTGTTGCCGGTCAGCAACAACAGGGTGAAGAACACCGCCCCCATGATCGCGCTGACGATCATGCCGATGTCGGCCATCTGCTTGAGCTGGAAGGCGATCGCCGCGCCTTCGGTCATCGTGCGGGTCTCGTGGGGCGAGTTGGCCGACAGCGCATCGATTGCCTTGGCCGCGCGATCGGCGCGGCGCACGTCCGACACCCGGCTGACGTACCAGCCCACCTCGTTGTCCACGTACGGCGTGGACTCGGCGTAGTAGTCGTAGTGCATCAGCAGCATCTGGTCGTTGAAGCCGCCCTGCTTGCCAGCACGGTTGCGCAGCACGCCGACGATGTCGAACGACCAGTTCATCGAGCCATCGCTGTTGGGGAAGATCGACGACTGCAGTGGGATGCGGTCGCCGACTTCCCAGTCGAAGCGTTGCATCAGCTTCTCGCCGACCAGGATGCCGGTGCGCGTGCTCGCGAACGCATCGCGTTCGGCCTGCGAGACCTCGATCTCAGGGTACAGGTCGAGGTAGTTGGGCGCGACCGCGAAGCTGAAAATCTGGTTGCGCGGCCCCTGGTAGGTGCCGCCGAACCAGCTGGCGTAGGTGACCGCCTCGATGTTGTCGACCAGTTCGATGCGTTTGCCCAGTGCCTTGGGCAGCGTCTCGATGAACGACAGCCGCGACGTTGTCTGCAGCCGCTGCGCGCCGTCGGCGTTCTTGCCGAGCTGCGCGAACGCCACCCGGATGCCGTCGAGCAGGCCGAACAGCAGGAAGGCGGCGACGATCGACGCCACGGTGAGTGCGGTGCGGGTCTTGCGGCGCATCAGCGCGGCCCAGACCAGATGCAGGTATTTCATGGGATGTCCTGCCGGTGGAGTTCAGGAATTCGGTGTCGCAGCGAGTCGGCGCTTCCCCTTCCCCCGCATGCGGGGGAAGGCCGGGATGGGGGCGAGGCATCGGATTGCGGAGAAGTGCGTCCCGCACGATGCGTGCGCGTGTTCTTCGTCGAACTGATCGTTTGCCCCCACCCAACCCTCCCCCGCACGCGGGGGAGGGCTTTCAGATCAAGCCGCTGCGGCTTGATCGCCGACCAGCGTGCCCTTGTCCAGATGCAGCGTGTGGCTGGCGTACTCGGCGGCCTTCGGGTCGTGGGTGACCATGACGATGGTCTTGCCGTGTTCGCGGTTGAGTGTCTGCAGCAGGCCCAGGATGTCCTCGGCCGATTGCCGGTCGAGATCGCCGGTGGGCTCGTCGCAGATCAGCAGCGTCGGGTCGGAGACGATCGCGCGCGCGATCGCCACGCGCTGCTGCTGACCGCCCGACAGCTCGTTGGGCTTGTGCGAGGTGCGGTCCGACAGCCCGACCAGGGTCAACGCGATCTGCGCGTTGCGCTTGCGCTGCGCGCCCGAGAGCTTGGTCAGCAGCAGCGGCAGCTCGACGTTCTTCTGCGCGGTCAGCGCCGGCATCAGGTTGTAGAACTGGAACACGTAGCCGACGTTGCGGCTGCGCCAGCTCGACAGTTGTCCGCCGCCCATGCGGTCGATGCGTTCGCCGTTGACGGCGATCTCGCCGCCAGTGGGCGTGTCGAGCCCGCCGATCAGATTCAGCAGCGTGGTCTTGCCCGAGCCCGAAGGCCCCATCAGCGCGAAGAAATCGCCTTCGGCGATATCGAGATCGACCCCGTGCAGCACCTCGACCCGCTCGGGGCCGCGCTGGTAGGACTTGGTCAGATTGCGGATCGACACCAGTGCCATCGTCATTCCCCCTTTCGTGATCTGGAATTGCGGTGCTGCGCCAAGCATGCAGCATGTTGTCGCCGGTCGCGCCATGCGCGCATGGCGGCGGATGATCAGTCCTTGACCCGGACGCGGCTGCCGTCGGCGAGTGCGTCGGGGGCATTGACCACCAGCACCTCGCCGGGCGTCACCCCCGAAGCGATCTCGACATTGCCGCCGATGCGCTGGCCCGTCTCGACGGTACGCTGGCGCACGACGTCGCCGTCGACCACGAACACCACCTGGGCGCCATCGCGCTCGGCCAGCACGGTCGCCGGCACCCGCGACAGCCGCGGCGCATCGGCGCTCTCGGCCGGGCGTGCCTGTTCGAGGAAGCTCACCGTCGCGCCCATGTCCGGCACGATGCGCGCGTCTTTCGCGTCGAGTGCGATGCGCACCTTCACCGTCGCCTTGCCGCGGTCGGCGGTCGGCACGATCGCGATCACGCTGCCGGGGATCTTCCAGTCGGGATAGGCGTTGAGCGTGGTCTCGACCGGCATGCCCGGCGACACCCGGCCGATGTACGACTCGCCGACATCGACCTCGACTTCGAGCGAGTCCATGTCGACGATGGTGCCGATGCCGGTGCGGGTGAAGCCACCGCCGGCCGACAGCGGCGAGACGATTTCGCCCGGCTGCGCGGCCTTGGCGATGACCACGCCGGCAAATGGCGCGCGGACCAGGGTGTCATCGACGCCGATCGTGGAGATCCGCAACTGCTCGTCGGCGACGCTGGCGTTGCGGCGCGCAGTGGCCAGCTGCGCACGCAGGGCGTCACGCTGGGCGACGGCCTGCTCGTACTGCGCCTTGGACACCAACTGCTGACCGACCAGGGCCTGCAGGCGATCGGCGTTGGCGGCGGCCTCGGTCAGCTGCGCCTGCACGCCGGCGACCTGGCTGCGCGCGGCCTCGAGCTGGGCGGCCGACAGATCGCGCCGGGCATCGGCGTCGATCGGATCGAGGGTGGCGAGGATCTCGTCGGCCTGCACGTGCTGGCCTTCCTCGATCCGCACCTCGCGCACGCGGCCGGTGATCTTGGCCGATACGGTCGCCATGCGCCGGGCGACGACGTAGCCGCTGGCGTCGAGGACCGAGCCGCCGGCGCTGCCCGGCACGCTGGGCGCGGCCACTACCGTGGTCTCGACCTCGATCGCGCGCGGCGCCAGCAGCCAGGCCGCGAGCAGCACGACGATCGCGACCACGGCCGCGATGCCCAGCCCGATCCACAAGCGGCGACGCGACGGCGGCGGCGGGGCGCTGCGGTCGATGCGGAGTTCCTTGAGCAGGTCTGCGTTCGTGTTCATCGAAGCCTGGACGGGAGAACTGCGGCCAGTGTGACCGCGGGGGACGACGGTTTCCAATCGGCCGCTGGCCGTGGCCGACGGGCGAGTACGCCGCATCGGCACAGTCTGCCGCCGCGCAGGTGCCGGCGGCACGTGACAGCTGTCAGGCGATCGTACTGACGTTTGCGTCTGATGCCACGCGGCCCCAGCCCCAAGACTGGTGGCGCCGGTCCGAAGGAGACGAGACGATGTCCATGCCTGCGATCGCCCACGCCCCCACCACCGCCACGGTCGAACCGCTCGCGCGTTTGCGCGGTGTCGTACGCACCCGCGGGCGCGTCCGTGTGCTCGACGGCGTGGACCTGGCGGTGCCACCCGGCCAGGTCACCGCGCTGCTCGGCGTCAACGGTGCGGGCAAGTCCACGACCCTCGACGTTCTGCTCGGCCTGCAACCGGCCGACCGGGGCGAGACCCGGTTGTTCGGCCGCCCGCCCGCCGACCCGGTCGCCCGACGACGGATCGGCGTGATGCTGCAGCAGGCGCAGTTGCCGGAGCGGCTGCAGGTGGGCGAACTGCTCGCGTTGGTGCGCAGCTGGTATCCGGCGCCGCACAGCATGGCGGACTGCGTCGCCCTGGCCGGGCTTGAGGGGCTGCTGTCGCGGCGCTATGGCCGGCTCTCGGGCGGGCAGCAGCGCCGTGTGCAGTTCGCGCTCGCGCTGTGCGGCCGTCCGCAATTGCTGTTCCTCGACGAGCCGACGACCGGCCTGGACCACGACGCCCGGCGACAGGTCTGGCAGGCGGTCCGCGCCCTGGTGACCAGCGGGGCGGGCGTACTGCTGACCACGCACGACCTGGCCGAAGCCGAGGCGTTGGCCGATCGCGTCGTGGTACTGGCGGCCGGGCGTGTCTGTGTCGCCGGCAGCGTCGATGCGGTGCGGGCGCGGGTCGCGCAACGGCGCGTGGCCTGCGACAGCGCGCTGCCGGAAGGCGCCATCGCGACCTGGCCGGGTGTCGCGTCGGTGACCCGGACGGGTGATCGCCTGACGATCGTGGCCGATGACGCCGACGCGCTGGTGCGCAGGCTGTTGCAGGCCGGCGGGCTCGAGGTGCGCCGCGCGGACCTGGCCGAGGCGCTGACAGCCGTGCCTGGGCAGGCCCGGACGGGAGCACAGGCATGAGCGTGCAGGCACGGGGCAGTGCGTCGGCCGGGCGGGCGTCGGTCGTGCGCGCAGTGGCGCAGACGGTGCGCTGCGAACTGCTGCGTCTACTGCGCGAGCCGATGTACGTGCTGCCGACGTTGCTGTTTCCTGCCGCGTTCTACGCGATGTTCGGACTCGTGCTCAGCGGCAACCGGGGCAGTGCCGAGGCCGCCCGCTATCTACTGGCGACGTACGGGGTGTTCGGCGCGATGGGGGCGGGTCTGTTCGGGTGTTCGGTGACGCTGGCGATCGACCGCGAGCGCGGGTTCTTCGCGTTGCAGCGTGCGCTGCCAGCCCCCGGCGGCGCCTGGCTGGTGGCGCGTGCCGCGATCGCGCTGCTGTTCTCGTTGGTCATCGTGCTGGAACTGGCGGCGCTGGCGACGGCGTTCGGCGGTGTATCGCTGCCGCCCGTGCAATGGGCGCAACTGTGGGCCGTCACCGTGCTCGGCGCGTTGCCGTTCTGCGCGATCGGCCTGCTGCTGGGCAGCGTCGCCAGCGCCAATGCCGCGCCGGCCTGGGCGAACGTGCTGTTCCTGCCGATGGCCTTCCTGTCAGGTCTGTGGCTGCCGCTGTCGATGCTGCCCGACGCGCTCGCGCAACTGGCGCCGCTGTGGCCGGCCTATCACCACGGCCAGCTCGCGCTCGCGGTGCTGGGCGCCGATGCAGGCGACGGCGCCGGGCGGCACGTCGCGGTGCTGGCGACGACGACGGTGGTCTGTGTGGGGCTCGCGCTGCGCCGGCTGGTGCGGGTGGGCTGAGAGGCATGGACGCAGATCGCCTGCCGTCCGCCGGGCCGGTTACGCTGGCGGCCGTGAGCGCCCAGACGCCAGAACAGGTCCCGCTTCATCCCATCGCGGGGCTGCGCCCGGCGCCCGATTCGGTGCTGGGAATGGCCCTGCGCCAGGGCCGGCCGGCCTGGAGCGAGGGCATCCACGCGCTGTGGTCGATCTGGGTGTTCGTGGTGCCGATGTTCTCGCCGCGCGGCTACGACCTGCGCTGGCTGGTGCTGACGCTGCTGTCGTATCCCGTGTTCCTGGCGTTGTTCGTCGGCGCCCTGGTGCTGCCGCCGCGCCGCGCGCCGTGGTGCGCGGCAGCGATGATCGCGATGTGCTTAGGCATGCTGCCCTGGTATGTGTCGGGCTTGAGTTACTTCGTGTTCGGCTGCGTGTTCCTCGGCACACTGTCGCGCGGGTCGGTGTGGCGCTATGCGCTGACGCTGGTGGCGCTCAATGCGGTGTTGCTGGTGTGGGCGCACGGGCTCGGCTATCCATTCACGGCGCTGGCCTGGATGCCGCTCACCACCGGGGTGATCGGCATGCTGGTGCATGTCGACCGCCTGCGGCACGCGCAGGATGCGGCGCTGCGGCTGTCGCACGACGAGGTCCGGCGTCTGGCCGCGGTTGCCGAGCGCGAGCGCATCGGACGCGATCTGCACGACCTGCTCGGGCACACGCTGTCGATGGTCGCGCTGAAGGCCGATCTCGCGTCGCGATTGGTCGATCGCGATCCCGATGGCGCGCGCCGCGAGATCGGCGAGGTCGGCGGCATCGCACGCGATGCGCTCGCGCAGGTGCGCCAGGCGGTCAGCGGCATCCGCGCCGCCGGGCTCGCCGCCGAACTCGCATCGTCGCGTTTGCTGCTTGAGACCGATGGGATCGCGTTCGACTACGTGCTCGACGACCACGTCGCGGCCGCAGGCCTGCGGCCCGAGGTGGAAACGGCCTTGGCGATGACGCTGCGCGAGGCGGTGACCAATCTGCAGCGCCACGCCGGCGCGCGCACCGCGCAGGCGACATTCTCGCGTGAAGGCGATGCAATCCGCCTGCAGGTGGTCGACGATGGCCGCGGCGGTGCGATCGTGCCGGGCAATGGCCTGTCGGGCATGCGCGAGCGCATCGAGGCGCTGGGCGGCCGCCTGCGCGTGGAAGGCGGCCCTCACGGCACCCGCGTCGATGCGCGCATTCCGTTGCAGCCGGCCTCCGCGCCTTCACCCGGCGCACGCCTGCGCGCCGGGGCCTGCTAACGTCGCGCCATGCCGCGCATGCCCACTGCCGACGCGCCGTTGCGCATCCTCATCGCCGAGGACCAGGCGATGCTGCGCGGCGCGCTGGCCGCACTGCTCGATCTGGAGCCGGACCTGGCCGTTGTCGGTGCGGTGGGCGACGGCGAATCGGCCTGGCGCGCGCTGCAGCATCTCGCCCCGGACGTGCTGGTCGCCGACATCGAGATGCCGGGCCTCACCGGACTGGAGCTGGCGCAGCGCATCCAGCGTCATGGCTTGCCGGTGCGCGTGGTCATCGTCACGACGTTCGCGCGGTCCGGCTACCTGCGTCGCGCGCTCGACGCAGGCGTCGGCGGCTATCTGCTCAAGGATGCGCCGCCCGAGCAACTCGCGCAGGCGCTGCGCCGGGTCCACGGCGGCGGACGCGCGATCGATCCGCAACTCGCGCTCGAGGCCTGGAGCGAACCCGATCCGCTGAGCGAGCGTGAACGTCAGGCCCTGCGGCTTGCCGGTGAAGGCCTGGATGCGACCCAGATCGCGGCGCGGCTGCAGCTTTCGCATGGCACCGTGCGCAACTACCTGTCGGAGGCGATCGGCAAGCTCGGCGCCGGCAACCGCATCGAAGCCTATCGGCTCGCCCGCCAGAAGGGCTGGCTGTAGCGACGGCCGCACACGGCTGTGCGCGGCGGCGGCGGGCTGCTAGCCTCGTGTGTCCGTGCCCACGCGGGTACGTTTGCCGGAAGGCCCCGTGATCCGATCCTCGATGCCGCTGGGCGGCCGTGTCGTCGCCCTCATCGCATTGCTGTGGTACCTGTTCGGCCTGTTGCTGCTGATGCTGCGGCTGGCCACGCTGCCGGCGCAGGCCGATGTCGACGCGACGGCGATCCCGATGTGGTTCGATCTCGTCTCCGGCCTGGCCGTGGTCGCCGGCACCTCCGGTTCGGTCGCGCTGTTGATCGCGCGCCGTTGGGCGGTGCCGATGCTGCTTGCGGCCTTCGTCGCGGTCGCGGTGCTGGTCGCTGCCGGCCTGGCACTGCTCCCCGCACTGTTTCCCACCGGCGCTGCCATGCCGCTGTTGCTGGTGCTGGTGGTCGGTTCGATCTGGCTGTTCGCGCGCTCGGCCGCGCGGCGCGGCTGGCTGCGCTGACGACGCGGCGTTGCCGCCGCGCCGTCGACCGGCGAAGCCTCAGCCGCAGCGCGCCTGCAGCATCGCCCAGGCCGCGCGCAGACCCAGCGCTTCGCCACCCTGTGGATGGCCCGGACGGCTGCTGTCGTTCCAGGCGTAGGTGTCCAGGTGCGCCCAGGGCAGGTCGCCGGGCACGAAGCGCTCCAGGTACAGCGCCGCGGTGACGCTGCCGGCCATGCGCGAGCCGGCATTGGCGATGTCGGCGATGCCGCTGGTCAGATAGCGCAGGTATGGCCGCCACAGCGGCATCCGCCAGACCGGGTCGCGGGTGGCTTCGCCGCCGGCGATCCAAGCGGCGGCCAGCGCGTCGTCGTTGGCGAACAGAGCCGGCAGGTCGGGCCCGAGCGCGATGCGCGCCGCCCCGGTCAGCGTGGCGAAATCGAGCAGCGTGTCGGGCGACTGTTCGGCGGCGAAGGCAAGCGCGTCGCACAGCACCAGGCGGCCTTCGGCATCGGTATTGTCGATCTCCACAGTAATGCCCTTGCGCGTGGCGATGACTTCACCCGGGCGCAGCGCATCGGGGCCGATCGCGTTCTCGACCGCCGGCACCAGCAGCGTGATCCGCAGCGGCAGTCGGCGCGTCATGACCAGTTCGGCCAGCGCGATCGCGTGTGCCGCGCCGCCCATGTCCTTCTTCATGTTGCGCATGCCGTCGGCCGGCTTGATGTCCAGCCCGCCGGTATCGAAGCACACGCCCTTGCCGACAATCGCCACATGCGGATGCGCGGCGTCGCCCCACTGCAGGTGCAGCAGACGCGGTGCGCGGTGCGAGGCGCGGCCGACGGCATGGATGGCCGGGAAATTCCGTGCCAGCAAGTCGTCGCCGACGATGCTCTCGAACGTGGCGCCGTGTGCGGCGGCGATGTCGCCGACCACCGCCTCCATCTGGTCGGGCCCCATGTCTTCGGTCGGCGTGTTGACCAGGTCGCGCACGCGCGCGGTCGCGGCGATCAGGTCGACGATCGCCGGGTCCGGTTCGACCGCCAGGCGCGCCGGCTTGCGGGCGGTGGCTTTGTAGCGGGTGAAACGGTACGCGCCCAGGCCCCAGCCCAGCTGCAGTGCGTCGGGCGCGTAGTGGCCGACCGGGCGCCAGCAGCCTTCGGGCAGGCCGTAGACGGCATGCGCATAGCTGTCGGGATCGTGCGCATCGCCGATGCCGATCACCGCGCCGCCCAGGCCGTCGTCGCCGGGTAGCAGGGTCAACGCGCCCGGCGCACCATCGAACGCCAAGGCATCGAGCCAGCGGCCGATGGCGGCCGGCTGGTCGTCGCGCCAGGTGGCGAAGTGCTTGCGCGAGACGATGTGCAGCGGGCGGGCGTCGCGCGCGTCGGCGGCGAACACGTCGGTGATGTCAGTCATGAGGATGTCCGGTCAGGCGTCGTCGGCGGCGGTCGGCACGGTGTCGAGCCAGTCGGCGAGCGCAGTGAGGGTGTCGAATTCGAGATCGGGCGTCAGCTCGGGGTGCTCCCAGCGACGGCCCTCGCGGTTGATCCAGCAACTGCGCAGGCCTGCGCGCGCGGCGCCGGCGACGTCCATCTCGATATGGTCGCCCACGTGCAGCACGTCGCCGTGCGCGCAGCCCAGCCGCGTGCAGGCGGCATGGAAGATGCTCGCCTCCGGCTTCGCGGCGCCGTGCTCGTGCGCGGCCAGCTTGAACGCAAACAGATGCGACAGGCCGATATGCTCGATATCGGCATTGCCGTTGGTCAGCGCAGCCATCGGCACGTGGGCGGCGATCCGCGCCAGTGCCTCGAGGCTGTCGGGATAGAACTCGATGCGGTTGCGCTCGGCATGGAACACCCGGTAGGCGGCGTCGAGCAGACCGACATCGCCGCCGCTGTCGCGCAGCGCGTGTTCGATCGTGAGCTGGCGCAGGGCCTCGATATCGTGCGCCAAGTGCGCGTTGTCGGCGAACACCTGGGCGCGCAGGGCGCGCATGCGTTCGATCGGATAGCGCTCGGCGGTCGCCGGGCTGTGTTCGCGCAAGAAGGCGTCGAGCGCCTGTTCGATGCGCGTGCCGATCGGCGCGAACGGCCACACGGTGTCGTCGAGATCGATGGTGATGGCGCGGATCGGGAATCGCATGCGGCCATTGTAACGGGCGCGCTCAGGCCAGCAGCCGCGCCCAGCCCTCGAACCCTTCCACACGCCGGAAGACCAGCTTCACGCACACCAGCAACGGCACCGCCAGCAACAGGCCGACGATCCCCCACATCCAGCCGAACAGCAGCAGTGCCAGCACCAGCATCAGCGGTGACAGCGCCATCCGCCGGCCCAGCACGATCGGGGTGACGAACTGGCCTTCGAGCGTGTGCAGCGCCAGGTAGATCGCCGCTGGAATCACCGGCGCCCAGGCCGGGGTCGGCCAGGTGCCGTCGTAACTGACGAAGCCCACCAGCAGCATCAGCAGCACGCCGATCAGCGGGCCAACGTAGGGCGCGAAGTTCAGCAGCGCGACGACCGTTCCCCATAACAGCGCGTCCTGCAGCGGCAGACCCATCCACAGCAGAATGCCGGCGAACAGCGCGCCCAGCAAGGTGTTGATGATCGAGATGGTCAGCACGTAGCGGGAGATCTCACGCTCGATCGATTGCAGGATGTCGACAGTGAGCTTGCGGCGCTGGCGGTCGGGCAGCAGGGCGATCGCGTTGCGTTGCAGGTTCTCGCCATAGACCATGAAAAAGAACGTCAGCAGCACCACCGCCAGCACCGAGGCCAGCATGCGCGGGGTGGCGACGAGTGTGCGCCAGGAACTGTCATCCTGGATCCGCACCAACTGCACACGACGCTGCGGACGGTCCTCGGTCGCACGGGCGAAGGTTTCGGCCGCCCGGTTCGCCTGCTGCACCGGCTGGGTCATCTGCTGCAGACGCGGTGCCAGCGCACGCAACTGCTTGGGCGCCTGCTGCACCCATTCGCTGGCTGGCCCGTAGAGCTGGGTGCCGAGCAACCCGGTGGCGGTGAGCCCGGCGGTCAGCACCAGCAAGGCACCGATGAAGCGGGGAATCCACAGCCGACGCAGGCCGCGCAGCACGGGATTACCAATCAATGCGAAGAACATCGCCAGCAACACCGGCAGGATCACGCCCTGCGCGGCCCACAATGTGACCAGCACCGCGAGCGTGGTCAGCACCACCAGCGCGGTCGAGGCGCGCGGCCGGGGGGCGACAGGCGTGGGCACCGGCGGCGGTGCATCCTCCGGCGGAGGCGGCGTGGTCGGGGTGCTCATCGAAGGAAAGGACGCGTCTGGGCGGCGCTCAGCGTCCGGATTCCGACATTTCGGTGGCGGCCTCGGCAGGCCTGGGCTGAGCGTCGTATACCGGCTCGGGTCGCCGGCGGTCGGCGCGGATACCCGCGGCCGGCGCCGCGTCGTCGACTGTACCGGCGGCGAGGTCGGCCGAGCCGGCCGCCGGATTGTGGGGGGCTGTCGTGGTGACGCCGGCCGCTGCCGGCGACGTCGCCTCGCTCGCGACATCGGTCGCGGCCTCTTCGGAGGCATCGGTGGCATCGGCCGCCTGCTTGGCGCCGACCGCTGCGATCGTCGCCTGGATAGAGGAGGCCAGGCCCGACAACGCGCTGACCATTTGCAGCGACTTCGGCCCGCCCAGCTTGCCCAGCCGGCGCAGCGCCAGCTTGGGCTGGGCGACCCCGGTGGCGAAGCCGGCGATCAGGCCGGCGATCACGATACGCGACGGCGTCCAGGCCTCACGCCAACTCGAGCGCAACGCTGCGTGGCGGTCGAGCGTCTGCACCACGCGCCCGTCGACCAGCGCCTCGGCACGTTCGACCCGTGTCTTGAGTCCTTTGAAGTTCATGGCGTCCTCGGTGTCTGCGCTGGCGGCGGGACGTCCTCGTCGTCATCGTCATGCGTGCTCTCGGAGAACATCCCCAGTCGGGTCAGCTGGCGCCGTGTGGCGTGCATGCCAGCATGATCGAAGAACACCGAGACCCGCCAGGCCGCCAGTGCGGTCACCAGCAGACTGATGGCCATCGCAATCGAGATCGAGGCCAGCCACGACAGGCCCCAGGACTGCAGCAACGCAATCGCGGCGCCCATGGCCAGCAACCACGCCGAGGCGCCGAACACCACCGAGACAGCCGACCACGCCAGGGCCCGTCCCAGTGCGCTGCGGGCCAGGGCGAAATCGGCCGACACCAGCCTGCGCAGCGCGCGTCCGGTCGCGAGCCCGGAGCCCAATGTCTCCTTGGCCGCCGCGCGGACGCGGCGGACGCTTTCATCCAGGTTCGGCGCTTCGCCGGGCGCGCGGGTCGCACTGCCGGCCGGCTGCCCCTCGCGCGGGTCTTCCCCGGTCACGCGCTCGGTCATGTCGATCCGCGATTACTTGCTGCGGGCGAGCTTGGCGATGATCCAGCCCGCCGCGAACGCCGTGCCGAAGGCTGCGATGGGACGCTCGCGGATCAGGTCGGCGGCACTGTCGATCAGGTCGCGGCCCTTCTCCATGAGCAGGTCGGCTTGTTCTTTTGCAGCGGCGGTGCCTTCCTCGACTGCGGCCAACCCGGCAGAGGCCGAACCGGCGAGATCGGCCTTGACGCTGGCCTTGCCGAGCTTGAGCTCTTCGCCCGCGACGCCAGCGGCATTCTTCACGGCCGAGGTCGCATCACGCGCCGCCTGCGCCAGGTGGTTGCCGGCTTCGCCGAGGTTGGACTTCACCGTTTCGGTGGAGGTGGGGCTCATCTTCGCTCACTCCTGTGTGGGACGTGCCGTGCGGACGCGCACGGCGCGGATGGGGTCAACGCATGATCACGTTGTAGATGCGTCCGCCGCGTGAAATGCGCATGGCCAGATCGGTCGGCCGGTTGGCCAGCGAATCGCGGAATCCCGCGAGGTCGCGGAACTCGCCACTGTTGGCGGCCAGGATCAGGTCGCCCTCGCGCAGGCCATTGTCGAATGCCCGGCTGCCGGGGGCCACCTTTTCGATCCGCACGCCACCGATTCGGTTGTTCTGGCGACGGACTGCCTCGGGCAGATCGGCCAGTGTCGCGCCGGCCAGGCGCGGGTCGAAGCTCGCGCCGTCGCGGGGCAGGGCGCGCAGGCGGGTGTCGATCTTCAGCGGCTTGCCGTCGCGCAGTACCTCCAGCGTCACCGGCGCATCGAGTGTCTGCAGGCCCTGGAAATTGCGCAGCGCCTCGCTGTTGTCGATGCGCTGTCCGTTGGCGGCGATCACCACATCGCCCGTCCGCAGCCCGGCGTCGGCGGCCGGCGAACCGCCGTAGACGCGCGTGACCACCGCACCGCGGGGCGCCTCCAGGCCCAGGCCTTGCGCGATGCGCGCATCGACGGTCTGGGTGTCGACGCCGAGCGTGCCGCGCTGCACGCTGCCGGTGGTCGCCAGCTGGGTCATCACGTTGCGCGCCAAGCCGATCGGGATCGCGAAGCCCAGGCCGATGTTGCCCGCCATGCTGCCCTGGGTATTGAAGCTGGCGGTGTTGATGCCGACCAACTCGCCGCGCAGGTTGACCAGCGCGCCGCCGGAGTTACCGGGATTGATCGAGGCGTCGGTCTGGATGAAGTTCTGAAAGCCCACGCCCGGCACGTTGCTGCGCTCGACCGCCGAGACGATGCCCGAGGTCACGGTCTGCCCGAATCCGAACGGGTTGCCGACCGCAACGACGAAATCGCCGACCTGCAGGTTGCTGTCCTGGGCCAGCGGGATCGCGGTCAGGCCCGAGGCCTTGACCCGCATCAGCGCCACGTCGGTGTCGACGTCCGAGCCGATGAACTCGGCTTCGAGCGTACGCCCGTCCGACAGCGTCACCGAGACATCGTCTGCACCTTCGATGACGTGGTGGTTGGTGAGCACGTAGCCCTGCGCGGCATCGACGATGACGCCCGAGCCGAGCGATTCGTTGATGCGTTCCTGCGATAGCTCCGGAAACATCCGCCGAAAGAAGGGGTCGTTGCCGAACGGGCTCACCCGCACGCGCTGCTTGGTGTGCACCGACACCACCGAAGGCGTGACCTGGCGCAGCATCGGCGCCAGCGACGGCAGCGGCTGGCCATCGACCGCGGCGGGCAGGGCGACCATCGGCACCGCGGCGCTCCCGGGCGGCGTCGCCGCCGCAGGCTGTTGCAGTGCGTCGCGCATCGCGGTCGCAGCGAAGCCGCCGAACGCGGCGGCGAGGGTCAGGGCGAGAAGCGTGGTCTTGGCTCGCATGGCGGTGGCATCCCCTGTCGGCTTGGCCGTGGCGGAAACGAATCGGATCGGAAATCGAACGTGGTGGCTGCGGCGGCGTTGGTCAAGCGCTCTGCGAGACCTGTGGCGGCCGGCGCCGTCGCAGTGTCGCTGCCTGCGCTTGAATCGGTGTTGAAGTCCGCATTCATGCGGCGGCTGCGCACCCGACGCGACCGGGTGGGGGACCCTGTCCGGCGCACCGGCCAAGCGTTGCCGAAAATGCCCGCCCGCCATCGGCACGCGCGGCTACTCGGGGGTATCGGGTCGCGTTACATTGCGCGGTGCGGGCGACCGGCCCGCACGCACAGGACGAGGGCAGCAGCATGGGCAAGGACAAGGGGAAGACCGCTGGACACGCTGGCGACGTGGTCGCAGTCGTGCGCAAGCGGGTCCGGACGGCCGCCGCATCGGTCGAGACCTCCGCCCGGCACGCCGAGGCGGCCGTGGCGGACGGCGCCCGCACGCTGGGCGATCGGGCCAGCCGCATCGTGGCCAAAGCTGCCGATGCGGTGAGTCGGCGCGTGGCCGCAGCGCGCGAAACGCTGGAGACCGCGCAGTCGGCCGCCGCGGCCGAGATCGCTGCGCTCAAGCGCAAGGGCGCCGGACGGACCGCGGTCGAACGCGCGGCTGCGAAGGCGCGCCCGGCGAAGGCCGCCAAGAAGACGTCTGCGCGTCCGGGCGCCAAGCCTGCGGCGAAGACTGCGGTGGGCAAGGTCGCCAAGAAGGCTGCGAAGAAGGTCGCAAAGAAGACCGCCAAGAAGGCGACGAGGAAGGCGACCAAGAAGACCGTCGGCGCGACGACGACCACGGCGGCGCGTGCCGGCACGGCATCCAAGGCCTCGCGCAAGACGGCCGCCAAAACACGCTAGATGCGGTGCGTCGGTCTTGCCGGACGCCGCGCGGCGTGGCGAAGGCCGCATCGAATGAGGGGCTCGACCGCCATGCCGTGACGGCATGGCGGCGGGCGCTCAGGCGACCGCCTGGCTCAGGTCCGCGATCCGGTAGCCGGCGCCGGTGATCGTGTGCAGCAGTTGGACCGGCTGGTCGCGGTCGATGATCTTGCGCAGGTTGTACAGGTGGCTGCGCAGGGTGTCGGAGTCGGGCAGGCTCAGTCCCCAGATCTCCTGTTCGATCTCCCGGCGGGTCACCACCCGCGGCGCTTCGCGCATCAGGATGGTCAGGATCTTCATCGCGATCGGCGCGAGATTGAGCTCGCGTCCGCCGCGCTGGACGCGCAGCGAGACCGGGTCCAGGCGCAGGTCGCCGACCTCCAGCACCGCAGCCCCGACCTCGCGACGATCGCGGCGGATCAGCGCCCGGATCCGGGCTTCGAGTTCCTTGATGTCGAAGGGCTTGGTCAGGTAGTCGTCCGCGCCGGCCTCCAGGCCCTCGATCTTCTCCTCCAGCGAGTCACGCGCGGTCAGCATCAGGATCGGAGTGGCATTGCGACCGTCGGCGCGCAGGCGGCGACAGACTTCGATGCCGCCCAACCGGGGCAGCATCAGATCCAGCACGATGACGTCGAACGGATTTTCGGAAGCAATGTTGTAGGCGTCCAGGCCGTCGGCGGCATAGTCCACTTCGAACCCCCGGCTTTCCAGATATTCGCCCACAGGTTCGGAAATATTGCGGTTGTCCTCGACCAGAAGGACGAGGCCTCCGGGGCTGTGATGCGCCATCCAACGAACTCCGACTGCAATTAAGGTCGGCGAAGGTCGCATCAGATCGGTGCAGGTCCGGTGAACGCGGCAGCGCCCTGCGCCGGGCGGTCGTGCAGCCTCGTCAGGCGACCGCGGCGGCGGCCGTTTCGGTCCGATCGCGTCCGCCGCGCTTGGCTGCATACATTGCCGAATCGGCGCGGCGCAGCAGGGCTGCGGTGTCCCGGTCCAGCGGGTGCAGGGCGCTGACACCGGCGCTCAGGGTGACCCGAAGGCCGGTGATGCCCAGCGCGGTGCCGATGTCCTGCAGCGAGACGCGGAGCACGTCGATGCGCGTCTGCGCATGCACCGGCTCGGCACCGGGCAGGATGGCCAGAAATTCCTCGCCGCCCATGCGCGCGATGTGGTCGGCGTCGCGGAATGCGTGCCGCAGCGCGCGGGCAACATGGCGCAGGACACGGTCGCCGGTCTCGTGGCCATGGACATCGTTGATGCGCTTGAAATGGTCGACGTCGAGAAAGGCGATCGTCAGCGGTGTGTCGGTAACGCGCGCATCGGCCACGCACTGCTCGAGCCGTTCCAGCGCGGCACGCCGATTGGGCAGGCCGGTCAGCGCATCGGTCTGCGCGAGCATGCGCATCTCGTCGCGCTGGCGCCGCAGCCGGCCCAGCCGCAGCGTCAGGGTCATGCTGCAGGTCAGCGCCAGCCAGGCGCCGGCCAGCATGAAGGCCTCCACCTTCCACAGCGCCAGCCCATCGGGCCAGGCCGCCTGCAGGCCGGCGATCGGCAGGAACGGGATCACGCCGGCCAGCAGCAGCAAGCCATCGCCACGGCGCTGCGTCAGTGCGGCCAGTGCCGTGATCGCGAACGCCAGGCACAGCAGGTAGAAGCCCAGTTCGATCGCCACCGAAAGGGCGGCCACCGCCTGCGTCGGCAGCCAGGGAACCACGGCGGCCATCGCAATCAGGCCGCGCGCGCCCCAAGTGGTGGCCCGATCGAGCCGGGGGCGTCGCCGCCGCAGCCCGGACTGGCGCAGCAAAGCGCTGGCGGTCAGGCCGGCCATGCCCAGCCCCAGCGCGACCAGGACCGGGACCGCAGCGCCGGCTACCGGAAGCCAGGGGCGGGGCCAGGCCCACAGCCCGGACAGCAACGCCTGCCACAGCGCGAACAGCGATGCGGCCATCGCGTAATTGGCGAATGCGCGCTCACGGGTGGCGAAGAACGCCAGCAGCGCCGAGACCAGCAGCGTCAGCACCACCGTGATCGAGGCGATGCGGACCGCGAAGCGTGCAATGTCGGCCCGCTGGATCGGCGCAGGTTGGCCCAGCTGGACGATCGGGCGCCACAGGGGCAGCGCGTTGTCGTCGAAGCCGACTTCGATCGGCGCGGTGTCGCCCGCCTCGGGCACGATCACCGCGCCGACCCCGGCGCGGAACCGCGAATCCAAGGTCCGGGCATCCTCGGGCGAACCGCAGCGCAGGCGCGTGCCGTGCTGGATGTCGACCGAGCCGGCGAAGGTGTTCATCACCACCACGGCCTGTGGCGCACCGGACCAGCCGCCCTCGGGCGCAGGCAGGCGCAGTGCGACATGCGGACCGGTGTGGGCATGGTCGCAGGCCTGCGAGGCCTCGACTGCCGTCGTCGGCAGACCCGTGACCACCGGCGCATCGTGATGCCAGCCGACGCAGGCCGCCAGCGACAGCACGCCTGCACAGATCGTCAGCAGCCCCGCCTTGCGCATCCCCGATCCCGTCTTCATGCCCGCTTCGCTCACCGCTTCGCGTCGAAGCAGTCCCTGCGCCTTCCCAAGGAAGGGACGACATGGTACGGGATGGGCGTGATCGACCGTCGTCCGGGGTGGCGTACCCTGTCGCGCCCTGCCGGAGCCCTTAGATGGGTGCGCGTGCCATCGTCCACCTCCTGCTCCACGCCGCGGTGCCGGCGCTGCTGGCCTGGCTGTTCTGGCGCGAGCGGTTCCTGCACGCCTGGGGTCTGCTGCTGCTCGGCTGGCTGATCGATCTCGACCATCTGCTGGCCGACCCGGTGTACCAGCCCGATCGTTGCAGCATCGGCTTCCATCCGCTGCACACCGCGCCGGCGGTCGCGCTCTACGGCGCCATGGTGGTGCCGCGTCGCACGCGGCTGCTGGCGATCGGCCTGCTGGTGCACATCGCGCTGGATGCGATCGACTGCCTGTGGATGCGTCACGGCTGACCGGCATCGGGTCGCGGCCAGCGGCGATTCAACGAAACACTGGTAGCGTGGGCCGTCGCCCTCGGGTGTAACGGGACCTGCGCCATGCGCACTTCGATGCTGACCTGGCTGCTTGCGGCCGCACTGGCGCCGCCGTTGGCTCTCGCCAGCGATGGACGCGCCGATCTGCGCCTGCCCGAGACGCCGATGTTCACCGGCGAGGCTGCATTCGGCGAGGGCGAGTACACCGGCCCGCGCACCGCGACGCCCGCCTGGCGTCAGCGCCACGACGACGCCCTGGTGCGGCGTGGCGGCTGCCCGACTGCGCCCGACGGCCAGGAACGCGCGATCACCGGCAGCGTCAGCACCGGCATCGGCCATTCCTCGCGTGGCGGCACCAGCCACTGGAACGCCGCCGATCTGAATCTGTGCCGCGAGCGCGAAGGCGAGGCCGGCGGCACCGTGAACCTCAATCTGCGCGTGGCGCGCTCCGACGGTCCGGTCGGCTACCGCGGCCTGGGCCTGCTGCCCGGCGATGGGATGTACGACGCGTTCGATACGCCGTTCGGGCCGACCTGGCGCGACATCCACGACCCGTGGCCGGCCGGGCGTCCGCGCTCGGGCTCATGGACCGAGGGGCGTCGGCCCTGGCGCTGAGCGCGCCGCGCTCGACCCCGCGTCGCATTGCATCGCGCTCACATCCGCCTGCCTACATTGGCTTGGCGCCATCCGGCGCGATGCAGCGAAGTGGAGGCGAAACGATGACGATGAAGATTCCCCAGGGCGCGATGATCGTGGTGGCCAACGGGGGCGCGGCGCGCGTGTTCACCAATGTCGGGCAAGCGGGCGCGCTGACGCTGCGCCAGGAAGCGCTGCTGGAGGGCATGAACCTCGACGACGACGGCCCGGCCGGCGCGATGCCTGCCGAATCGAGCGCATCGCAACTCGACGAGGCCACGTTCGCCAAGCAGTTGGCGCTGGGGCTCAACGAAGGCGCCTTGAAGAACAAGTTCACCGACCTGGTGCTGATCGCCGACCCGAATACGCTGGGGCGGGTCCGGCCGTTGTTGCACAAGGAAACCACCCAGCGCCTGGTCGCGGATCTGGCCAAGGACTATACGAACCTGCCGCTCGACGCGATCGAGCGTGCATTGTCTTAAGTAAGTCGGAGCGGCTGACCATGACCTGGACCGCACGCTATTCCGCCGACGCGCCCACGCGCGACGACATCGACGCCACGACAGGCGTGCTCGCGCTCGAGTTCGGGGCGAACTGGTGCGGCCACTGCCAGGCGGCCCAGCCGCTGCTGCGCACCGCGATCGAGGCGCGCCAGGATCTCACCCACATCAAGGTCGAAGACGGCAAGGGCCGGCCGCTGGGCCGCAGCTTCGGCGTCAAGCTGTGGCCCACCCTGGTCGTGCTGCGCAACGGGGTCGAGGTCGCGCGGGTCACGCGCCCCCGTTCGGTCGCGGACGTGGAAGCAGCGCTCGCCGCATCCGACTGAGCCGAGCGCTCAGCGTGGCGCCCGCTTGCGGGGAAGCGACCGGACCCGAGAGACATGCGGATGCTCGGGCACCGTCCAGCGCCAGGGGCGGTCGGCGGCGCGGCGGATGCCGATTCGCGGCGTGGCGAGGGGGGCATCGGGCGGTGGCGTGCCGTCGTCGCCAATCCACAGACGCGACCGGATGCAGGTCAGGTCCAGGCCGCGATCGTCCGCTGAGACCCCGAAGGCCTGAGCGAGCCGCCCCGGCCCCGAGGCGAGTAGGCGTGGGTCGGGGGTGCCGCGTGCGGACGCCATCTCGGGTAGGCCGAGCAACGGCTCGGCCGCGCGCAGCAGGACACCATGACCGCAGCGCTCGCCACAGACGGCGTTGACCGCCCAGTGGATGCCATAGATGAAGTACACATACAGATGGCCGGGTGGTCCGAACATCGCCCGGTTGCGCGGCGTCGGGCCGCGGAACGAATGGGCCGCCTCGTCCTCGGCGCCGCAGTAGGCCTCGACCTCGACGATGCGGGCCTGGCGGCCATCACGGGCCACCAGGCGCTTGTTGAGCAAGTCGGGTGCAACGCTGCGGGCGTCGCGCGCGTAGAACGATCGGGGCAGGGGACGCATGGGGCGAGCTTGCCGCTGCCGGCATCGCCGGCGCGCGAAGCCGGCTGGTCAGCCCTCTGACGGCTGCACTGAAGTGACGCGCAGGCGCAGGACGCCGCCGGGCGTCGGCCAGTCGATGCACTGTCCGATCGACAGGCCGAGCAACGCGGCGCCGACCGGTGCGAGCACCGAGACGTGGCCCTTGGCGACATCGGCTTCCTGGGGATAGACCAGGGTAAGGTGGCGCGGGGCACCGTCGGCGTCCTCGCACTCGACGATCGTGTGCATGCGCACGACATCGGGGGGCATGGCATCGGGCGGCAGCACCTCGGCGCGGTCGAGCTCGCGCTGGAGCAGTTCGGCCGTGGGGTGGTTGCGCAACGCAGGCGATTGCAGCATGGCTTCGAGCCGCGCCAGGTCGATGCTGGACACGGTGATTGCGGGCGTAGCGCCGGCATCGGACGGCGGCAGGCCGCTGCGGGGAAGCGTGGACATCAGGTTCTCCATGAAGAAAGGCCGGCAACGGTCGCGCCGGCGAGACACAGACGAAAGGCGACGCCCTCGCGTCGCCCCGAGGTCGATTGTGCCCCGCCGCGCCCGCGCTGGCGATCCCACCGGTCGCGGCGGCGTGCTCCCGTTGGCGTTCGTGCAGATAGTGCAGCCCATCACCGGGCTGCACACCAAACCCTCATCGGGTGGCGTTCATGATGCCTTGTCGCCGGTACACCCGGTTGTCGCTTTTCATTGACCGAAGGCCGCCATGACCCCGATCCGCTATCTGCTGCGCCACTGCGCGGCTTCGCTCGACTGGACCCTGCTCGACGCCGGCTCCGGACGGACGCTCTCGCACCACCCCACGCGCGATGCCGCGTTCCGGCAGCTGGCGGGCGACGCCTCGGTGCTGCTGTGCGGCGCCATCGTGCGCGTCCACAGCGTGGACGGCGGCTTCGAAGGCGAGCGCGAGGTCGCGGCAATCGCGCCGACGTCGCCACCGCCCCGGCGCGCGCCCGAGGCCCGTCGGCAGCCGCCGGCGCCTGCGATGGCGTGACGCGTCACCCTCCGCAGGGCGGTGCGGCCCAGGATCGCCTCAGGCCGGTCGCGGTGGATCCTGCGGACGGGTGGGCGACGGTGGATCGCGCTGCGGCTGCGGGTCCCGTTCGGGATCGCCGGGCGTCGGCACAGGCGGGTCGATCGGCCGGTCGGGCATCGGGTCGTGCATCGGATGCGGCGCCGAGCCGGGCACGTCGCCATCGGGCATCGGGGCCTCCTGCGGATCTGGGGTGCGCTGCATGTCGTCATCCTCTTTGGAGAGCGCACGACCCTGGCCCGCAGCGCGGGGGCAGCACGTGAAGACCGGCGCGGTCGCTTCACGCGTCCCTGGAGAGAATGCACGCATGTCCAGTCGACAGCTTGCGCCGATGGCGCCCGGTCCGAGCGATGCGTAGGTTCGTGCAGGCCTTCGGCAATGCGCCATGGCCGCCGCCGCTGCCCCGCGACGTCGGCGAGACGTTGTCGGCCACCCCGCCGCGCTACAACATCGGCAAACGGCGCCCGGCGGCGGTGATCTTCGATCGCGGCGACGGCCCGGTCGTCGAGGACTTCGACTGGGGCCTGGTGCCGCGCTGGTCGCCATTGCCCGAAACGCCCTACACCACGGTGACCGCGCGGCTGGCGCGAGCCCCGCGCAGCCGGATCTTCCGCCGGCCCTGGGAGACCCGCCGCTGCGCGGTGCCGATGAACGGCTACTACAAATGGGACCGCAGCGGCGAGATGCCGGTGCCGTACTTCATTCAGGCGCAGGACGGCGAGCCGCTGTTCGCTGCCGGACTGTGGGACCACTGGGACAAGGACACCCCCGAGCTGTACACGTTCGCGGTGCTGACCCATCCCAACCCGGCGATCCCGGCGCCGCTTGTGCCCGACGGTCCGGTGTTCATGCCGGCCGCGGCGATCGGTAACTGGCTGACCGGCCCGCCGACGCTGCGCTTATTGGACACGATGCCGCAGCCAATGCTGGAGGCCTATCCGGTCTCGCGGCGCATCCGCAGCCCCGATGTCGACGATTACACGCTGCTCGAGCCCGCGCCGCACGAGCGCCACGACGACGAGACCGACGGCGACTGGCTCGCGCATGCCTTCGACGACGACGACTGACGCCATTCGCGGTGTTGGCGGTGGCGCGGATCAGAAGCGCTTCCCGGTCACCGGGTCGCGACGCGGGTCGGGCACGGCGTGCATGCGCTCGAGCGTCTTCGCATCCGGCGCGCTGCGCTGGATGTCCCAGTCCTGGCCGCGGGGGTAGGCGCCAACGACGCAGAACGCCGCGTCGGCCCGCACGCAGCAATGCCCCGTGCCGACCGGCAGCAGCAGCGCATCGCCCGCGGCGACCTCGACGATGCTGCCATCGGGGCCGCCCAGCATCAGCGCCGCGGTCCCGGCGGCCACGCCGAGCACTTCGTGGGCGCTCGAATGGAAGTGGTGGTAGTCGTAGACCCCGCCGCGCCAGTCGGCGGGCCAGCCATTGGCAGAGAAGCGGGTCTCGAAGGCCGCAGCGTCGAAGGGCGCATCAGTCGCCATGCGCAGGCCTCGGTAGATCCGCACCGGAAGCCGGGGGTTGTTCGGCATCCAGTCGTTGCGACTCAGGGTCAGGTGTTCCTCATGCATGGGGCGGGGACAGCGGGTGGGGGCCCGCACCATAGGTCGGCTCCCGTCGAAGCGCCGCGACGACGGTACGCGCCGTTACCCCGGCAACGCGACGTGCAAGGGCACGGCGTGGTCCCAGCGCGCGCGTCCACCGAGCGCTGCCAGTTCGACCAGCACCGCAGCCCCGAGGACCTCGGCGCCCTGCGCCCGCGCCAAGGCGTAGGCCGCACGCAGCGTGCCGCCGGTCGCCAGCACATCGTCGACCAGCACCACGCGCGCGCCGGGCGGCAACGCGTCGGCATGCATCTCCAGTCGGTCCTTGCCGTATTCGAGCGCGTAATCGTGGTGCAGCACGCGCGCGGGCAGCTTGCCCGGCTTGCGCACCGGCACGAAGCCAGTGCCCAGCGCCTGCGCGAGTGCGGCGGCGAAGATGAAACCGCGCGATTCGATGCCCACAAACGCGGTCGGCGGCGTGTCGCGCCACGGCGCGGCCATCGCCTCGATCGCGGCGGCGAACGCGGCGCCCTCGGCCAGCACCGGGGTGATGTCCTTGAAGACGATGCCGGGCTTTGGAAAATCGGGAATCTCGCGGATCAGGGTCGACCAGTGCGGCATCGAAGGGGCTCGAGCAAGGGGTGGGGATGATCACCGCAATCGTGCCGCCGACACAATGTTCACCGGGCCGGGCGTATTGGCCGGAGTTTCCTGCCGGAGCCCGTATGCCCGTCCAAGGTCCCTCGCTCGCCGTCTGCGGTCTCGTCCTGGCCGCCGTGCTGTCCGCCGTGCCCGCGCAGGCGCGCACGGTCTGGCGCTGCGTACGCGACGGCACGGTGAGCCTGTCGACGGCGCCCGAGCCCGGATCGAAGTGCGAGGCCCGCCAGATCGCCGACGATGCGGTGCAGACGCCGAACCTGTGGGGCGCGATGGGGGTGTTCAGCGGTGTGCTCTATGAGCGCGAGCAGGACGGGCAACGGGTCTACGGCACGCGTCGGTTGCCGGGCGCGCGCGAGTACCTGCGCTTCACCGCCCACACGCCACCGGGCGAGCCCGCGCACGAGGGCCTGGGCGCGGTGGGAGCGCCCAGGCTGCAGCCGCATTCGGCGGTGTTCGCGTCGGCTGCGAAGGCCTACGGATTGGACGAGGCCTGGCTGCGCGCGATCGCGCATGCCGAGAGCGGCTTCGACGCCGACGCGGTGTCGCCCAAGGGCGCGCGCGGGGTGATGCAGCTGATGCCGGACGTGATCGCGGACTATGGCGTCGCCGATCCGCACGCGCCCACCGAATCGATCCGCGCCGGCGCGCGCCATCTGCGCGCCTTGCTGCGCCGTTACGACGGCGACCGCACGCTGGCGCTGGCCGCCTACAACGCTGGGATCGGCGCGGTGACGCGTTATGGCGGCGTGCCGCCTTACGCCGAGACGCAGGCCTACATCGCGAAAGTGCAGGCGTTGTACGTGCGCTATCGGGCGGCGATGGGCCACCCGATCGAGCGGCCGGCGCTCTGACCGGCCGCCGCAGGCCGCGGTGACGCGATCTGTGGATGCGTGAAGGGCGTCGCGTCTTCGGCGACGCCGCCGCGCTCACCCTTCGCGCGGCGCCAGTCGGATCAGTCGGCCGTCCTTGCCATCCTCGATGACCCACAACGCGCCGTCGGGGCCCTGTTCGACGCCGCGGATACGCGCGCGCATCGCGAAGCGCTCGGCCTCGCGCGCGCTGTCGCCGTCGATCTCCACGCGCACCAGGGTCTGGCCCGACAGGCCGCCGATGAAGGCGTTGCCGGTCCATGCCGGGAACAGCGTGCCCGAATAGAACATCAGGCTCGAGGGCGAAATCACCGGCGTCCAGGTGATCGCCGGCTTCTCGAACTCCGGGCGGGTGTCGTGGTCGGGGATCGGCCGTCCGTCGTAGTGGTTGCCGTTGGAGACGATCGGATAGCCGTAGTTCGCGCCGCGCTTGACCAGGTTCAGTTCGTCGCCGCCGGCCGGGCCCATCTCGCTGTTCCACAGCCGGCCCTGCGCATCGAACGCGATGCCCAGCGGATTGCGATGGCCGAGCGACCAGACCTGCGCCGCCACGCCGCCCTGGTCGACGAACGGATTGTCGGCCGGCACGCGGCCGTCGTCTTCGAGCCGCAGGATCTTGCCGAGGTTGGAGGCCATGTTCTGCGAGGGATCGAACTTCTGCCGCTCGCCCGACGAGATCCACAGCTTGCCGTCGCGGTCGAACGCGAGGCGGTGGCCGTAATGGCCGTTGCCCGAGACCTTGGGCACCTGGCGCCAGATCACTTCGACGTCCTCAAGGGTGCCGGCCTCGGTATCCAGACGTCCGCGCGCCACCGCCGCACCGCGGCCGCCGTTGCCGTCCTCGGCATAGCTCAGGTAGATCAGGCCGTTCTGCGCGAACTGCGGGTGCGGCGCGACATCCCCCAGGCCGCCTTGGCCTGCGTAGGCCACGTCTGGCACACCGGCGATCTCGCGCGCCTGCCCGTCGGGCAGCGTCACCAGCTTCAGCGTCCCGGCCTTCTCGGTCACCAGCAGTCGGCCGTCGGGCAGGAAGGCCAGGGCCCACGGTTCGTCAAAGCTGGCAACTGCGGTGCTCGCGAACGGCAGGCCTTCGATCGCATCCGCGCCGGCGGTGGCGTGTGCGGTCTGTTCGCCGCTCGAGGCCGCGGTCGCGCTCGATGCGGTGTTGGCGGCGGTGCCATCGCAGCCGATCGTCAACAACAGCGAGGCGGCGAGCGGGGCGAGCGCGAGCAGTCGTGGCATGCGGATCTCCAGGAAACAATCGGGGAAAACCCGAGTGTGGCATACGTTCGCGCGTCGGCTGAAAAGCCCGGCAGATCGCGGCGGTTCGTAAATATTGTGTTGTCGTTCATCGAAACACGTCGCATCGCGATACCGATGCATGTGCGCTGCATCTCCAAAGAAAGCCCATCGGGGCGGGCCTGGCGGTGCGGCGTTCACCGTTCGGGAACATGGGCTTACCCGGCATCGCACATCGTGTGGTTAAGGGGTCGTAATCAGGCGGGATTCAGAGGGCGGGGCGGTTCATTTCGGCGCAGGCAGGGTAGGGGCCGTGCGGTATCCACGACGAGGATGAAAGACCCCCGCGCCAACTTCCCCAAAGAAACGCAGGAGAGACCATGATGAAGAATGCTCGCACGCCGCTGATCGCCGCCATTGCGCTGGGTGCCGCGATGGCCATGCCGATGGCATTCGCGCAGGATCCGACCGCGGAGCAGGCGCCGCCGACCACCGAGGCGGCTACGCAGGATTATGCGCAGGATGCGACGGCCGAGGCGCCGCAGGCGCAGCAGGGCCAGGTCACCTGGGCCGATCTGGACACGGACGGTGACGGCCGTCTGAGCCAGACCGAGGCCGCCGGTCTCGAGGGCCTGGCGCAGGTCTTCAGCGATGTCGATGCCGACGGCGATGGCTTCATCACGCCGGAGGAGTACCGCAACTACGTTAACGCCCAGACCTCGGGCGCGGGCGCCAGCGAGAACTGAGTCTCGCTTGCTTGCAGGCCGCTTATCGCGGCCTGCAGTCCAGACCAAAGCGGCTCCGTTCGGGGCCGCTTTTTTTTACCTGTTTGACTTGCGGAGACGGGAGTTCTGCTTCGAAGACGCAGCAGCCTGGCTGCCGGAAGCCGCTTTCCCCTCGGTCAGGACATCCTGTCCTGACTCGGACGCGCGCCCGCTCCGCTTCGCGGATCGGTCCGGCCCGGCGAAGCACGCCGGGCGTTCATCCGCTCGCGCGGCATGCCGCGCAAGCTAAAGCGGGTTCACCCATGGCGCGCTTGGCGCGGCCACCGACTGCCAGTCCGCTGCCACAAACGGTTACGACCCGAATTCGGCGATACGCAGAAGCAGGATGCGCTGACTTCGGCGAAGCACCGCCTTTGGGCCTCGCAGACGCGGGAGCTGCCATCCTGCATTCGCGACATACGCTCTGGTCGATCTCCGCGACGAAAGGCGGCGGCCGGCATAATGCGCCGATGACCCACGGCATCCGACTGGTCGGCTTCGATGCCGACGACACGCTCTGGCGCAGCCAGGACTATTTCGACGAAGCGCAGCTGGAGTTCGAGCGCATCGTCGGGCGCTATGTGGACCTGGCCGACGGCCGTGTCGCCGAAGCCCTGTACGCGGTCGAGACTGCCAACATCGCCGTGTTCGGCTACGGCGTGAAGGGGATGGCGCTGTCGATGATCGAATCGGCGACCCAGATCACCGGCGGACGGATCGCCGCGGCCGATCTCCATCGCATCGTCGAGATGGCCAAGGCGCTGCTGCGGCACCCGGTCGAACTGCTGCCCGGCATCCGCGACGCGGTCGCCGCGGTCGCCGAGCGCTTCGAGGTCGTGTTGATCACCAAGGGCGACCTGTTCCACCAGGAAGCCAAAGTGCGCGACTCGGGCCTGTCGGATCTGTTCGGGCGCATCGAGATCGTCAGTGAGAAGGATGCAGCGACCTATGCGCGCGTGCTGGGCGAGTTCGACATCGACGCACAGGCCTTCCTGATGGTGGGCAACTCGTTGCGCTCGGACATCGCACCGGTCCTCGCCCTTGGCGGCTGGGGCGTATACATGCCCTACCGCACGACCTGGGCGCACGAGACGCAGGCCGACATCGGCGAAGGCCGCGAGCGCATGCGCGAGGTCGCCACGCCCGACCTGCTGCCCGAGGCGGTGATCGAGCTGGCGGCGCAAGCGATCGCATTGCGTTGAGTGCCTGAAACACGCATTGAGTGCGCGTAACCGTTTCCAATTTGAATGCGCTGTTTACGCCGCGCTTTTGTATCTGCGCGTCGCAAGCAATATTGCATGACGATTCATTTCGCGCACGGCATGTTGAGGGCGTGGGCCGCCGCGGTGGTGGCCACGTTGCAGGAGAGTCCGATGACATCCAACACTTTGACCCGCTGGATGTGGCCGGCCGCGTTGGCCACCGGTTTGGCCGCGACGTTCGCAGTGCCGACGCCGGCCCGTGCGAGCGACGACTTGGTCCAGGTCATCGTGGACATCGCCGATGTCGTGATGCGCGGCGACCAGCCCTACGATCGGCGCGGGCGCTACGGCTACGACGATCGCCTGCGCCTGTCCTACGACCGCTACGGCCGGCCGGTGTACTACCGCACCGCGCCGCGCAGCCACGGTCGTCACCATCCTGCTCCGCCGCGCTATGCCGCCGAGCGCTATCGCCACCACGAGCGTGCGCGGGGCAGGACCGAGTGCGACCGCCGCGGCCGCTGCACGACGCACTACTACGATCCACGCGAGGATCGCGGGCGTCGAGGCGGTTGGCGCTGAGGACGCGCAATCGGGCTCTATCGCAGCGAACGTGCATCCCCCAAATCGCCGTCTTCGGGCGGCGATTTGCGTTTGGGGATCATCCTAGGGCGTCGCCCGGGGCTGCGATCAGTTGGCGCGGTGCCGGGTGTCGTCATTGCGCGGCACATTGCGCAGGCTGTTCTCGGCATCCTGGCCGACACGCGTGGCGACGTGGTCGAGCGCGATCCAGAAAGCGCCCAGGCCCAACGCGATGACGCAGGCCGCGATGCCCCAGCGCAGCATGCGCGGCGCGCGCGGGGTGGTTCGATGCGGCTCCATCGTCGGCTGTCCTCGCTTGCGGTGTTGGGCTATCGTCGGCCCCTGTGCGTCGCGGCGGTGTCGAAGCCGCGATGCGCTCCGACCTGGTCCTGCCTCGAGTAACCGCCGTGCGTTCGCTATCCGCTGCCATGTGCCTGTCGTGTCTGCTGCTGGCCGCTGTCGTGTCTCCGGTATACGCCCAGGAGGGCGCCCCCAGCGCCGATGCTGCTGAGGCCGGCGAAGACGCCGTGCCAGATCCCGGGACCGGTGATGCCTGGCTCGACACCTGGCTTGAGGATGTCGATCTGTACGCGGCACGCTACCGGGAGGCGTTCGTCGACGAGGTGGCGCGTTACCAGGTTGCGCCGCGGTCGCTGGTCGAACAGTTGCTCGATGAGGCGGGCATGCGCGCCGGTGATGTCTATTTCGCCTGCGCCGTGGGCCGGGCGTTGGGTCGGCCCTGCCGCGAGATCGCCGCACACTGGCGACGTGATCGCAGCGGCGGCTGGGTCGGCGTACTCGAGCGCCTCGGTGTGGCGTCTGACGATGAGCCGGTCGTGCGGGTCAAGCGTGGCCTGGTGGCGAGCTATGACCGCTGGGCGCGCCCCATCCAGCTCGATGCGTCCTTGCGCCGGGCGTTTCCCGACCGCGAGTCCTGACGACCGCCGGCGCGCGACCTGCGCGCGCCGGCGGCGGCCTCAGCCGATCGCCAGCGTCTTGTTCTTGCGCTCGGCCAGGCGCTTTTCCAGGTAATGGATGTTCTGGCCACCGGCGTGGAAGCCCTGGTCGCGCATGATCCGCTGCTGCAGCGGGATGTTGGTCTTGATGCCGTCGACCACCATCTCCGACAGCGCCACCCGCATCCGACAGATCGCCTGCTCGCGGTCGGCGCCGTGCACGATCAGCTTGCCGATCATCGAGTCGTAGTTCGGCGGGACCGCATAGCCTTCATAGACATGCGTGTCAACCCGTACACCCGGGCCGCCCGGGGCGTGGAAATGCAGGATCGTGCCAGGCGAGGGCAGGAAGCTCTCGGGGTCTTCGGCGTTGATGCGGCATTCGATCGCGTGGCCGGTCAGCACCACGTCCTCTTGGCGGATCGACAGCTTGTGGCCTGAGGCGATCATCAACTGCTCGCGCACCAGGTCGATGCCGGTCACCATTTCGGTCACCGGATGTTCGACCTGGATGCGGGTGTTCATCTCGATGAAGTAGAAGCGGCCGTTCTCGTACAGGAACTCGAACGTGCCCGCGCCGCGATAGCCGATGCGGATGCAGGCGTCCACGCAGACCTTGCCGATCTGTGCGCGCGCCTCGGGGGTGATGCCCGGCGCCGGCGCTTCCTCGACGACCTTCTGGTGTCGACGCTGCATCGAGCAGTCGCGCTCGCCCAGATGGATCGCGCCGCCCTGGCCGTCGGCCAGCACCTGGATCTCCACGTGGCGCGGGTTCTCCAGGAACTTCTCCATGTAGACCATGTCGTTGCCGAATGCGGCCTTGGCTTCCTGTTTGGTCGTGGCGATCGCGTTGACCAGCGCAGCTTCGGTGTGGACCACGCGCATGCCGCGTCCACCGCCGCCACCGGCCGCCTTGACGATGACCGGATAGCCGATCTCGCGGGCGATCTTGACGTTGGTCGCCGGGTCGTCACCGAGCGGGCCGCCGGACCCGGGCACGCAGGGCACGCCGGCCTCCTTCATCGCGCGGATCGCCTCGACCTTGTCGCCCATCAGGCGGATGGTTTCGGCCTTCGGGCCGATGAACACGAAGCCCGACTGCTCGACGCGTTCGGCGAAGTCGGCGTTCTCGCTGAGGAAACCGTAGCCGGGGTGGATCGCCTGGGCGTCGGTGACCTCGGCGGCGGCGATGATCGCCGGCATGTCGAGATAGCTGCGGTTGGACGGCGGCGGGCCGATGCAGACCGACTCGTCGGCCATCGCCACGTGCTTGAGGTTGCGATCGACGGTGGAATGCACGGCGACCGTACGGATGCCGAGCGTATGGCACGCGCGCAGGATGCGCAGCGCGATCTCGCCGCGGTTGGCGATGACGACTTTTTCAAGCATCGGGGCGGCCTCAGCCGATCACGAACAACGGCTGATCGAACTCGACCGGCTGGCCGCTTTCGCACAGGATCGCGACGACCGTGCCCGAGGCCTCGGCCTCGATCGGGTTGAACATCTTCATCGCCTCGATGATGCCCAGCGTGTCGCCGGCCTTGACCTGCTGGCCGACCGACACGAACGCCGGCTTGTCCGGTGCGGGCGAGGCGTAGAACGTGCCGACCATCGGCGACTTGGTGACCTGGCCGGGCGGCAGGTCGTCGCCGGCCTTCGGCGTGCCGCCGGTGGCTGCGTCGACCGGGGAATTCATCGGCATCACCGGCTCGGCGGCGCGCGGGGCGGGCGCCGGGGCCGGGGCGTAGGCCACCGGTGCGGCCGCGGCCGAGGTGCGCGACAGGCGGACCGATTCCTCGCCTTCCTTGATCTCGATCTCGGTCAGGTTGGACTCCTCGAGCAGGTCGATGAGTTTCTTGATTTTGCGGAGATCCATGCGGGCCTCGTGGTTGTCGGCGAAATGGCGGGCAGGCTTACAGCGCGCGAAGCTGCTGCAACTGTCCGATGCGAAGACGGGTGTGGTCGATCAGGCACGTCAGGCGGGCGTCGTTGCGACCGCTGCCGGCGATGGCGAGGGCGTAGATGGCGTCGCAATCCCGGGCGCGGAAGCGCTGCCAGGCATCGTGTGCGTCCGCGAGCGCGGCGGCCGCAGCGTCGCAGGCGCCGCCGCCGCACCCGTCGGGATCGGCCATCGCTGCGACGGCGTCGGCCTGGGCCCGCTCGAGCTCGGCATCCAGGCGCGCGTAGTCGGCGGACATGCACAGTGCGGCGGTGTCGGTCGACAGCGGCGCGACGCAATCGGCCTCGGTCAGCAGGTCGGCCGACGCCGCCAGTGGCCAAGCCGCCGCGATGCCTGCCAGCAACCAGGCGGGGACGGGACCGCGGTGCGTCATGCGACCGGCTCCAGCCTGCGCAGCGCAGCATCGAGGGCGTAGCGGTAGCTGTCGGCACCGAAGCCGCAGACCACACCGATCGCCAGATCGCTGAAGTAGCTGGTCTGCCGGAACGGCTCGCGGCGATGCGGGTTGGACAGGTGGATTTCGATGAACGGGATCGCGACCGCGGCCAACGCGTCGCGCAGCGCGACCGAGGTGTGGGTGAAGGCCGCGGGGTTGAGCAGGATCATCGCCGTGCCGTCGGTCCGCGCCGCCTGGACGCGGTCGACGAGCACGTGCTCGGCATTCGACTGTAGGCTCTCGAGCGCATGACCGGCGGCGGCCACGCCCTCGCGCAGCATCGTGTCGATGTCGGCGAGCGTCGCATGGCCATAAACCTCCGGCTCGCGCGTGCCGAGCAGATTGAGGTTGGGACCATGCAGGACGAGGATCGACGCCATCGGGCACCGGGTGCGGGAAGTGCGCGAAGTCTGCGGGATGTCTCCATTGCTGTCCAGTTCGCAGACGTTCGGCGATTTTAAACGGCCGTTTGATTTTGCCGCTCAGCGGGTGGCCCAGTCCCCGGTCTCCCCGTGCGCGAACGGGCCGATCCGCTGCTTGCGCACCCGGCCCTGGGCATCGAGCAGCACGGTATAGGGCAACACCCCGCGCGGATTGCCCAGGCGCACGCCGGCATCGGCCGGACCGGGGGCGTCGATCGCGATCGGGTAGGTGACCGGGATGCGCGCCAGAAACGCCTGCACGGCGTCGGCATCGTCGAGCGCGATGCCCAGCACCTGCACGCCGTCTGCGCCCTGTTCGCGGGCGAAGCGGTCGAGTTCGGGCATTTCCTCGATACAGGGGCCGCACCAACTGGCCCACAGGTTCACCAGGACCGGGCGTCCGGCGTAGGCGTCGGGCAATTGCAGCCGTCCGCTGTCGAGCAATGCGATTTCGAAGTCGGGGACCTGTTCGCCGCGACGGGCCATGGTCACGCCGGCCGGCGGCGGCTCGGCGGCGGCGACCAGGGCATCGTTGTACAGGCGTTGGCCGGCCTCGGTGCCGAGCAGCGGGCCCGGGCCGGAGACGAACAGGCTGGCGAGCACGCCCAGTCCGCCGGCCACGAGGGCGACCGCGACGATCGCCAGGGTGCCGCCACGCTTCACTGCACGGCGCCCGCGCGCTCGAGTGCGTCGGTCACGACGGTCTCGCTCAGCAGCGCCGGCAGCACCTCGCCATCGCCGCCGCCACGCGGGTAGACCACATACAAGGGGACGCCGACCGCGCCGTGCGCCTCGAGGAACGCGCCGATCTGCGGGTCGACATTGGTCCAATCGCCGACCATATAGGTCGCACCGGCACGCGTGAGGGCTTCGCGGAACGGCGGCTGCGACAGCACGCGGCGCTCGTTGGCTTTGCAGGTCACGCACCAGTCGGCGGTCATGTTCACGAACACCGGCGTGCCCGCCTCGCGCAGTGCCTGCAGGCGCTCCGCCGAATAGGCCACTTTATCGCTCGTGCCGGTGGGGGCTGCGCGGGGTGTGTCGGCCTGCGCATCGCGCACCGCGTAAGCGGCCGGCAGCAGCGACACCACCAGCAGGGCCAGCGCCAGTGCGCGCGAGAGGCCGCCACCGGTCCAGCGGCGGCGTTCGAACCACCACAGCGCGAGCGCGAACAGCACCAGGCCGGCGAGCAGCAGTGTCATCGCGTTCACGCCCGCCTGCCGACCGAACACCCACAGCAGCCAAAGGGCCGTGAGGTACATCGGGAATGCCAGCGCCTGCTTGAACGTCTCCATCCACGCGCCGGGCTTGGGCAGGCGATCGGCGAGCGCCGGCACCAGTCCGATCAGCAGGAACGGCAGTGCCAGGCCCAGGCCGAGCATCAGGAATACCGCCAGCGCGAGCGCGGCGGGCGCGGCGAACGCGTAGGCCAGCGCCCCGCCCATGAACGGGGCGATGCAGGGACTGGCGACCACGCAGGCCAGCACGCCGGTGAAGAAATCGCCACTGGGCCCGGTGCGCGCAGCCAGCGCCTGGCCGAGATTGCCGACCCGGCCGCCGAGCGTGAACACGCCCGACAGGCTCAGCCCGACCGCGAACATCAGGTACACCAGCGCGGCCACGAACCAGGGCTGCTGCAACTGGAAGCCCCAACCCAGCGCTTGACCTGCGGCGCGCAGCGCCAGCACCAACAGGCCGACCGCTGCGAACGCGACCAGCACGCCGGCCGTGTACCACAGCGCGTGCGCCCGGGCCCGCGCGCGGCTGCCGCCGCTCTGCGCCAGACCCAGCACCTTCAACGACAGGATCGGCAGCACACAGGGCATCAGGTTGAGCACCAGGCCACCGAGCAGCGCCAGGGCGAGCGCCGCCAGCAGGCCGATGCGCGGCGTGGTGGGGGGCCGGGTACGCGCGGCGTTGTCGGCGACCGCATCGCTGCCGGCCGCGGCCGCGACTGCGGCATCCGGGGCGGTTTCGGGCGTGGGTGGTGTGGTGGCGGTGGTGTCGGCAGATGCCGGCGGGGCGTCGGCGGGGCCTGTTGCGACGGCCTCGGGCGTGGGCGCGTCGGGCGCGCCGGGCGCGGCCGCAGCGGCCGTCGTCGTGCCGGCAGGCAGCGCCACCGGCACACGTCGCGTCATCGGCGGGTAGCAGATGCCATCGGTCTGGCAGCCCTGGAAGGTCGCCACCACCTCGACGTCGGCGGCATCGGGCCGGCTGCGCAGAACCGGCAGCGGCACGTCGACCTGGTCGAAGTACACGGTCACCGCGCCGAAATGGTCGTCGTGATGCGCTTTGCCGGCCGGCCACCGCGGCTGGCCGGCGCGGATGCCCGCCGCGCCCTCGACCGTGAACCGGTTGCGGTCCTGATACAGGTAATAGCCCGGCGCCGGAGTGAAGCGCATCAGGAGGGTGTCGCCGTCCTGCGCGATCGCCTCGAACGCGAACGCGCGCTCTGCGGGCAGCGCGTCGCCCGTCCCCGACAGCGCCCGCCCCAGCGCCGCAAAACCGGGGTCAGCGTCGCCTTTTGCCGAAGGCGCCGTCGCGTCCGGGCGCGAGAAAACCGACGCTGACCCCGGTTCTTGCGGGGGCAGAGCGACTTGGAGGGTGCGGGTCTGCGGGGGGTAGCAGATGCCGGCGTCGGCGCAGCCCTGATATTTGACCTGCAATGCGACACCGCGTGTGCCGGCGGGCGGGTGTCCGTCCAGCGTCGCGACCAGGCGATCGCGGTAGGTCTCGACTTCGCCGAAGAACTCGTCGACGTGGCGGTGGCCGTCGGGCAGGGTCAGCGTGCTGCTGCCGAAACTGCCGTCGGGCACCTGGGCCGCGGTGCGGTGGCGATACAGGTAGTAGCCGTCGGCGATCTTCCAGCGGATCTCGATCCGGTCGTGCGCGACCGCCGTGGCCGAGAGCGCCAAGGCCTCGTCGACCGGCAGCACGTCGTCGAAGTCGACGGCAGTGGCCGGCGACACCGTGGCCAGCAACGCGACCGCAAGCCGGCCATACCAGGTGCGACAGGCCTGGCGGCGGATGCGCGCAGCCTGGGACAGAAACGAGGCGGGGAAGAACGTACGCATCGCGCGAGTATCGCAGGCCGCCGCTCGCGATGCCCAACCCGGGATTTCAGTCCGCGTCGCGGGGGGCGGTCGCTGCGGTCTCCGCATCGACCCAGTGCAGGTAGTCGGCCAGTCCGCCGACGACCGGCAACGCGACCAGTTCGGGGACGTCGTAGGGATGCAGGGCCCGCAGCCGTTCGCTCAGCGCCTCCAGTCGGTCGTTGGTGGTCTTGATCACCAGCAGGACCTCGGTATCGGTCTGGACCTGGCCTTGCCAGCGGTAGATCGAGGTCACGCCCGGCACGAGATTGACGCAGGCGGCCAGGTGGGCGTCGACGAGCGCGCGGGCGATCCGCTGGGCCGTGGCCGCGTCGGGAGAGCTGTTAAGGCAAGTCAGAACAGACATCTCGCCAAGGTATCTGCTCGGCGTTCATTGTGCACGCGGCGTGCACAACTCCGGCGCGACGCTGCGCCGGCCCCTTGGGGATGGTCTATCCCGCCGGTGGGCGATCCAGCGATCAACGATTAGTGAACTCGCCGGTATACTTACTTTCCCTCCCCTATCGCTGTCCTGGCGGTCCTCCATGCGCCTTTGCTCGTCTTTCGTCCTCGCCGCCGGTCTTGTGCTGGCCGCGCCGCTTGCCGCCCAGGCGGCCTCTCCCATTGATGTCGGTGTCGGCGTCTCGGCCACGCGCGAGAACGAGACCACCGTGGTCGCGACCGCGGCCTGGATGCCCGAGTGGCGACGTACCGCCCACGGCGTACTGCGCTGGGAACTGGGCGCGATCTATGTCCGTGCCCGTGACAACACCCGCTTCGACCTCGACGAGGATGTCGGCGTCATCCACGGCGGCGCCCGCTACGAACGCGACAACGGCTTCACCGCCGGTTTCGGCGTCGGTGCCCAGATCGGCGAGACCGATGCGCTGTCGGGCAATCCGCAGTTCGTGAGTACCATCGGTTGGCGCTGGCAGCGCTTCTCGCTGCTGGCCCGGCACATCTCCAACGCCAGCATCAAGCAGCCCAACGACGGCGAGACCATGCTCGTGGCCGCCTGGCGCTTCCGCTGAGCCACCGTACGCATGCCTGCCCCGGCCCGGCGCCGGGGCAGTGCGTTTGGACGATCTGATGATTTTTCTGCGCGCCCCCTTGTAAAGCCGGCGCGTGCACCCATCTCCCGTCGCGTCCCGGGTTGCCGGGGTGCGTGCGCCGCGCGTTCTAGCAGTCGCCACAGGCGAGTGCTAGAATTCGGGCCCGTTTTCTTCACAATCAATCACTTAGAGAGGGTTGGAATGAGCAATCTCAAGCCGCTGTACGACCGCGTCGTGGTCAAGCCCGTCGAGGCCGAAGAGAAGACTGCCGGCGGCATCCTGATCCCGGACAACGCCAAGGAAAAGCCCACCAAGGGCGAAGTCGTCGCCGTCGGCGAGGGCAAGGCCCTGGACAACGGCAGCGTGCGCGCGCCGAAGGTCAAGGTCGGCGACATCGTGATCTACGGTCAGTACTCGGGCAGCGCCTACAAGGCCGAGGGCATCGAATACAAGATCGTGAAGGAAGACGACATCCTCGCGATCGTCGGCTGATCGAAAGCTAAGGACTTCAAAAATTCGCGGGTGGGGAATCGAGGCGGTCAGCGCCCATCCCTTTCCTTGCGAATCATCAGTGTCCTGCGCTTCTCCAAATTCCTAATCCCCTATCCAAATTCCGGAGTTTTCAATGGCTGCTAAGGAAATCCGCTTCGGCGAAGACGCGCGCTCCAAGATGGTGCGCGGCGTCAACGTGCTCGCCAACGCCGTCAAGGCGACCCTCGGCCCGAAGGGCCGCAACGTCGTGCTCGAGAAGAGCTTCGGCGCGCCGACGATCACCAAGGACGGCGTGTCCGTCGCCAAGGAGATCGAACTGGCCGACAAGTTCGAGAACATGGGCGCGCAGATGGTCAAGGAGGTCGCCTCCAAGACGTCTGACAACGCCGGTGACGGCACCACGACCGCGACCGTGCTCGCCCAGGCGTTCATCCGCGAGGGCTCCAAGGCCGTCGCCGCCGGCATGAACCCGATGGACCTCAAGCGCGGTATCGACAAGGCCGTGCAGGCCGCCGTCGCCGAGCTCAAGAACCTGTCCAAGCCGACGGCCGACGACAAGGCGATCGCCCAGGTCGGTACGATCTCGGCCAACTCCGACGAGTCGATCGGCACGATCATCGCCGACGCGATGAAGAAGGTCGGCAAGGAAGGCGTGATCACGGTCGAGGAAGGCTCGGGTCTGGAGAACGAGCTCGACGTCGTCGAGGGCATGCAGTTCGACCGCGGCTACCTGTCGCCGTACTTCGTCAACAACCAGCAGTCGCAGACCGCCGACCTCGACGATCCGTTCATCCTGCTGCACGACAAGAAGATCTCCAACGTCCGTGACCTGCTGCCCGTCCTCGAAGGCGTGGCCAAGGCCGGCAAGCCGCTGCTGATCGTCGCCGAGGAAGTCGAGGGCGAGGCCCTGGCCACGCTCGTCGTCAACACCATCCGCGGCATCGTCAAGGTCGTGGCCGTCAAGGCGCCGGGCTTCGGCGACCGTCGCAAGGCGATGCTCGAAGACATGGCCGTGCTGACCGGCGGCACCGTGATCTCCGAGGAAGTGGGTCTTTCGCTCGAGAAGGCGACGATCAACGACCTGGGCCGCGCCAAGAAGGTGCAGGTCTCCAAGGAGAACACCACGATCATCGACGGCGCCGGCGACACCGGTTCGATCGAGTCGCGCATCAAGCAGATCAAGGCGCAGATCGAGGAGACCTCCTCGGACTACGACCGCGAGAAGCTGCAGGAGCGCGTGGCCAAGCTGGCCGGCGGCGTGGCGGTGATCAAGGTCGGCGCATCGACCGAGATCGAAATGAAGGAAAAGAAGGCCCGCGTCGAAGACGCCCTGCACGCCACGCGCGCAGCGGTCGAGGAAGGCGTGGTCCCGGGCGGTGGTGTGGCCCTGGTGCGCGCGCTGCAGTCCATCGGTCAGCTCAAGGGCGCCAACGAGGACCAGACCCACGGTATCCAGATCGCGCTGCGCGCGATGGAAGCCCCGCTGCGCGAGATCGTGACCAACGCCGGCGAAGAGCCGAGCGTCGTGCTCAACGCGGTCAAGGACGGCACCGGCAACTACGGCTACAACGCCGCGACCGGTGAGTACGGCGACATGATCGAGTTCGGCATCCTGGATCCGACCAAGGTCACTCGTTCTGCGCTGCAGAATGCGGCCTCGATCGCTGGTCTGATGATCACGACCGAAGCGATGGTCGCCGAGCTGCCGAAGAAGGACGAGCCGGCGATGCCGCCGGGCGGTGGCATGGGCGGCATGGGCGGTATGGATTTCTGATCCAGCGCCTCAGTCTGATCGCGACACCCAAGACCCCCGCGCAAGCGGGGGTCTTGCTTTATGGGGGCAGTCGGGCCCCGATCAGGCCTGTCTTCGGCGTGCGTGGCTTGGGTGCCGGCGGGCGGGACCGTGCGCATGCCAGGGCATGGATCACGCCGTGTGGCGCGCGACGGAACCCACGCAGTCGCCGCGCACGCGCAATGCCCCACGTGCTGAACGATCTGGTGGGGCTGCCGAGGCGTGTTCAGCGCCGTCACCGATCATCGGCGATGCTGTCGCCATGACGACTACACCTGCCTCCTGGATCCGCGCGCACCGGCGAGGGCTGCGCCTGGGCGCGGCCGTGCTCGTGGCGCTGTACCTGCTGTACCTGATCGCCGCCAACGTGCTGCTCAACAGCGCGCTGGGCGAACGCCTGGTCAATCGCAAGCCCGAGCGCTATCACGCGCAGTGGTCCTGGGCGATGAGCCTGTATCCCGGGCACATCCACGCGCGCGATGTGGTGATGGGCGGGCATGCCCGCACCAATCTGTGGACCGCCGCCACGCCGCGTGCCAATGGCCGGATCAAGCTGCTGCCGCTGCTGTGGCGCGAGGTCGCGTTCGGCACCATCCGCGCGCAGGACGTGTCGGTGCACGTCGCGCGCACGCCGCACGACATGCCGACCTCCCAGCGCCCGGGACGCAAGCCCTGGACGCTGCGCTTCGATGCGATCACCACGCCGAGCCTGCTGCGTTTCGACTTCTACGAGGCGCAGGTGACCGGGCACGGCGACGCGAAGTTCGTGTTCGAAAAACAACTGGAGGGCGGGCCGATGGAGGTCGGGCGCTCGACGCTGCACATGCCCGACGCGAACCTGCGCGTAGGCGACGTGGAACTGCTGCGCGAAGGCGCGCTGGACCTCGAGATCGCGATGCCGGGCCACATCCGCGAACAGGCGCAAGGCGTGGAGAAGCTGGTGCTGGTCGATCTGCGGCTGCAGGTCGACGGCCCGGCACCAGGTGTCGACCTGGTGGCCCACAACGACGATGCGTTGCCGATCGGGACGGCCGAGACATCGGGGCAGTTGCGCGCCGACCTGCGGCTCGAGCGCGGTGTGCTGATGCCCGGCAGTCGGCTCGATTGGTCGGCGCCGGTGTTCTCGCGCGGCGCCGACGGCACGCCCTTGCGCCATCCGCTCGGGGTCGCGCTGCGGACCGCGCCCGATACGATCGCGCTCGCAGCGCGGGTGCCGGCGCCGGCGACCGGCGGCACGCCTTGGCTGCGTGCCGACCTGCACGTCGACGACCGCCGGATCGGGCCGGGTGACTGGCTGCGTCCGCTCCGCGCACTCGGCGGTACCGTCGAGACGCAGTGGCCGGCGGTGCCGCTGCGCTGGGTCGACGTGCTGCTCGAGGATGTCGACTGGCTGTCGTTCGATGGGCGGGCCGATCTCGATGCCGCGCTCGCCCTGCAGCAGGGCCGCTTGCGTCCTGGGAGCCGGATCGACGTGCGCGATGCGCGCGTGCGCGCCCGCGTGCTCGACAACCGGCTCGAAGGCGCCGCGCATGCCGCGATGCGCATGCAAGGGACCGAGGACGACACGCCGCGGACCACTATCGCGATCGAGATGGATCGCTTCACCCTGGCGCCCGAGGCCGCCCCCGAGCGCATCGATCTGCGCGGACGCGACCTGCGCCTCGAGCTTGCATCCAGCGGTCCGCTGGCCGAATTCCACGAGCGCCTGGACGCGCGCCTGCGGTTCGACGATGCGCAGGTGCCGGACCTGCGCAGCTTCAACCGCTATCTGCCCGGGGACAGCGCACGCATGTTGGGCGGCAGCGGGCAAGCGAGTGGCGACCTCCGCCTGGACAACGCCGGCGAGATGGCCAGCGGACGCCTGCAATTGCGCGGCAGCGGTGTCCGGGTCGCGCTCGGGCCTTCGCGGCTGACGGGCGATGTCGCGCTCGACAGCCACCTGACGCGGGCACAGAAGGTGGGGCGCCATTACACGATCGACTCGGTGGCCGCGCGCCTGGATGGCGTGCGCCTGGAGGGTGAGACGAGCCAGGAAGCCGCACCTTGGTGGGCACGCCTGGCGCTCGAGCAGGGCACGCTGCAGTGGAAGGAGCCGTTCGAGGTGGTGGGTCACGGTCAGGTCGACATGCGCGACATCAGCGTGCTGTTGGGCCTGTTCGCTGAGCGGCGGGTGCTGCCGCGCTGGATCGGCAACCTGGTCGACGCCGGCCAGGTCCATGCGACGGGCGACTTGCGCATGCGCAACAAGGAGCTGGTGTTCGATCGCATCGAGGCGAGCAACGACCGCGTCGACCTGAAGGCCAAGCTGCGGATCGACGACGGCCATCCCGCGGGCGATCTGTACGCGCGCTGGGGTGTGCTGGGCCTGGGCGTGGAGCTGCAGGGCGGCGAGCGCACCCTGCATATCGCCGGCGCGCGCGACTGGTACGAGGGGCGGCCACCGTTGCTGCCCAGGTCCGCCCGGTGAGGCGATGGTCGCAGATGCAACCGTCGCATCGCCCGGAACGACGTGGTATCACTGACGCCATGAACCGCGCCGCCGCCTTCTACCGTTGGTATTGGTTTCCCACGCCCCCGGCGGTGGAAGGCCTGCGCGTACCCTGACGATCTCGGTTCACACGCATCCCCGAAAGCCGCCAGCGCCCCTGGCGGCTTTTTTCATGCCCGCACTCACGCTCCCTTCCAGGATGTTCCGCATGCCCCCCGATACCGACGACCTGCGTATCCGCGACCTGCAGCCGCTGACGCCTCCGATGCAACTGCTGGCAGAGCTGCCCTGCGACGAGGCGATGTCGTCGACGGTCGCCGATGCCCGCGCGGCCTGTCACGCCATCCTCCACGGCCATGACGACCGGCTGATCGTCGTCGTCGGCCCGTGTTCGATCCACGACCCGATCGCGGCGATGGACTATGCGCACCGGCTGCGCGCGCTGCGCGACACGCACGGCGATGCGCTGGAGCTGGTCATGCGCGTGTACTTCGAGAAGCCGCGCACGACGATCGGCTGGAAGGGGCTGATCAACGACCCCGATCTCGATGGCAGTTTCCGCATCGACCGCGGGCTGCGGCTCGCGCGCAGCCTGCTGCGCGACGTCAATGCCCTCGGGCTGCCGGCCGGCGTGGAGTTCCTCGACATCATCAGCCCGCAGTACCTGGCCGACCTCGTCGCCTGGGGCGCGATCGGTGCCCGGACCACGGAGAGCCAGGTGCATCGCGAGATGGCGTCGGGGCTGTCGTGCCCGGTCGGCTTCAAGAACGGCACCGGCGGCGATGTGCGCATCGCGGTCGATGCCGTCGGCGCCGCGTCACACCCGCATCATTTCCTCGCCGTGGGCAAAGACGGGCGCTGCGCGATCGCCGCCACCGCCGGCAATCCGGATTGCCATGTGATCCTGCGCGGCGGCGTTCGGCCCAATTACGACGCGGCCAGCGTCGAGGCCGCCGCCCAGGTGCTCGTCGGCAACGGCCTGCGCCCGGCGCTGATGGTCGACGCCAGTCATGCCAACAGCGGCAAGAATCCGGACAACCAGCCCGCAGTGATCGCCGATATCGCCGACCGCATCGCCGCCGGCGAACGGCGCGTCGTGGGGACGATGATCGAAAGCCATCTGGTCGCCGGCAAGCAGGCGCTCAGCCCCGGCCGGGCGCTGACCTACGGCCAGAGCATCACCGACGGCTGCATCGACTGGGCGACGACGGTTGCCGTGCTCGACCGGTTGGCTGACGCGGTCCGAACCCGTCGGAGCCGGACCGACGCGCAGGCCGCGTGAACGTCGACGGGGAGACGGCGGTGCGCGCTCAGGCCGCGCTGCCGGCGGCCATGCCCGACGCCCAGGCCCACTGGAAGTTGTAGCCGCCCAGCCAGCCGGTCACATCGAGCACCTCGCCGACGAAGTACAGCCCCGGCGCGTGCCTGGATTCGAGCGTGCGCGACGACACCGCCTGGGTGTCGACGCCGCCGAGCGTGACCTCGGCGGTGCGGTAGCCCTCGGTGCCGCTGGCGACCAGCGGCCAGGCCTGCAGCAGCGCCGCGGTGTCGTGCAGTTGCGCCGGCGTGTACTGCCGCATCGGCCGGCTCGCCAGCCACACTTCGCACAGCCGCTGTGCGAATCGGCGCGGCATGACCTCCGCCAGCACCGTGCGCAGTTCGGACGCCGGGCGCTCGACCTGCTGCGCCTGCAGCCACGCCAGTGCATCGCGGCCCGGCAGCAGATCCAAGCGCAGATCGTCGCCGGGCTGCCAGTAGGAGGAGATCTGCAGGATCGCCGGGCCGCTGAGGCCGCGATGGGTGATCAGCATGCGGTTGCGGAACGTGGTGCCGTTGCAGCCGGCTTCGACGTCGAGTGCGACGCCCGACAGCTCGGCCAGCCGCTCCTGGTGCTTGCCGCTGAGGGTCAGCGGCACCAGGCCGGCCCGCGTGGGCAGCAGGGCATGCCCGAATGCGCGTGCGATCTCGTAGCCGAACCCGCTCGCGCCCAGGCTCGGGATCGACAGCCCGCCGGTCGCGACGATCAAGGACGCGCACTGCAGCGTGCCGATCGCGGTCTCGAGCCGGAAGCCGCCCTCGACTGCGCGCGGCAGCTGCACCGCGCAATGCGTGCGGACCTGCACGCCGACCGCCTGCGCCTCGTCGAGCAGCATGCGCACGATCTGCTTCGACGAGCCATCGCAGAACAACTGGCCCAGTTCCTTCTCGTGCCAGGCAATTGCGTGGCGGTCGACCAGATCGATGAAATCCTGCGGTGTGTAGCGCGCCAGCGCCGACTTGCAGAAGTGCGGATTCGAGGACAGGTACTGCGCCGGTGTGGTGCCGGTGTTGGTGAAGTTGCAGTGGCCGCCGCCCGACATCAGGATCTTCTTGCCGACCTTGTTGGCGTGGTCGAGCACCAGCACGCGGCGACCGCGCTGGCCGGCCGCGATCGCGGCCATCAATCCGGCCGCGCCCGCCCCCAAGACGATCACGTCCGGATCCTGGCGGGGTGGGGAGGCGACGGCGGGATCGGGCATCGGGACGGCACGGCGGAAAGCGGGGGGCGCAGTCTAGGCGGTCCGCCGCCTCGACGCCTCCGCGGTGGGCCGGCCGGTCTCTGCATGGCGCTCACATGGCCCTGAATAGGCTGCGCCATCTTCCTCGATGATGCAGCTATGGATCTCAAGAGCGGCTATCCGTTCTGGGCCGTCCGCAACGGCCTGATGCATGCCTTTCCCAAGCTCGACCAGGACCTGCGCTGCGACGTGCTGGTGATCGGCGGCGGGATCACCGGCGCGTTGATCGCCGACGAATTGGCGGCGCACGGCCACGAAGTCGTCGTGGTCGAGCAGCGCGATGTCGCCTGGGGCAGTAGCGCGGCGAGCACCGCCCTGCTGCAGTACGAGATCGACACCCATCTGGTGGACCTGGCGCAGCGCTACGGCGAGGACGACGCGGCGCTGGCCTATCGCGCCTGTGGCGAGGCGATCGACCTGCTCGCTGGCATCGCCCGCGACGTGCGCGATGTCGACTTCGAGCGCACCGGCAGCCTCTACTACGCCAGCCGGCAGCGCGACGTCTCGGCGCTGCGGGACGAATACGTCGCGCGTCGCGGACACGGATTCGACATCGAATATCTCGACGGGCCCACGGTGCAGGCGCGCTACGGGTTCCAGGCACCGGCCGCGTTGCTCAGCGCGCAGGCCGCGCAGGTCGATCCCTACCGCTTCGCCTCGCGGTTGCTGGCGCGATTGGCCCGGCGCAGCGCCGGTGTCTACGACCGCACGCAGGTCGTCGACCTGCAGGCGCGCAGCCGCGACGTGCTCGCGACGACCGACACCGGCGCCCGGGTCCGTGCCGGTCATGTCGTCGTCGCGGCCGGCTACGCCAGCCAGCATTGGCTGCCCAAGCGCGTGGCGCGCAACCGCAGCAGCTATGCCTTCGTGACCGACCCTCTGGCCGACGCCCTGCCCGAACGGCTGGCGCGACTGCTGGTCTGGGAGACCGCGCGGCCGTATCTGTACCTGCGTACCACCGCCGACCGTCGCCTGCTGATCGGCGGCGAGGACGACGCGGTCGATGTGCCCGCGCGCCGTGATGCGCGCGTCGACAAGAAAGCGCGCCGGTTGATGAAACGTGTCCATGCGCTCTGGCCAGAGCTCGACCTGCAACCAACCTTCGCCTGGGCCGGCACGTTCGCCGAAACCGAGGACGGCCTGCCGTTCTTCGGCCCGCATCCGGCGACCGGACCGCGCGTGCACTACGCGATGGCCTACGGCGGCAACGGCATCACCTATTCGATGCTCGGGGCCGGCCTGTTGCGTGCCGGGATCGAGCGCCGCCGGCATCCGTTGGCCCGGCTGTTCGCGTTCGACCGGCTCGACCGCTGACAACTGCGCGTCGGCATGGATAATGCCTGCGATGACCGCGCCGCCGCCCTGGTACTTGTACCTGCTCGAATGCCGCGACGGCAGCTGGTACGCCGGCATCACCAATGACCTCGCGGCGCGGTTCGCCGCCCATGCGGCCGGCCGCGGCGCGAAGTACACGCGCGGCAATCCGCCGATCCGCATCCTCGCCAGTCGCGCCTATCCGGATCGCGCCAGTGCCTCGCGCGCCGAATGGCAGCTCAAGCGCCAGCCGCGCGCGCGCAAGCTGGCGTGGTTGCAGGCACCGCCGACGCCGTAACGCGGCGCGCGCCGCTCATCGCGCTGTGCGCATGTCGCCGGTGTCGAGCCAGCGCTGGTGCCACGACAGCGCCTCGGGCAGCAGGTGCGGCGTGTGCTTGCCATAGCTCTCACGCAGCGCGCGCGCGAAGTAGTCTTCGAGCGCGTCGCGATAGTCCGGATGCGCGCAGTGGTCGATCAATACCCGCGCGCGTTGCTTGGGGGACAGCCCGCGCAGATCGGCCAGACCGTACTCGGTGACGACGATCGACACGTCGTGCTCGGTGTGGTCGACGTGGCTGACCATCGGCACGATCGACGAGATCGTGCCGTTCTTGGCCGTGCTCGGACTCATGAAGATCGACAGGAAGCCGTTGCGGGCGAAGTCCCCCGAGCCGCCGATGCCGTTCTGCATGCGGCTGCCCATGATGTGGGTCGAGTTGACGTTGCCGTAGATGTCGACCTCGACCATGCCGTTCATGCCGATGCAGCCCAGGCGGCGGACGAGTTCGGGATGGTTGGAGATCTCCTGGGTGCGCAGCACGATGCGCTCGCGGAAGAAACCGAGGTTGGCCTCGAAGCGCAGGCTGGCCTCCGGACTCAGCGCAAAGCCCGTGCACGAGGCAGTGCGCAGCACACCCGACTCGAGCAGGTCGAGCATGCCGTCCTGGATGACCTCGGTGAATGCGGTCAGGTCGCGGAAGCCGCTGTCGGCCAGGTTCGCAAGAACCGCGTTGGGAATGTTGCCCACGCCCGACTGCAGCGGCAGCAGGCCCTTGGGCAGCCGACCCTTGGCGACCTCGTGCTGCAGGAACTCGACCAGGAATGCGGCGATGCGCTGGCTGGCCGCGTCGGGCGGGTTGAACGGGCTGTTGCGGTCGGGGGCTGCGGTACGCACGATCGCGACGATCTTGTCCGGGTCGCAGCGCAGCGCGGTCTCGCCGATGCGATCGTCGGCGTGTTCGAGCGGGATCGGGCGGCGCTGCGGCGGCAGCGCGGTCCCGTAGTAGATATCGTGCATGCCTTCGAGCCCGAGCGGCTGCGCGTCGTTGACCTCGACGATCACGCGCTTGGCCAGGTCCAGCCAGGTCTTGCTGTTGCCGACCGAGGTCGACGGCACGATGGTGCCGTCCTCGCGGATCGCCACCGCCTCGATGACTGCCACGTCGATGTCGCCGTAGAAGCCGAACCACGCGTGCTGGGCGACGTGGCTCAGATGCGCGTCGATGTAGGCCAGGCTGCCGTCGTTGATGCGGCGGCGCGCTTCGGGATCGCTCTGGAACGGCAGGCGCAACGCGATGCCGTCGACCTTGGCCAGTGCGCCATCGAGCTCGGGTGCAGTCGAGGCCCCGGTCAGCAGCCGGATCTGGAACGGCTGCCCCGCGGCATGGACCTGCTCGATGCGTGCGGCCAGCGCCACTGGCACCGCCTTGGGGTAGCCCGAGCCGGTGAAGCCGCTCATCGCGACCGTCTGGCCCGGTGCGATCAGCGCGGCTGCCTGCTCGGGCGTGACGATGCGGTTGCGCAGGGCGGCGTTGCGGATGCGGTCTTCGGTCATGACGGGCACGGTGGACGTGAAGTCCCGATTATCGCGTGGGCGGCTGGATCGTGCAGGACCACGCGGCGGCGCGTGCGCTCGCTATAGTCGTGCCCCCGTCCGTCCCCGGATTCGCCATGTCGTCGCCCGTCGCCCGCACCTCGCTTCCCGCCGTCGCCTGCGCCGCAGGCGGCACCGGCGGTCATCTGTTCCCGGCCGAGGCACTGGCGCGGGAACTGCAGTGCCGTGGGCATCCGGTGGTGATCTACACCGAGCGCCGCGGCGCGGCCTACACCCAGGCACTGGCCGGGCTCGACCACGTCGTCCTGCCGGCGCGCAGCCTTGAAGGCGGCATCACCGGCAAGCTCGCCGCCGGGGTCACGATCCTGCGTGCGGCCTGGCAGGCGCGCCGCGACATGCGCCGGCGCGGTGTCGGCTTGCTGGTGGGGTTCGGCGGCTATCCCAGCTTCGCGCCTGCGCTCGCGGCCAGAAGCCTGGGTTGCCCGCTGCTGCTGCACGAGCAGGGCGCGCGCTTGAGCCTGGCCAATCAGAAGCTGCTGCGGCTGGCCGTTGGCGTGGCGACCTCATTCCCGGCGACCGCCGGGCTCGACGGCTTCGATCCGGCGCGCGTCGTCGACACCGGCAATCCGGTGCGTGCCGCGATCTTGGCCGCGCGTGGCGACTATCCTGCGCTCGACGGCGATGCGCCGCTGCGGCTGCTGGTCGTGGGCGGCAGCCAGAGCGCGCGGGTGTTCGGCGAGGTCGTGCCGCCTGCGCTGCTGCGGCTGCCCGAGCCGATGCGGCGCCGGCTGCACGTCTCGCTGCAGATGAAGGGCGAGGGCGCCGACGAAGTCGAGGCGACGCTGCGCGCGGCCGGCATCGAGGCGACCGTGCGCCCGTTCTTCGACGACATGGGCATGCGGCTGCGCGATGCGCATCTGGTCATCACCCGCGCCGGCGCAACAACCGCCGCCGACCTGCTGACCGTCGGCCGCCCCGCGGTGATGGTCCCGATCCCGCAGGGCGGCTCGCGCGACGAGCAGCGCCGCAATGCCGAGGCCCTCGCCGCCGCGGGCGTGGGCTGGTGCATGCCCGAGGCCGAACTGAGCGCGGAGCGGCTCGCCGCGTTGCTCAACGAGGCCTTTGCATCGCCGACTGTGCTGCCGAATGCAGCGCGTGCGGCTGCCGTGCTCGGGCGGCCCGATGCCGCGTCGGCGCTCGCCAATCTCGTCCAGGCGACGCTGGGCATTGCGCGTCACGAAGACCCGTGGGGCGTCCATACCGCGCCCTGAGCCTGAATGCGCGCAGGTTGGTGAACCCGCCAGTATTGTTTTGCACTGCAGCGTGCATCCCGTCGACCAGTCTTCCAATATCGCTCCGCACCCGACGTGGGGGAGGGAGCAAGCCCGTAACCGGTTCGCCGGAAGCGGGCTTTTTTTTGGTTCTTCGTTGACGGGGTCAGAGTGCAATTCCGCGATGCGAAATTGCACTCTGACCCCGGTTTGAGGCCCCGGTTTTGCGATGAGAGAGCGGCTTGCGGCTGACAGGCCGCTGCCCATCCGAAGTGGAACGTCCATTCCCCATTTGGGAGAAGAGCCTTCTTTGGCGCTTCTTCTCGGTCGTGAACGTGAGCGTGTCCTGTTTCGCGCCGGCGGCCACTGTCATGATGGCGGGATGACCGACGATCCCCGTGCAGCGCTCGATGCGCATGTCGCCCGCCTGCTGGCCCGCCTGCCCGACGCGGTACACGCCGACCCCACGGCGATGGCGCGGCTGCGTCCGGTCGCGGTCGCCAGCGACGTCGCGATCGACGTGCTGCAGCGCCAGCCCGACCTGCTCGCACATCTGCTGGCCGATGACGGCGACACGCCGCCCGCACCGCCGCGGCTGGACGCCGACAATCGCGGCGACTGGCCGATGCTGCTGCGGCGCTACCGCCTGGCCTGCTCGACACGGCTGATCTGGCGCGACGTACACGGGCTGGATGATGTCGAAGCGACGCTCGCCGGCAGCACCCAGTTGGCCGAGACCTGCCTGCAGGTCGCACTGGCCGCCCTCGAACAGGACTTCGCCAGCCGCCACGGCGTCGTGCGCGACGCCGACGGCCGTGCGGTGCGACTGGTGGTGTTCGGGCTCGGCAAGCTCGGCGGTGGCGAGTTGAACTTCAGCTCCGATATCGATTTGGTCTACGGCTTCGAAGCGGCCGGCGAGAGCGATGGCGCGCGGCCGTTGGCGGCCGAGGACTATTTCACCCGGCTCGGCCAGCAACTGGCGCGGCTGCTCGACGAGATCACCGGCGACGGCTTCTGCCATCGCGTCGACCTGCGTCTGCGGCCGTTCGGCAACGCCGGCCGGATCGCGCTGAGCTTCGCGGCGATGGAGCAGTACTTTCAGCGCGAGGGACGCGACTGGGAACGCTACGCCTGGCAGAAGGCGCGGCCCGTGGCCGGCGACCTCGCCGCGGGCGCGCGTTTTCTCGACCTGCTGCGGCCGTTCGTCTACCGCCGCTATCTCGACTTCGGCGCGCTCGACGGCCTGCGGCAGATGAAGGACATGATCGCGGCCGAGGTCGCGCGTCGGGAACTGGCCGACGACATCAAGCGCGGCGACGGCGGCATCCGTGAAGTCGAGTTCCTGGCCCAGGCGTTGCAGTTGATCCGGGGCGGGCGCGAGCCGGCCTTGCGCGAACGACGGCTGCTGCCGGCGCTGCGCGCGCTGCATGCGGCCGGGCAACTGTCCGACGAGGCGCTCACGCGGCTGCAGGCGGCATACCTGTTCCTGCGCCGCGTCGAGAACCGCTTGCAGATGGTGCGCGATGCGCAAACCCATCTATTGCCGGCCGATCCGCTCGACCGGCTGCGGATCGCGTCCGGCCTGGGCTACGCCGATTGGGCGGCGCTCGAGGCCGAGTTGCGGCGCGAGCGTGGCCACGTCGCGCACGAGTTCGATGCGCTGTTGGCGGTACGCAGCCAGCAGCGCCGCGTCGATACCGACAGCGATCTGGCGACCTGGTGGCGCGCGCTGCCCGATGGCGGTGATGCGCAGACACTGGCCGAGGCCGGTTTTGCCGATGCGCGCGAGGTCGCCGAGGCACTGCGCGACTTCGCCCGCTCGCCGAGCGTGCGTGACCTATCGGACAACGCACGCGCGCGGCTCGATCGATTGATGCCGGTGTTGCTGCAGGCCTCCGCGCCCGCGGATCGGCCGCTGCAGGCGGTGCGCCGCCTGTTGGCACTGCTGCACAACATCCTGCGGCGTGCCAGCTATCTGGCCCTGCTCGACGAACAGCCGGCTGCGCTGGCGCGGCTGGTGGAGGCGGTGACCCGCAGCGCCTTCCTCGCCGAGCGCCTCGCCGCGCATCCGCTGCTGCTCGACGAACTGCTCGATGCCCGGGTCGAGGGGCCACTGCCCGAGCGCGAGGGTCTGGCGACCCAGTGCAGCCGCGTGCTGCAGCAGCGCGATCTGGAATCGGCGTTGCTCGCACTCAACGAGATCCGTCAGCAATTGAGTTTCCGCATTGCGCTGGCCACGCTCGACCGCAGGCTCGATCCGCCGACGGCGACCCGGCAACTGGCGTGGCTGGCTGACGCGGTGGTCGAGGTGGTGCTCGCGTTGGCGATGCGTGAGCTCGAACGTGCCCATGGCCGACTGCCCGATGCCCGTTTCATAGTGGTCGGCTACGGCAGCCTGGGCGGCGAGGAATTGGGGTTTGGTTCGGATCTCGACCTGGTCTTCCTCTACGACGCACCCGCCAACGCCCAATCCGACGGCGCCCGGCCGCTCGATGCTCAGCGCTGGGCGGCGCGTCTGGCGCAGAAGATCGTCGCGCTGCTGGGCACGGTCACCGGCGGCGGTCGACTCTACGACGTCGACGTGCGCCTGCGCCCGGACGGCGGCAAAGGGCTGTTGGTCTCGTCGCTGGCGAGCTACGCGGAGTACCAGCGCGAGCGCGCGTGGACCTGGGAACACCAGGCGTTGGTGCGTGCGCGGGTGGTCGCGGGCGATGCGTCGATGCGCGAGGCGTTCGAGTCCGTCCGCAACGACACGCTGGCCCGGCCTCGCGACCCGGGGGCGCTGCGGGAGGAGATTGCCGCGATGCGCCGGCGCATGCGCAGCGAACTCGACCGTTCAACCGCCGAGCGCTTCGACCTCAAGCAGGGCGAGGGCGGGCTGGTGGATCTGGAGTTCCTGGCCCAGTCGTTGATCCTGCAAGGGGCGGCGACGCATCCCGGGCTGCTCGTGCCCCGGGCGACCCCGGCGTTACTCGAGGCCGCCGCGACCGCGGGCCTGCTGCCGCCCGCCCAATGCCAGGCGCTGCGTCAGGGCCATGCCTGCCTGCTGGACGTGGCGCTGGCCTGCATGCTGGATCGCCGGCCGCGCATCGCACCGGTCTCGCCGGCATTGGCCTCGGCTCGGGAGACGATTACAGGCATCGCCGGCTGGGCCTGATCTTCATCGTGGATTCGCCTGGCGAGGCGCAGGATCGAACATCTGGAGACGGCCCACAGCGGCGGCGCGGCTATCCGCTTAGGTGAACGATCCCTGTCCAGGAAGCGCTGGATGTTCCATGACCAGAACGCTCGGGAACTTCCAGCGGCCTTAGCAGTCATATCTGGGGACTGCTACCATCCTTTCATGAGCACGCAGACCATGACCCACGCCCTGGTTGCCAACAGCCTGCCGATCCTCAACCCGCTCGGTTCGCTCGATGCCTATATCGGCGCCGTGCACCAGATTCCGGTGCTGACGGTCGAAGAGGAACAGGCGCTGGCGCAGCGGTATCGCGATCACGACGATCTCGATGCCGCGCGCGAGCTGGTCCATTCGCACCTGCGCTTCGTCGTCCATGTGGCCCGCGGTTACAACGGCTACGGACTGCCGCTGGGCGACCTGATCCAGGAAGGCAACATCGGCCTGATGAAGGCCGTCAAACGCTTCGATCCGGACGTCGGTGTGCGCCTGGTGAGCTTCGCCGTGCACTGGATCCGGGCCGAGATGCACGAGTTCATCCTCAAGAACTGGCGCATCGTGAAGGTCGCCACCACCAAGGCCCAGCGCAAGCTGTTCTTCAACCTGCGCAAGAGCAAGACCCGTCTGGGCTGGCTCAACGCCGAAGAAGTGCGCACCGTCGCCGCCGATCTCAACGTGTCCGAACGCGAAGTGCTGGAGATGGAATCGCGCCTGTCGGGTCGCGACATCGGCTTCGATGCGCCCGCCGGCGAGGACGACGACAACGCGCCGCCGGCGCCGGTCGCCTACCTCGTCGCGCAGGACGAGGATCCGGCGCAGGCGTACGAGCGCAGCGACAGCGAGGCCGACCAGCTCGAACTGCTGCGTGAGGGCATGGCCAAGCTCGACGCCCGCTCGCGTGACATCATCCGTCGCCGCTGGCTCGACGACGAGCACAAGGTGACGTTGCAGGAACTGGCCGACGAGTACGGCGTGTCCGCCGAGCGGATCCGCCAGGTCGAGGCCAACGCGCTGAAGAAGATGAAGGCGTTGTTCGCAGCCTGACTCGAAGTCGCCACTACTGGATACAGACCGACGGCCCGCGCAAGCGGGCCGTTTTTGTATGCCACGTTCTACGCGCAGCATGCTGACTCGCGGCCCAGGCAGGCGACCGTTCGTCGGAAAGCTCCGTTACAACCCATTCAGGTTGTTGCATTTTGGTTAAATCTCGTACTAGCTTCTTCCTCTGTTTTGTTTCAGTTCATTAATGCGACCCGGCATCTGCCGGTCGTATCAACCTGAGGAGAAGCAATGAACGAGTGCCGGAGTCGCCGCAAACCCGTGTTCCGCCGGGCCGCGTTGAGCATCGCCTTGTTGGGCTGCATTGGCGTTGCGACCGCGCAAAGCACGTCGGGCGACATTTTAGGCAGCAACGGCGGTGACCCTGGGAGCCGTGTTCAGGTCCGGAGCCTCGCTTCGGGCGCAACGCGGGACGCAGTGGTTGGCGCGGACGGCCGTTTCCGGATCTCGGCGCTGCCGCCGGGTCAGTACGAGTTAACAGCCGCCGGACGCACGACTCGGGTCACCGTCATCGCCGGTCAAGCGGTCTCGACGTCCCTCGCGGCCGACGCGACCAGCCTGGACACGGTCCGCGTACGTGGACTGGGTGGCGTCAACAACATCGATTTGAGCAGCATCGAAACGCGGACCACATTCACCGCAGAACAACTCAACACCTTGCCGGTGGCGCGCAACGTGACCGCCGTGTCCTTGCTGACACCTGGCACCGCGTCGAGCAGCGAGTACTTCGGCAATGCGTCTTTCGGTGGCGCTTCGGCAGCCGAGAACAGCTACTACATCAATGGCTTCAACGTCACCAATCTGTATGACAACCTCTCGTTCACCGAGGTGCCTTACCAGGCCATTGAGCAGTTGGATGTGCAGACAGGTGGTTACGGTGCCCGGTATGGCTTCTCGACGGGTGGTGTGACGAGTGTCGTGGTCAAGCGCGGCAGCAATGAACTCAAGGGCGGGGTGAGCTACACATTTGCTCCAAACTCGCTGCGGGAACAGCCCGATCCGGTCACCCTCAAGGACGGCACGATCTGGCGGTCCTATGACCGCAACGAGTCCTCCTCCGACAATCTGAGTTTCTGGACCAGCGGCGCATTGGTCGAGGACCGACTGTTTTTCTTCGCGCTGGGGTCTTTCAGCAACTGGGACCAGGCATCCTACGGCGTGCGCGGCAGCGGCTATTCGTCGTCACCGACGGGCGCCTACACCAGTGCGCTCGGTACGACCGCCTACGACTACAAGTCCGAGCAGCCGTACTGGATGGTCAAGCTGGACTGGTACCTCAACGACAACAACCATCTCGAGTACACGGGCTTCGACAATACGCGTAAGCAGACCTACACCAATTACCTCGCTGCTTTTGACAGTACGGCGGCCAATGCGCAGGCGAGCAAGACCGATTACACGGGTAAGGAATTCAGGGAGAACGGCGGCGACACCCACATCCTGAAGTGGACGAGCTACCTCAACGACGATCTCACGCTGTCGCTGCAATATGGGCGGATGCAGAACACCAACTCCAACTACACCGTCAATGCCGACGGTGTGGAGAACAAGTACTACGGCGATGTCGAGAGTTCGCCGCCGTGCCCCTATGTGTTGGATTACCGTCCGGACAGTCCACGGTACGGCCAGAATATAGGCTGCGCGACGGTGAGTAGTGTGGACGTATTCAATGGCTCGAACGAACGTAACGCCGGCCGCATCGATCTCGAATGGCAACTGGGCGACCATCGATTCTCGTTCGGTTACAGCGACGAACGCTGGAAATCCTTCCAGGGCACGATCCAGGACCTGCAGTACATCACCACGTCCGATTTTTGGCTCGACGCCGACGAGTCGGTCGATATCGTCGACCGGATCAAGTATGCGACCGGCGGCAGCGTCGAGATCGACCAGAAGTCCTGGTACGTCGAGGACAACTGGAACATCACCGACAACTTCATGCTGTATCTGGGCGTGCGTAACGACTCATTCGAGAACAAGAACAGCACCGGGGTAACGTTCGTCAAGCAGGACAATATCTGGCAGCCGCGTGTGGGCTTTACCTGGGATGTGACCGGCAACGGTGACAGCAAGCTGTATGCGTCGGTCGGCCGCTACTCGCTTCCGATCGCTGCCAACGTGGCGCTTCGCGCCGCCTCCGCTTCGTACTACGTGGAGAACTTCTATACCTATTCCGGTGGCCTCGATCCGATCACCAGCACACCGATCAATATCACTGGCCCTTATGACGGAGGCTCGCAGGACCTGGTGTACAACGGCGAGGACGGCAGCGTCCCCGATCCGCGCGCGGTCGCGTCACGCGATCTTGACCCTTACACGCAGGACGAGGCCATCCTTGGCTATCAGCATCGGATCGTGTCGGAGAACGCATTCTTCGACGGTTGGACGCTGGGCGTGAAAGGCACCTATCGCCGGGTCGACACCGCGATCGACGACACCTGCGATGCGCGTGCGCTTTACCGGGCGGGGATCGAGGCGGGTTACGACTTGTCCAACTGGGAGGATGAGTGGACGGTGCCCGGCGGTATTCCCGGTTGCTTCCTCTATAACCCGGGCAAAGACCTGACCATCACCACCGACATCAACGTGGACGGAAACCCGGTCACGCTCACCGTGCCAGGCAATACCCTCGGGCCGGAAGCCAAGCGCAACTACAAGGCGGTCACGCTGAGCGCGGACAAGGCCACTGAGAACTGGTACCTGAGCGGTTCCTATACCTGGTCCAAGTTGACCGGCAACCTGGAGGGACTGGTCAAGAGCACCAACGGTCAGGATGACACGGGCACGACCTCCGACTTCGATTTCGCCGAAATCATGATCGGTGCCGACGGTTACCTGTTCAATGATCATCGCCACAGCCTGAAGATATTCGGCAGCTATTCGCTAAGCGATCAGTGGGAGATCGGTTTCAATCTGCTGGCGCAGTCGGGCTCGCCCATATCGTGCCTCGGCGGCGGCTACGGCAGCTTCGGTACCGAGTACGGCTATACCGGTGTGTTTCACGTCTGCGATCCCGGGAGCATCACCACAGGCGCCAATATCGATCGTGCCAAAGACGACGTGGTCAGCCCTGTCGGCGCTGCCGGCCGGACCCCGTGGATCATCACGCTCAGCCCGAGCCTGGTCTACAAGCCGAGTTGGCTCGAGGGGCTGCGCATGAATGTTGATGTGATCAACGCCTTCAACAACATCAAGCCCGTGCAAGTGTACGAGACCAACTTCGCCTATAACGGTCCCAGCGGCTACCGCAATTACTACAACTACGGCCAGGCGAAGTACTTCTCCGATCCGCGCTACGTACGGTTCCAGATCCAGTACGACTTCTGATCGAGCAACGGGACTGACACCGTCTACCGGCATTTGGCCCGCCTCTTACGAGGCGGGCTTTTTCATGCATGGCCAGTGTGGCGGGCCTTGGCAGCCTATTCTGCGGCGGATGATCAAACGGCGGTAATTGGCTGCTGCAGCGTCCAACCTGTTCACTGTCGCCGGTTGAGTATCACCACTTGAACAGCACCAGACTCAACGCCAGCGCGGCCATGCCGGCGACCAGGCCGTAGACGGTTTCGTGGCCCTTGGCGTAGCGCTTGGCGGCGGGCAGCAATTCGTCGAGTGCGAGGAAGACCATGACGCCGGCGATGAGGCCGAACACGGTGCCGAACACCGGTTCGGACAGGAACGGGCGCAGCAGGGCGTAGCCGATCAGCGCGCCCAGCGGCTCGGCCAGGCCCGACAGCAGACAGGCCAGGAAGGCGTAGGTCTTGTTGTTGGTCGCGAAGTACACCGGGACCGCGATCGCGATGCCTTCGGGAATGTTGTGGATCGCGATGGCGAACGCCAGCGGCAGGCCGACGCCGGGGTTTTCGATCGTGGCGAAGAACGTCGCCAGGCCTTCGGGAAAGTTGTGCGCGGTGATCGCGACCGCGGTCAGCAGGCCGACGCGCTTGACGTAGCTGGTGTTGTGTTCGCGGAAGTAGGGGTCGTCGACTTCGAGGCGCTCATGCGGGTTGGGCACCAGGCGGTCGATGGTGACGATGAACAACACGCCGCCTAGAAACGCCAGCGTGCCCCAGGTGAAGCCGAGCTGCTCGCCGTAGGCGTCGGTGAACGCGAGAATCGATTTGTCGAGGATCTCGGTCAGCGACACGTACACCATCGCGCCGGCGGCGAATGCGAGTCCGAAGGCCAGTAGGCGCGCATTGGGCTGTTTGGCGAAGATCACCAGCAGGCTGCCCAGGCCGGTGGCCAGGCCCGCCGCGGTGGTGACCGCGAGCGCGATCAGGAAGTGCTGGCTGGAGATGTCGAGCATGGAGATGGCCGGATCGAAGAGGCTCAGTCCGGCGCCGTGTCCGGCGTCGACGGATGAGCGGCCATGCTATCCGAAGCCTGCAGCGAACGGTCCTGTACCGCGGCCTCGGGGCCGATTCCCGGCGGCGGGCCGAAGATGATCCGCGCCGCGCGCCGGTGGGTCCAGTAGGCCAGCGTCCAGTTGAGCAACACGACGATGCGGTTGCGAAAGCCGATCAGGAAGAACACGTGGGCGACCAGCCAGAACCACCAGGCGGGCGCGCCCGAGAGCTTGATCCGCCCCAGGTGGGCCACGCCGGCCATGCGACCGATCGTGGCGAGGTTGCCGTAGTCGCGGTAGGCGAACGGGATCCTGGGCTGGCCGCGCAGGTCGGCGAGCAGGTTGGCGGCCGCGCGCTCGCCCATCTGCTTGGCCGCGGGCGCCACGCCCGGCACTGAGCGTCCGCCACTCTCGATTGCGACCATGTCGCCAATGGCATAGATCTCGGGATGACCGGGCACGGTGAGGTCGGTGTTGACCTGCACACGGCCGGCGCGATCGCGCGGCACGTCCAGCAGCGCGCCCAGCGGCGAGGCTGCGACGCCGGCGGCCCAGATCACGGTTCGGGCTGCGATGCGACGCGCGCCGATCCGATAACCGTCGGCATCGATCTCGGCGACCGGTTCGCCGGTGAGCACCTCGACGCCGAGCTTTTCCAATTGGCGGCGGGCTTTGGCCGACAGGTCCTCGGGGAACGAGGCGAGCACGCGCGGGCCGGCTTCGACCAGCCGGACCTTGGCCAACGCCGGGTCGATGTGCCGGAACTCGCTGCGCAGGGTGTGGCGCGCGATCTCGGCCAGCGTCCCGGCCAGTTCGACGCCGGTCGGACCGCCGCCGACGATCGCGAAGCTCAGCCACGCGGCGCGGGCCTCCGGATCGGTCTCGGCCTCGGCGCGCTCGAAGGCCAGCAGCATGCGGCGACGCAGGTGCAACGCGTCGTCGAGCGTCTTCAAGCCTGGCGCGTGTGGCGCCCAGCGGTCGTTGCCGAAATAGGCGTGGGTGGCGCCGGCAGCGAGAATCAGGCGGTCGTAGCCCAAGGTCATGCCGCCATCGAGAGTGAGCGTGCGGGCCTCGGGGTCGATGCCGTCGACCTCGGCCATGCGGACCTCGACATTGCGCTGCCGCCGCAGGATGTGGCGCAGCGGCGCGGCGATGTCCGGCGCCGACAGGCCGGCCGTGGCAACCTGGTAGAGCAGAGGCTGGAACAGGTGGTGATTGCCGCGGTCGATCAGCGTGAGCCGCACTGGCGCATGGGCCAGGGCGCGTGTGGCCCAGAGCCCGGCGAAGCCGCCGCCGACGATGACGACGTGGGGAAGGTCAGAAGCAGCGGGCATCGCGGCCTCTCGAAGCGGGGGACGTCTCGATTCTAGGTCGAACGCCGTGCACGGACGATCGTCCTTGGCCTGGCCTCGAGCGGCCCGTTCACCCAGAACCGGGGTCAGCGTGCAATTTTCAAGACACCGGGGCAAGGGACGACTTTGGATTCCGCCCTCCGACGGAGGCGGCAAGTATTCGACTCTGACCCCGGTGTTGATCGCGCTAGCGTTGCGCGGTTACAGCCGGGCGCGTTGTGCGGCGAGGGCGTCGCGTTGCGCGGTCCAGTCGGCCAGACGCTGACGTTCCTGTTCGACGACCGTCATCGGTGCGTTCTTGACGAAGGTCTCATTCGACAGCTTGCCGTGACATTTGGCCAATTCGCTCTCGACACGCTTGAGCTCCTTGTCCAGGCGCGCGCGCTCGGCATCGAGGTCGACCAGACCTTCGAGCGGGACGTACAACGCGAACTCGCCGACCAGCGCGGTCGCTGCCGGCGGCGGATCGCCCTCGAGCCGGTCGATGCGCTCGAGGCGGACCAGCGAGCGCAGCTGCGAGTCGAAGCGGCGCAGCCGCTCGGTCGACAGCGGATGGTCTTCCCGGGTCAGTAGCGCGATCTGGCGCGACGGCGACACGCCCAGTTCACTGCGGATGCGGCGCAGTGCGCTGACCATCTGCTTGAGCCATTCGACATCGGCGTCGGCCTTCGAATACGCGGCCACCGCCTGCGCGTCGGCCTGCGGATAGGGGCGCAGCGAGATCGTCGTGTCGTCGATGCCCAGCCGCGGCGCGACCTGGCGCCACAGTTCCTCGGTGACGAACGGGATCAGCGGATGCAGCAGTCGCAGCAGCGATTCGAGCACGTGCAGCAGGGTGCGGCGGGTGCTGTCGGCAGCCGCCTGGTCGGTGCCCAGCAGCGCCGGCTTGGCAAGTTCGACGAACCAATCGCAGAACTGGTTCCAGGCGAACTCGTAGAGCGTCTGCGCAAGCAGATCGAAGCGGTAGCTCTCGAAATGCGTACGGGCTTCGTTGGCGGCCTGGTCGAGTCGCGACAGGATCCACTTCTCGGTGTCGGTCACCGGCCAGGCGGTATCGGACGTGGCAGCGTCGAAGCCCTCGGTGTTCATCAGCACAAAGCGCGTGGCATTCCACAGCTTGTTGCAGAAGTTCTTGTAGCCTTCCGCGCGGCCGAGATCGAACTTGATGTCGCGGCCGGGGCCGGCGAGCGCGGCCATCGTGAAGCGCAGCGGATCGGCACCGTGCGCGGCGATGCCGTCGGGGAATTCCTTGCGCGTGGCCTTCTCGATCTTCGGCGCATCCTTGGGCTTCATCAGCCCGGTGGTGCGCTTGGCGACCAGATCCTCGATCGCGATGCCGTCGATGATGTCCAGCGGGTCGAGCACGTTGCCCTTGGACTTGGACATCTTCTGGCCGTCCTTGTCGCGGACCAGGCCGGTCATATAGACATCGCGGAACGGCACCTGGCCGACCAGGTGGTCGGTCAGCATGATCATCCGTGCGACCCAGAAGAAGATGATGTCGAAGCCGGTCACCAGCACGCTCGACGGCACGAAGTGCGCGAAGCCGCGCGCGTCCATCGCTGCCGCGTCCGGCCAGCCCATCGTGCCGATCGGCCACAGTCCCGACGAGAACCAGGTCTCGAGCACGTCGCTGTCCTGGGTCAGCGCCACGTCGGGGCCCAGGCCCGCCTTCTCGCGCGCCTCGGCTTCGCTGCGTGCGACGTAGATGTTGCCGTCAGCGTCGTACCACGCCGGGATGCGGTGGCCCCACCACAGCTGGCGGCTGATGCACCAGTCCTGGATGTTCTCCATCCAGTGGCGATAGGTGCTGGTCCAGTTTGGCGGCACGAACTTGACGGCGCCGCTCTCGACGAGCGCCAGGCCGCGCTCGGCCAGGCCGTCCATCGCGACGAACCATTGGTCGGTCAGGTACGGCTCGATGACCTGGCCCGTGCGGTCGCCGCGCGGCACCTGCAACGTGTGCGGACGTGCCTGCAGCATCAGCCCGTCGGCCTCGAGTTCGGCGAGCACGGCCTTGCGCGCCTCGAAGCGGTCCAGGCCGCGGAAGCGCTCGGGCGCTGCGTCGTTGAGTGCGGCCTCGGGCGTGAACAGGTTGATCGTCGGCAGGCCGTGGCGCTGGCCGACCTGGTAGTCGTTGAAGTCGTGCGCCGGGGTCACTTTGACCACGCCGGTGCCGAATGCCCGGTCGACGTAGGCGTCGCCGATCACCGGGATCGTGCGGCCGGTCAGCGGCAGCGCCACGGCCTTGCCGATCAGGGTTGCGTAGCGCGGGTCCTCCGGATGCACCATCACCGCGGTGTCGCCGAGCATCGTTTCCGGGCGCGTGGTGGCCACGACCAGGTGGTCGCGCGTTTCACGCAGCGTCTCGTTGCCGTCGGCGTCGGTCTCGACGTGCTCGTAGGTCGCGCCATCGGCCAGCGGATAGCGGATTTCCCACAGGAAGCCGTCTTCCTCTTCGCTGACGACCTCCAGGTCGGAGATCGCGGTCTTGAGCACCGGATCCCAGTTGACCAGGCGCTGGCCACGATAGATCAGGCCCTGCTCGTGCAGGCGCACGAAGGCTTCGACCACGGCCTGCGACGGTTGCGGGTCCATCGTGAACGTCGTGCGCGACCAGTCGCCCGAGGTGCCCAGTCGCCGCATCTGGCGCTCGATCGTGCCGCCCGACTCGGCCTTCCATTCCCACACCTTCTCGATGAAGCGCTCGCGCCCCAGCGAATCGCGGGTCTCGCTGCTGCCGGCGAGCTTGAGGTTGCGCGAGACCACCATCTCGGTCGCGATGCCGGCGTGGTCGGTGCCCATCTGCCACAGCGTGCGGTAGCCGCGCATCCGGTGATAGCGCACCAGGGCGTCCTGCAGCGTGTGCTGGAACGCGTGGCCCATGTGCAGCGTGCCGGTGACGTTGGGCGGCGGCAGCAGGATCGTGTAGGCCGGGCCCTCACCCTGCGGCGCGAACACGCCGCCGGCCTCCCACTCGGCGTACAGGCGGGCTTCGAAGGAACCGGGGTCGTAGCTGGGGGCGAGGGGCATGGTGGGAGCGCCGTGAGTCGTGATGGGTGATGCGTGTTGGGAGAGCGAGTGTTCGGAGCGGGGCAGGATGGAATGCTCGACGCCCCAAGCCCCAGTCCCGGCGTTCGGCCTTCCACTCACATGTCGTGCTTGGAGACCTCGAGTCCGGCGGCCTTGTAGTGGCGCCAGCGCTCGCGCAGCGGTTCGCGGGCCGAGTCGTCGGCGGGGACCACTTCGAGCACCCGTTCGAAGCCGCCGTCGACCGCAGCGTCGCGCAGGTTGATGACCAGTGCGCGCATCGGGGGGGCAGCGTCGGGCGCTGCGATCAGCACCGGCGCCTCGTCGTCCTCGTCGTCGGTACCGGCGATCTGGTGCGGGATATAGTCGTCCTCGCCCATGTCCCAGAGCATGTCGTCGAGCATCTCGGCCTGCGCCATGTCGCGCGCCAGCACCAGTGTCCACTGCTGCGCGGCATAGGCCTTGCGCACCAGTTCGCAGACCAGCCGCAATGGCTCGTCGCGGAAGCGGGGCTTGGCGATCAGATAGAAGTCGGCGCGCATGGAAGAGGCAGGGGAGGAGGTCGTCTCAGGCAAGAATCAAGCAAGCGGGCTAAACCGGGGTCAGCGTGCAATTTCGAACGAGGGGGTCAGACTGCGAATTTCGCCTTGCGAAATTGCACTCTGACCCCGGTTCTCCCGGTTCTAGGCGGCGGTGCGGTCGAGCAGCCACTGCGACAGCAGGCCGACGGGGCGGCCGGTGGCGTAGGCCATCTTGCCGCTGCCGCTGGCGCTGCCGGCGATGTCCAGGTGGGCCCAGCGCTGTCCTTCGGTGAAGCGCGAGAGGAAGCAGCCGGCGGTGATCGCGCCGCCCCAGCGGCCGCCGATGTTGTAGACGTCGGCGAAGTTGGAATCGAGCATCGACTGATATTCGTCCCACAGCGGCAGGCGCCAGGCGCGGTCGAAAACGTGTTCGCCGGCGGCCAGCAGTTCGGCGGCTAGATCGTCGTGCTTGCTCATCAGGCCGGTGGCCTGCGTGCCAAGCGCGACCATGCACGCGCCGGTCAGTGTGGCGACGTCGACCAGGGCGGCCGGCTCGAACCGCTCGGCATAGGTCAGGGCGTCGCACAGGATCAGCCGGCCCTCGGCATCGGTGTTGCCGACCTCGATCGTCTTGCCCGACATGCTGGTGATGACGTCGGACGGGCGATAGCTGTTGCCGTCGATCGCGTTCTCGACCGCGGGCACCACGACATGCAGGTTGATCGGCAGGTCCAGGCCGACCGCGGACACGAATGTGCCCATGACCGTCGCCGCGCCGCACATGTCGAACTTCATCTCCTCGATGCCGCCCTGGGTCTTGAGGTTGACGCCGCCGGTGTCGAAGGTGATGCCCTTGCCGACCAGGACGTAGGGCTTGGCGTCGCCGCCGTTCTTCCAGCTCAGCACGACCAGGCGCGGGCGGTTGGCCGAGCCACGGGCGACGGCCAGCAGCGAGCCCATGCCCAGCGCTTCCATCTGGGCTTCGTCGAGCACCTCGCACGAGGCCTTGTCGAAGCGGTCGGCGAAGGTGCGCGCCTGTTCGGCGAGGTAGGCCGGGTTACAGACGTTCGGCGGCAGGTTGCCGAGCTCGCGCGCGAACTTCACACCCGCCGCGATCGCCTTGCCCTGGGCCAGTGCGTGGTCGTCGTCGCCGACGATGGCGATCGAGGCCAGCTTCGCCGGCTCGCGCTTCTTGTTGCGCGCGCCCAGCGTGGCGACATAGCGATAGGCGGCGTGGTCGGCGGCGACGGCCGCCTGGCGGATCTTCCACGCGGTGTCGTGGCCGGCGACCTCGAGGTCGGCCAGCGCCAGCGCCGCGTTGGCGACCGTGCCGTCCTTGAGCGCGCGGACCGCATCGCCGACGGCGCGCAGGTACTGGGGCGCGCCGAACTTGGCGCGCTCGCCCAGGCCGACGGCCAGCACGCGCGGTGCGGTCACGCCGGGCAGGTCGTGCAGCAATGTGGTGCGCCCGGGCTTGCCGGGCAGGTCGCCGCGCTGCGCGAGCGCCGACAGGCGACCGCCGCTGGCGGTGTCGATCGCGGCCGCCGCGCCCGACAGCGGACCGTCGGCGAAGACGCCGACGACCAGGCAGTCGCTCGACAAAGTGGGGGGCGCGTCGCGGTTCAGGGAGAATTCGAGGGTCATCAACCAGATTCCATGGGGTGATCGGTACACTTCACGGTCCAGCGGGCGTGGCCTGTGACAGGCTCGCCATCGCAGATGCGTCGTGAAGGCGCGGCTGGACGAACCCCTAAGTCTAAAGCAAAGCCCCCGCGCCCGATGCCGAAGCTCGACCGATACCTGCTCCGCGAATTTGCCCAGGCGACCTTCGCGGCGCTGGTGGTGCTGATGATCGTCAGCCTCGGTGGGGTGTTCGCCGACGTGCTCGGCGACATCGCGCGCGGCCGGGTGCCGGCCGGCCTGATGCTGGCCCAGTTGGGCCTGCAGGTCGTCAATTACCTGCCGTTGATCCTGCCGCTGGGCCTGATGCTCGGCCTGATGCTGGCGTTCGGGCGTCTGTACCGCGATTCGGAGATGCCGGTACTGACCTCGGTCGGCGTCGGCCCGGTGCGCCTGTTGCGGCCGCTGGCGCTGGTCGTGGTGCCGATGACGCTCTTCATCGGCGCCTGCTCGCTTTGGCTGGGGCCGTGGGCCCGCGCCTACTCGCAGCAGATGATTGAAGCCGGGCAGCGCAGCCTGCTGGTCTCAGGGCTGGAGGCCGGCCGGTTCGTCGAGTTCCCCGGCGGCAACGGCGTGGTGTACGTCAATGCGATGTCCGACGACGGCAGCCGTCTGGGCCGGGTGTTCGTCTATCGCCAGGACGATGGGCGCATGGACGTGACCACCGCGCTGAGCGGCGAGTTGAGCGTCGAAGCGGCGGGGCGCTTCCTGCGGCTGGACGAGGGCTTCCGTGTCGAAGGGCCGCTCGATGCCGGGCTCGATTACCGGCTGATGCGTTATGCCAGCAACGAAATCCGGTTGCCGGCCGCCGATCTGGGCGCCGATGCCGACGACCCGGCGCTGCAGCCGACGCTGGCGCTGCTGGGCGACGACCGCCGCGAGGCCCGCGCGCAGTTGCATTTCCGGCTGGCCCCGCCGCTGTTGGCGTTGGCCTTCGCCCTGCTCGCGGTGCCGCTGGCTCGCAGTCCGCCGCGCCAGGCCCGCTACGGGCGGATGATGATGGGCTTTTTGGCCTACGTCATGGGCATGAACCTGATGATGCTGGGCGCCGACTGGGTGGGTGAAGGTCGGATTCCGGTCGCCCTGGGCTTGTGGTGGCTGGTGTTGCCACTGTTGGGCTTCGGCGCCTGGCTGTATTTCCGCGATGGCCGCGTGGTCGCGCCGAAGTGGAGGCGTGCGCGATGAGGCCGTTGGTGCGTATCCATGATCTCTACGTCGCCCGCATGGTCACCATCGCGGTGTTCGCGACCTGGGTGGTGCTGGTCGGGTTGGATGCGCTAATGGCCGGCGTCAACGAGATCGGCGCGGTCGGACAGGGCAATTACAGTTATATGTCGGCGGTGGCGTACATCCTGCAGACGCTGCCGCGCCGGGCCTATGTGATGTTCCCGACGGCGGCGGTCATCGGATCGCTGATGGGCCTGGGACAACTGGCCGCGACCTCGGAACTGATCGCCATGCGCGCGCTGGGCCTGTCGCGGACGCGACTGGCTATCTCGGTCGCCCTGCCGCTGCTGGTGCTGACTGCGCTGATGGTGGTCAACGGCGAGACGCTCGGGCCGATGGCGCAGCGCAATGCCGACAGCATGAAGTCGGCCCTGCGCTCCAACAACATGGTGGTCGGCCGGTACTCGGGCCTGTGGGCGCGCGAGGGCGATACCTTCCTCAATGCGCAGAACGGCAGCGAGGTCGCCGAGGCCGGCGGCAGCCGGATCCAGTTGCAGGACGTGCGCCTGTTCGAGTTCGCGAGCGACGGCCGGCTCGAATCGGTGGCGCATGCCAAGACTGCCGAGCACGGCGCCGACGGTTGGCTGCTGCGCGACGTGAAGCGCACCTGGTTCGAACCGCGCGCGGTGACCCGGACCGAGGCGCTGGAAGAGCATTGGGCCTCGCAACTGGATGCCTCCACGCTGGCGGCCAGCGCCAGCAGCATCTGGCGGCCGCGCTACATGCCGGCCAGCGAGCTACGCGCGGGCATCGAGTATCGCAAGCGCAACCAGCTCGACGCCGGCGAGTTCGAGGAGCATTACTGGGGGCGCTGGTTCTATCCGCTCAATGTGCTCGCGCTGTGCCTGGCAGCGATTCCGTTCGCGTTCGGCTCTTTGCGCAGCGGCAATGCCGGTAAGCGGCTCTTCATCGGCGTGGTGTTCGCGCTCGGCTTCTGGCTCATGCAGATGCAGGTGGTGAAGTTCGCCGCGGTCTACCGGATCGATTTCCGCCTGGCCTACCTGCTGCCGCCCAGCGTGATGCTGCTGGTGTCCTGGCTGCTGTTCCGCCGACGCGGCGCCTGACGCGCTGCCAATCCTGGCTGCGTGCTGGCGGAGTCGCACGGCCAGTCTTCGACGTGGAATGTGTTCTGCCGCGCCCGCCGTGCATGGGCTCGCGCAGGTCGTTAGTGCGCTGACCGCTTGGGGTCGCGCACGATCCGGGTGCCGCTCGCCCGGTCGTGCCAGGTCAGGCGGTCGCGATCGAGCCAAGCCCACCAGAACCCCAGGCCACCGGCCAGCAGCGACACTGTCCCGATCGCGAAACGCAGCCACAGTGCGCGCGACGACGGCTGGCCGCCATCGCGCCCGCGCACGCGGATGCGCCAGGGGCGCATGCCCAGTGTCTGGCCGCCGTGGCGCCAGCTCACGACCGAATAGGCGCCGGTCGCCAGCCAGCAGCACAGCCACAGCAGCCACTGCAGTGCGCTCATCGGTGCGATGTTCTCGTGCGGATCGTGATGCCCGGCGAAGGTATAGCCCGCGGTGAACAGGGCCGACAGCAGCAGCCACAAGGCGAGCGCCGGCCACAGATCGTAGACCAGCGCCAGCAGCCGCCAGCCGATCCAGGGGCGGGCAGGGGCGGCGGGACGAGAGGGCGATGCGGACATCGCGACAGGATAGCGGCAGTGCCCCGCGTTGCGCTGCGGATGCACGACGATGACGCCTGCGTGTGGCGGCGGATATCAGGCAGACGGTGCCGGGCCGGCCACCAGGCCCTAAGCTGCGCACGATGACCCCGACCACCGCCACGCCTGCCGAACGCCGTGCCCTCGTAGTCGGCCTGCCGCCGTTGCGCGACGACGATCGTCAGGCGATCGACGGGTTTCTTGACGCGTTCTGGGCCGAGACCGGGATCGCCGCCCAGACCGGTTCGGCCTACCGACGCGATCTCGAAGGACTCGCGCGCTGGCGCGACGGCCGCGACGGCGGCATCGCCAACGCCGACCGTGCCGCGTTGTTCGACTACCTGGCATGGCGCACCCGCCACGGCTGGTCGCCGCGTAGCAACGCGCGGCTGCTGTCGGCGCTGCGTGCGTTCTACGCCGACCGGCAGCGACGGCATGGCCGCGCCGACGATCCGACCGCGCTGCTCGAACCGCCGAAGCTGCCGCGGCCGCTGCCCAAGGCCTTGGGCGAATCGCAGATCGAGGCCTTGCTCGCTGCGCCGGATGTGACCACAGCCGATGGCCTGCGCGATCGTACGATGCTCGAGCTGATGTACGCCTGCGGCCTGCGGGTCAGCGAACTGACCGGCCTGCCCGCCAATGGCGTCAATCTGCGCCAAGGCGCACTGCGGGTTACTGGCAAGGGCGAGCGTACTCGCCTGGTGCCGCTGGGCGAGGAGGCGCAGCACTGGTTACAGCGGTATCTGACCGAAGCCCGCCCGGTGCTGGCCGGCGGCAAGCCGCTGCCGGCCGACGCCCAGGGCGGCACGCCCCTGTTCCTGACCGTTCGGCGCCTGCCGCTGACCCGGCAGCAGTTCTGGGGCCTGGTCAAGCGCTATGCGGCGATCGCAGGCATCGACCCGGCCCGCATCAGCCCACACGGCCTGCGCCACAGCTTCGCCACCCATCTGCTCAACCACGGCGCCGACCTGCGCGCGCTGCAGATGCTGCTCGGCCACAGCTCGCTGTCGACGACCCAGATCTACACCCTGGTCGCACGCGAACACCTCAAACGCCTCCACGCCACCCACCACCCGAGGGGGTGAGCCCCCGTCGCTCACGCGGCATGCCGCGTGACGGGGGCGAACGCCTCGCGTGCTTCGCGAGGCCGGGCGTGCGCTGGAATCAATAGCCGATAGCAACCCGACGCCGACCGCGCAGGCGCGAACGCCCGGCCACGGATGGCCGGGCCGGGCGTTCATCAGGCGACCAAGCATGGCCATGGATGGCGGCAAGGGGTATCGACCCCGAGGCGGCACTGCCGCGCGGGCTTGGCGAACGCCTCGCGTGCTTCGCGAGGCCGGACGAGCGCCGGAGTAACTAGCCGATCGCAATTCAACGCCGACCGCACAGCGGTATGGTCTTTCTACCCGCGATGGAAGTCGTTGCCTTCGGCGGGGGGCAGGGAACAGGCTCGCGCGAAATGCGCCCCCATCCCAATCTTCCCCTGCAACGCGGGGGAAGGCGCCGAGCGCCATCAGCGTCCCCATAGGCCGGGAGGCGCTCCCAGCATCCGCGCACCGCACTTGTCCCCATCCCCATCTCACCCGCCGCCGTGAACGAGAACGGGCCGTGAAGGCGGCCGGAAGCGCCCGAGCCCCGGCTTCGTGCCAGAATCGCCTTCCCTGGAGTTTCTCCGTCCGCGGTAGCCGATGCGATGAAGCGATACCTGTTCGCCCTGTTGAGCGCCTTCAGTCTGTCCGCCTGTGCCCAGGGCACGAGCGCCCCCGATGCGACGGGCACGCCAGCCGCACCGGCCCCGGCCGCGAGCGCGGCTGCCAACGTTGCGCCGCCGCCGGGCACGCCGGCCGCGCGCGCGCGCGATTCGATCCTGTCGATCAACCCGCAGGTTTCGATCGAGAGCATCCACGACGCGCCGTTGCCCGGTTTCCAGGAGGTGATCGTCGCTGGCCAGGCGCTCTACGTCAGCAACGATGGCCGCTACGTCATGCAGGGCAGCCTGTTCGATGCGGAGGAAAAGCGTGACTTGAGCCAGTCCGGTCTGTCGCAGTTGCGCAAGCGCTTGCTCTCGGAGGTGCCTGAAGAGCAGCGCATCATCTTCGCGCCGGCCAACCCCAAGTACACCGTGTCGGTCTTCACCGACGTCGAATGCGGCTATTGCCGCCGTCTGCACGAGGACATCGCCGAGTACAACAAGCGCGGCATCGCCATCGAGTACCTGGCCTATCCGCGCATGGGGCCGGGCAGCGAGGATTTCCGGTCGATGGAGTCTGTCTGGTGCGCGGCCGATCGCCGCAAGGCGTTGACCGACGCCAAGGCCGGGCGCCGGGTGACCTCCCAGCCCTGTGACAATCCGGTGGCGGCGCATTACGCGCTGGGCCAACGCGTGGGCCTGACGGGCACCCCGATGATCGTGGCCGAGGACGGTACCCAGATGCCCGGCTACATGCCTCCTGACCAGTTGCTCGCCGCACTGCAGCGCCTGGCGGGCGCGGCCGACGGCCGCTGAGTCGAGAGTTGATCCGTGGCCGGGCGGTGGGCCCGGCCATTGGCTACAATGGGCGGCCCTGAATCACGGTTTGCCCGGACATGATCGTCCTCGAGGGCCAGCAGGCCCTGTCGCCGTTCCGACGCGAGCGGCTTGAAGCGCGTCTGCAAGCGGTCTCGCCGGCGCTGCGCGTCGTCGATGCCTGGCACGTCTACTTCGTCGAGGCCGAACCGGGCCGCACGCCGGATGACGCCGTGCTGCGTCGCCTGCTCGAAGTCGATGCCGGTCCGGGACCTGCGCGCGCACCCGCTGCGGTGTCGCGCATGGTGTCGCCGCGGCTGGGCACGATGTCGCCTTGGGCGAGCAAGGCCGGCGAACTGCTGCGCGGTGCCGGGCTGCCGATCCACCGCGTCGAGCGCGGTCTGCGCATCGACCTGCTCGGCTGGTCCGATTCGGCCGTCGAGCGCGCCGCGGTAGACAAACTGCTGCACGACCCGATGACCGAGTCGTTGCTCGACGACGTCGATGCGGCGCAGGCGCTGTTCGCCGTGCCGCAGCGGGGCGTGCTCGAGCGCATCCCGCTCGACGAGCTGGAAGCGGCGAATGCGCGTCTGGGCCTGGCATTGGCCGACGACGAGATCGCCTACCTTCGCGAGCGTTTCGGCGTACTCGGGCGTGCGCCCTCGGATGTCGAGCTGATGATGTTCGCGCAGGCCAATTCCGAGCATTGCCGGCACAAGATCTTCAATGCGACCTGGACCATCGACGGCGAGGCGCAGCCGCAATCGTTGTTCCGCATGATCCGTCATACGCATGCGCAGACGCCCGAGCACACGCTGTCGGCCTACAGCGACAATGCGGCGGTGGTGGAAGGCTATCCGGCCCGTCGCTTCCGGCCCGATCCGGTGTCGTTCGAGTACCGCAGCGAGCCGTTGCTCGACAGCGCGTTCTGCATCAAGGTCGAAACCCACAACCACCCGACGGCGATCTCGCCGTTCGCCGGTGCGGCCACCGGTGCGGGCGGTGAGATCCGCGACGAGGGCGCGACCGGACGCGGCGGCAAGCCGAAGGCGGGCCTGACCGGTTTCACGGTCTCGCATCTGCGCATTCCGACGTTGCCGCAGCCGTGGGAGGGTGCGCGCGCACTCAATCCGCGCATGGCGCCGGCGCTGGAAATCATGCTCGACGGGCCGCTCGGCGGCGCGGCGTTCAACAACGAGTTCGGCCGGCCCAACCTGCTCGGCTATTTCCGCAGTTTCGAACTCGCCGAGGGCGACGACGGCCTGCAGCGTGGCTACGACAAGCCGATCATGCTGGCCGGCGGCCTGGGCGCGATCGATCGCACGATGGTCGAGAAGAAGCGTCTGTCGCCCGGCGATGCGGTCGTGGTGCTGGGCGGGCCGGCGATGCTGATCGGTCTGGGCGGCGGCGCCGCCAGTTCCGTGGCCTCGGGCGAGAGTGCCGAGGACCTGGATTTCGCCTCGGTGCAGCGCGACAACCCCGAGATGGAGCGGCGCTGCCAGGAAGTGATCGACCGCTGCGTCGCGCTGGGCGAGCGCAATCCGATCCTGTGGTTCCACGACGTCGGCGCGGGCGGCTTGTCGAACGCGATTCCCGAGCTGCTGCACGACTCGGGCGTGGGTGGCCTCATCGATCTGGACCGTGTGCCCAGCGACGACCCGTCGCTGTCGCCGATGCAGCTGTGGTGCAACGAGTCTCAGGAGCGTTACGTCCTGGGCATTCCGCAGGATCGGGTCGACGAGTTCACCGCGATCTGCGCGCGCGAGCGTTGCCCGTTCGCGGTCGTCGGCGTGGCGACGGCCGAAGAGCATCTGACCGTCGGGTACGGCGTGCTCGCCGGCGCGCAGACGTCCACCGGTGCCCACCCGATCGACCTGCCGATGGATGTGCTGTTCGGCAAGGCGCCGAAGATGCATCGCGACAGCGCACGGCTGGCGCCGCACCGCTGGCCGGCCGTCGATACCCGCAGCGTCGACCTGCACGAGGCCGGCCTGCGCGTGCTCGCGCATCCGACCGTCGCGGCCAAGCAGTTCCTGGTCACGATCGGCGACCGCTCGGTCGGCGGGCTGACTGCACGCGACCAGATGGTCGGCCCGTGGCAGCTGCCGGTGGCCGACTGTGCGATCACGCTGTCGGATTTCGACGGCTTCACCGGCGAGGCGATGGCGATCGGCGAACGCACGCCATTGGCGCTGATCGACGCCGCTGCTGCTGCGCGCATGGCCGTCGGCGAGGCGATCACCAACCTGTGCGCGGCACCGGTGGAGACGCTGCACCGGGTCAAGCTGTCGGCCAACTGGATGGCTGCCGCCGGTCACCCTGGCGAGGATGCGCGTTTGTTCGACGCCGTGCGTGCGGTCGCGATGGAGTTGTGTCCGGCGCTCGACCTGTCGATCCCGGTCGGCAAGGACTCGCTGTCGATGCAGGCGCAGTGGCAGGACACCGCGGGCGCTTCCGCATCGTCGAGCGATTCCTCGCAAAGTGCCGTCAAGGTGACCCATAAGGTCGTCTCGCCGGTTTCGCTGATCGTCAGCGCATTCGCGCCGGTGCCGGACGTGCGCACGCAGCTGACGCCGTTGCTGGCGCGCGCGCCGGGCAGCGAGCTGTGGCTGATCGGCCTGGGCGCTGGCAAGCAGCGGCTCGGTGGATCGGTGCTGGCGCAATGTTTCGACGCCTTCGGCGGGCCGTGCCCGGACATCGACGATCCGGCCCGGTTGAAGGCGTTCTTCGAGCTGATCTGCGAGGCCCGCGAGGCCGGCCTGCTGTTGGCCTACCACGACCGTTCCGACGGCGGCGCGTTCGCCGCGCTGTGCGAGATGGCGTTCTGCTCGCGTCAGGGGCTGGAGATCGATCTGGAAGGCTGGGGCGAGGCGCGCCACCGCGATGCCGTACGCACGCTGTTTTCCGAAGAACTGGGCGCGGTGGTGCAGATCGCGTCGGAGAATCGGGCTGAGTTCGCCGATCTGGTCGAACGGCACGGTCTGATCGAATGCGCGCAGCGCATCGCCCGGCCGACCTCCTCACCGACGATCCGTGTCGTCGATGGCGAGGACGCATTGGCCGAGTGGAAGTGGGATGCGTTGTTCGACGCGTGGTGGTCGGTGACGCATGCGATGCAGGCGCTGCGCGACAACCCTGAGTGCGCCGACGAGGAACGGGCGTCTGCGCGCGACTTCGCCGCCCCCGGCCTGCGCCCGGTGCTCACCTTCGATCCGACCTCGGCGCCGTCGATCGTCACTGGCGCGCGTCCGCGCGTGGCGATCCTGCGCGAGCAGGGCGTCAACGGTCAGATCGAGATGGCCGCGGCCTTCGATCGGGCGGGCTTCGCCGCGATCGACGTGCACATGAGCGACCTCATCGAAGGGCGCGTGGACCTGGCGACCATGCAGGGCCTGGCGGCTTGTGGCGGCTTCAGTTACGGCGACGTGCTCGGCGCAGGACGTGGCTGGGCCACCTCGGTGCTCGAACGGACGCAGCTGCGCGACGCGTTTGCGGCCTTCTTCGAGCGCGGCGACACCTTCTCGCTGGGCGTGTGCAATGGTTGCCAGATGCTCTCCCAGCTCAAGGCGATCATTCCTGGCGCCGCACACTGGCCGCGTCTGTTGCGCAACCGCAGCGAGCGGTTCGAGGGGCGTGTCGGCCTGCTCGAGGTTGTCGAGTCGCCGTCGCTGTTCCTCGCCGACATGACCGGATCGCGCATTCCCGTCGCGATCTCGCATGGTGAAGGGCGTGTGGCGTTCGACGACGCGCAAGCGCGGGCCTCAGCGCGCGTGGCGCTGCGCTACATCGAGGGCGATGGCGCGCCGGCGGTGCGCTATCCGGCCAATCCCAACGGCTCGCAGGACGCGATCGCCGGGCTATGCTCGGACGATGGGCGCGCGACGATCCTGATGCCGCACCCCGAGCGCACCCCGCGCACCGTCAACTTCAGCTGGGCGCCGGCCGACTGGGCGGACGCCAGTCCGTGGATGCGGATGTTCCAGAACGCACGCAGGTCCGTGGCCTGAACTGACGCGATTCGTCACTGTCGCGCAAATCCATCCCGATCGATACCTGGCCTGGCGGCCGGGTCCCGTTTTCGTGCCTGGCGTTCCGTATTCGCCTGCCCCTTGGCGCCGCCTCGGGAAGCGGCCATCCGTTGCGGGAAAAGCCACTGAATTCAGTAGGTTGACGCCGCCGTCCCTCTGGCACTTTGTCAGGCACAAAACGTCAGCAAAACGCACCCTTCGTCACCGTACTGACACTCTGCGGCAATGCCACTTGACGCGACGCGTCAGTCTGAGGAGAGTCGGCATCCGGTCGGTCGTTTGGGGACGATTCAAGTTGCGTACACTCGCCATTCATGAATTGCGCGCCGCTGGGCGCGCCTCCGCGCCCGGCGCGGGTTCCCAGCCCCACTGAACTCCATCGCAAAGCCGCTCGGTCGTCCCCGACCTGCGGCTTTTTTTTCGCCCGTATTCCATCAGACCAACAAGCACTCCGAGGGGAACCCGCATGAACCGGATCTATCGCAAGGTGTGGAACAAGTCGCTCGGCCAGATCGTCGTCGCCTCCGAACTGGCGACCGGCGACGGCGTCGGGGCGACCGTCACCGTCGGTCGGAGCGCGCGCCCCGCGCTGCTGGCACTGGCGCTGATGGCCGCGATGCCGGCTGCCTGGGCCCAGGTCGCCATCGGTGGGCTCGAAGAGTGCACGGTCGGCGGCGTGACCTACGAATGCATCGTGCCGGGGGACGCGAGCGCTGCGGCGGGCGCGGTCGCTATCGGCGGCGGGGCGCAGGCGGGCGGCGTAACCGCCACTGCTGTGGGGACGCAGACGGTCGCCACTGGGTTCGCATCGGGCGCCTTCGGTGCATCGGCGCGCGCCACGGCCAGCCAAGCGCTCGCGTTCGGTGCAAATGCAAGGGCGATCGCTGCCGACAGCGTCGCGCTGGGCGCGAACGCGCGCGCGACCCGCGCCAACACGGTGTCCGTGGGCGCCGAAGGCGAAGAGCGCCAGATCGTCAACGTGGCGGCGGGCGTGGAGGCCACCGATGCCGTCAATCTCGCGCAGCTCGATGCCGTCGCCGCCATCGCCGAGGACACTGCCCAGTACGTCGCGGGCACCGGTGATGGCGAGGCGATCGCCGACGGCGATGTCGCGTTCGCTGCCGGCTCGGATGCGACGGCCGGGGGTGATGGCAGCGTCGCAGTCGGCGCGGACAGCAGCGCATCCGGGCTCGAAGCCACGGCGGTGGGCTATGGCAGCGATGCGTCAGGCGAACTCGCGAGCGCGATCGGTGCCGAAAGCATTGCCAGCGGTGGCATGTCGGCCGCCCTCGGCTTCCTGGCGGCGGCCGAGGGCGAGTGGTCGACCGCAGTCGGCGCGCTGGCGTCGGCGAGCGCGCAGGAAGCCACGGCACTGGGCAACGGCAGCGCGGCCAGTGGCGTTGCCTCGACCGCCGTCGGCACCGGCGCCGCGGCGTCGGCCGACAACAGCGTCGCGCTCGGTGCGAACTCGGTGGCCGACCGCGACGACAGTGTCTCGGTGGGCTCGGAAGGTGCCGAGCGCCAGATCACCAACGTCGCCGAAGGCACCGAGACGACCGACGCGGTGAACCTGGGCCAGTTGCAGGAAGCGACGGCCTACACCCAGTACTTCCGCGCCACCGGTGATGGCGAAGCCTATGCCGAGGGCGAGGATGCGACGGCGTCGGGTTCCAACGCGATCGCCGAGGCGGATTACTCGACTGCGGTCGGCTCGACCACCTACGCCTCCGGCGTCGGGTCGTCGGCCTTCGGCAGCGGTGCGAGTGCGAGTGGGCAGTACGCGACGGCGTCGGGCTACAACGCGGTGGCCGAAGGCGACTCGAGCACGGCGGTTGGCGGCTGGCTCTACTACGATAACGGCGACGTGCTGCTGGACCAGACGACGACCGCCAGTGAGGTCGGTGCATCGGCCTTGGGCGCGGGCGCGCAGGCAATTGGCGCGTTCAGCACCGCGACCGGTGCGGCCGCCAACGCAACGGGCGTGCAATCGACGGCGCTGGGCTACAGCAGCAGCGCCGCTACGGACGCGTCGAGCGCGCTGGGTGCGTTCTCTGAAGCAACGGGTGGCTTCGCCACGGCGGTGGGCTACGGCAGCGTCGCCAGTGGCGACTATGGCTTGGCGGTCGGTGGCATCGCCGACTACGGCGACCTGCTGATCGGCTTCCCCGGCTTGATCCTGCAGACGACCGAGGCCAGCGGTGTGGCGTCGACCGCACTGGGCAACGGCGCATGGGCGACCGACGTCGGCGCGACCGCCGTCGGCACCTTGGCCGAGGCGACCGGCGTGCAAGCAACGTCGCTCGGCACGCTGGCGTATGCAACCGCGGACGGGGCGTCGGCGCTGGGCAGCGGCAGCTCGGCCAGCGGCGTGGACTCGACGGCGATCGGCTTCCTGGCTGGCGCATCGGCCGACAACAGCGTGGCACTGGGTGCGAACTCAGTGGCTAATCGTGAGAACAGCGTGTCGGTCGGTTCTGCAGGCAGCGAACGCCAGATCACCAACGTCGCGGCCGGCACGCAGGGCACCGACGCGGTCAATGTCGCGCAGCTCGAGGACGCGACCCAGTACACCAAGTACTTTGCCGCGTCGGGCGGCGAGGACAGCGACAACGGCGCGTATGCGGACGGCGAGTACGCGACCGCGGCAGGCGAATCGGCATTGGCATCCGCGCAGGGCGCTTCGGCGTTCGGTAGCGGGGCGTTTGCACTGGCGGACAATGCGACGGCCGTCGGCTTCAACGCCGTGGCCGATGGGCAGAACAGTGCGGCCTTCGGCGCAGGCGCCGAGGCGCATGGTGCGGCGAGCGTGGCCGTCGGCGGCAATGCCGTCGACGAGAATGGCGAGCCGCTGCTGACGCTTGGTGGCCAGCCGGTCGAGACCTCGGCCACCAGTGCGGGCGTGGCGGGTACCGCGGTCGGTGCGAGCGCGGAAGCCACGGGCTTCGCGTCCTCGGCCTACGGCGTAGGCGCATCTGCACTGGGCGCGCAGTCGTCGGCGTTCGGTGCCATCGCCACCGCCTCGGCGGACTATGCAACGGCCGTCGGCACGCAGGCGATCGCCAGTGGCGCGAGCAGCGTCGCCGTGGGCGGGCCGGCGGATCTGATCCCGGGTCTGGGTCTGCTGGTGTCGACCCGCGCGTCGGGCGACGGTGCGGCCGCGTTCGGCAGCGGCGCGATCGCCTCAGGGACCAACGGCACCGCGGTCGGCACCCTCACCGAGGCCGAGGGCGCAGGCAGCGTGGCATTGGGCTACTTCGCCTATGCACCGGGCACCAATGCCGCGGCGCTGGGTGCCGAAGCATGGGCCAGTGGCGAGAACAGCACCGCAGTGGGCTACTACAGCACCGCTCTGGCCGACAACAGCGTCGCGCTAGGTGCGAACTCCGAAGCCGATCGCGACAACACGGTGTCGGTCGGTTCGGCAGGCGAGGAACGACAGATCACCAACGTCGCCGAAGGCACCGAGACGACCGACGCGGTGAACCTGGGCCAGTTGCAGGAAGCCACAGCCTATAACCAGTACTTCCGTGCGACCGGCGACGGCGAAGCCTCTGCCGAGGGCGAAGACGCGACCGCGTCGGGCTCGAACGCGATCGCCGAGGCGGATTACTCGACCGCGGTCGGTTCGACCACCTATGCCTCCGGCGTCGGGTCTTCGGCCTTCGGCAGTGGCGCGAGTGCGAGTGGGCAATACGCGACGGCGTCGGGTTACAACGCAGTGGCTGAGGGCGACTCGAGCACGGCGGTCGGTGGTTGGCTGTATTACGAGGACGAGAACGGCGACGTGCTGCTGGACCAGACGACGACCGCCAGTGAGGTTGGCGCATCGGCCTTGGGCGCGGGCGCGCAGGCGATCGGGGCGTTCAGCACCGCGACTGGTGCGGCGGCCAATGCGACGGGCACGCAGTCGACGGCGTTGGGCTACCGCAGCAGCGCGGCTACGGACGCGTCGAGCGCGCTGGGCGCGTTCTCTGAAGCAACGGGTGGCTTCGCCACGGCGGTGGGTTACGGCAGCGTCGCCAGTGGCGACTATGGCTTGGCGGTCGGTGGCATCGCGGATTACGGCGACCTGCTCATCGGCTTCCCCGGCTTGATCCTGCAGACAACCGAGGCCAGCGGTGTGGCGTCGACCGCACTGGGCAACGGCGCATGGGCGACCGACGTCGGCGCGACCGCCGTCGGCACCTTGGCCGAGGCGACCGGCGTGCAAGCAACGTCGCTCGGCACGCTGGCGTATGCAACCGCGGACGGGGCGTCGGCGCTGGGCAGCGGCAGCTCGGCCAGCGGCGTGGACTCGACGGCGATCGGCTTCCTGGCTGGCGCATCGGCCGACAACAGTGTGGCGCTGGGTGCGAACTCGGTGGCCAATCGGGCGGACAGCGTGTCGGTCGGTTCTGCGGGCAGCGAACGCCAGATCACCAACGTCGCGGCCGGCACGCAGGGCACCGACGCGGTCAATGTCTCGCAGCTCGAGGAGGCGACCCAATACAACAAGTACTTCGCCGCGTCGGGCGGCGAGGACAGCGACAACGGCGCGTATGCGGACGGCGAGTACGCGACCGCGGCAGGCGAATCGGCGCTGGCATCGGGGCAGGGCGCGTCGGCGTTCGGTAGCGGTGCGTTCGCACTCGCGGAGAACGCGACGGCGACGGGCTTCAATTCCGTGGCCAGCGCGGCCAATGCATTGGCGGCTGGCGCATCGGCGGAAGCTTCGGGCGAGTACGCCGTCGCGGTGGGTGCCGAGAGCCTGGCGTCAGGCGAACTGGCGACTGCCACTGGTGCCGCCGCGGTCGCCAGTGGCGATGGCAGCCTGGCGTCCGGCGCGCTGGCGGAAGCCGGCGGTGTCGAATCGACAGCGGTCGGCTTCTATGCTGCTGCCACCGGCGATGGCGCGACCGCCATCGGCGCCGAGAGCGTTGCGGACGGAACGACCGCCGCGGCCTTTGGCTTCGGTGCAGAGGCCACCAGCAACTATGCGACCGCGCTCGGCGGCTACGCGACGGCGTCGGGCTTCAACAGCACGTCGGTCGGCAACTTCAGCACCGCGAGCGGCTCCAACGCGCTGGCTGTCGGCGCCGACAGTACCGCGTCGGGTGACTACAGCACGGCTGTGGGACAGGCGGCGACAGCCACCGGCATCAACAGCGTGGCGGTGGGTGGCGCTTTGCTTGGATTGCTGCCTGCAGAGGCTTCGGGGGACTACTCGACTGCCGTCGGTGGTGCGGCGTGGGCAGGTGGTACAAACAGCACGGCACTGGGCAACTTCGCCGAAGCGGGAGCCGTCAACAGCGTGGCATTGGGTGCGGATTCGATCGCCGATCGAGAGGACAGTGTCTCGGTCGGCTCAGAAGGTAACGAGCGCCAGATCACGAATGTCGCCGAAGGCACCGAGACGACCGACGCGGTGAACCTGGGCCAGTTGCAGGAAGCGACGGCCTACAACCAGTACTTCCGCGCGAGTGGCGACGGCGAGGCCTACGCGGACGGCGAAGACGCAACTGCCTCGGGCTCGAATGCGATCGCCGAGGCTGACTATTCGACCGCAATCGGTTCGACCACCTACGCCTCCGGTGTGGGGTCGTCTGCCTTTGGCAGCGGCGCGAATGCGAGTGGCCAGTACGCGACGGCGTCGGGCTACAACGCGGTGGCTACGGGTGATTCGAGCACGGCGGTCGGCGGCTGGCTGTACTACGAGGATGAGAGCGGCGAGGTCGTGCTCGACAAGACGACAATGGCTGTCGAAGTCGGTGACTCGGCGCTGGGCGCAGGCGCGCAGGCGAGTGGCGGCTTCAGTACGGCCATCGGCGCAGCATCGGAAGCGAGCGGTCTGCAATCCACAGCGACCGGGTATTCGAGCGCGGCTGCAGGCGACTACAGCGTCGCAAACGGCGGCTTCAGCGTTGCGAGCGGTCGAGGCGCCACCGCGCTCGGCTATGCGACAGAGGCATCGAACCAGTACGCCACGGCCGTGGGCTGGGGCGCCGTAGCCAGCGGTGCCGGCGCCACGGCGGTCGGCGGCATGGGGGATCTGGCTCCCGGTTGGGGCTTCCTGGTGCCGGCCGAAGCGGCCGGCACCGCCGCCTCCGCCTTCGGCTCGGGTTCGGGGGCCTGGAGCAACTACGCCACCGCGATCGGCGCACTGGCGCAGGCCGACGGAGCAGGCGCGACGGCGCTGGGCTACTTCGCCTATGCGCAGGCCGAGACCTCGACTGCAGTGGGTGCGCAATCATGGGGCAGCGGCGATCGCGCCACTGCGGTGGGCTACTACACCACCGCTGAAGGCGCCGACAGCACTGCACTGGGCTTCAATGCGTTCGCCTCGGCCGACAACAGCGTGGCACTGGGTGCAAGTTCGGTCGCCGACCGGGAGGACAGCGTATCGGTCGGCTCGGCAGGTAACGAGCGCCAGATCACCAACGTGGCTGCTGGCACCGAGGACACTGATGCGGTGAATCTGGCACAGCTTTACGCCGCCGCGGACGGGGCATTGCTCGCGGGGCGGTACTTCCGCGCGACCGGAGACAGCGAAGCCGCGGCCGAAGGGGAGGATGCGACGGCGTCGGGATCGAACGCCATCGCTGAGGCCGACTACTCGACGGCAGTCGGCTCGTCGACCTATGCGGCCGGTGAAGGGGCGTCGGCGTTCGGCAGCGGCGCCCACGCACTGGCGTACAACACGACGGCGACGGGCTTCAACAGCACGGCCTCTGCCGATTACGCCACGGCCTATGGCGCCGGAAGCGAGGCGACGGGAAGCAGCGCCACCGCCATCGGTGGCTACCTCTACGCGATGAGCGGCGAGACCTGGGAGCTGGAGGCGTTCGCCACCACTGCTTCGGGCGTCGAAAGCACCGCGATCGGTGCCGGGGCGCGGGCACTTGAGTACGCTTCGACCGCCGTCGGTGCTGGTGCCTACGCCGATGGGCGGATGTCAGTCTCGGTTGCCGGCAGCGCACGTGCAGACCGCACGACTGCGGTGGGTGTCATGGCGACCGCAACCGGCGATTTTGCGACTGCACTCGGCAGCGGTGCTACGGCAGGGGCGATCCGGACGCTGGCTGTCGGGACCGGAAGCATCGCCGCCGCCGACAGTGCGACCGCAGTGGGTCAGGTCGCGCAGGCCGCTGGCGAGCAGAGTGTCGCTCTCGGCTTCCGCAGCCTTGCCGTCGGTGCGGGCAGCCTTGCGCTCGGCGCCGATGCCGTGGCGCTGGCAGGCGGAAGTGTTGCGCTCGGTCAGGGTGCCGTTGCGGATCGTGCGAACACGGTATCCGTCGGCTCGGCGGGTGCAGAACGTCAGATCACTAATGTGAAAGCAGGCACCGAGGACACCGATGCCGTGAACGTGGCGCAGCTCAATGCGGTCTCCGCCGGGCTAGGCAATCTCGCCGAAAATGCGTTGGTCTATGACGACGACGACAAGGCGCAGGTCACGCTGGCCGGTGAAGAGGGCACGGTGATCTCCAACGTCAAGAACGGCGACGTCTCGGCGACCAGTACCCAGGCGATCAACGGCAGCCAGCTTCACGGTGCGATGCAGTCGGCGGCCGACATCTTCGGCGGCGATGTCACGGTGACGGCTGCCGGTACGTTGACCATGCCGAGCTACGCGATCCAGGGCGCCAGCTACAGCTCGATCGGCGACACCTTCGCTGCGCTCGACAATCAGATCACCGAGCTCAAGACGCGCGTGGGCCAGGTCGAGACGGTGATGGAGTCCGGTGCCGGCACCAATGAGCAGGTGGCGGTGGGTGGCGATACGCCGGCGACGATCGCTGACGGCACCAACGGGGTCGCGGTCGGCGACGGTGCGCAGACCGGCGGCCAGAACGGCGTGGCGGTAGGCGGCGACGCCTACGCGCACGGCCCCAACGACACTGCGGTCGGCGGCAACGCCAAGGTGTACGCGGATGGCAGCACGGCGCTCGGCGCCAACACGACGATCACTGCCGAGGCAACCAATGCGGTGGCCGTCGGTGAGGGCGCGAGCGTGAGTGCGGCCTCGGGAACGGCGCTGGGGCAGGGGGCATCGGTCACCGCGGAAGGCGCAGTCGCACTGGGACAGGGCTCGGTCGCCGACCGCGCCAACACCGTCTCGGTCGGCAGCGCGGGCAGCGAGCGTCAGATCACCAACGTCGCGGCCGGTACCGCGGCGACCGACGCTGCCAATGTCGGCCAGGTCAATGCGGGCGTCAGCGAGGCGAAGGCGTACGCCGACACCACCGCGACGCAGGCGGTGGCGACATCCAAGGCCTATACCGACCAGAAGTTCGCCACCTGGAACGACAACTTCGAGTCCTTCAAGGGCGACGTCGATCGTCGGTTCTACGACACCGACCGCCGCATCGACCGTCAGGGCGCGATGGGGGCTGCGATGTTGAACATGGCCACCAGCGCCGCCGGCATCCGCACGCAGAACCGGGTCGGCGTCGGTGTCGGCTTCCAGGGCGGCGAGAGTGCGCTGTCGCTCGGCTACCAGCGTGCGATCAGCGAGCGCGCCACGATCACCGTGGGCGGCGCGCTCAGCGGCGATGAAAAGTCCGTGGGTCTGGGTGCCGGCTTCGGCTGGTAACCCCGCAAGGACCGGTGGGCGTTGCCCATCGGTCCGCGGTTCGATGGCACCGGGGCCATCCGATGCCATCCATGCGACGTCCGTCGGGACGGTGGCCCTGTGCCGCCGCACCGACGCTTCCGAGGTCCAATACTCCAACGAGGGTCCAAAATGAAGAACAGCATCATCCCCAGCGCCCTGGCCATCGCGGTCGGCGCGGTGCTCGCCACCGGCGCCGTCCATGCGGGCAAGACCCAGCGTCCGGCCGACAAAGCGGGGACCGAGGCGCCATTGCAGCAATCGGACGCGACCCCGATCCGGCGCTTCATCGTCGAATACCGGGACGGCGCGCGGGAGCGGCAGGACCAGCAGGCGGCGGTTGCGGGCGTCCGCACTGCACTCGCCCGTTCGGGCATCGTGCGCGGCGCCGCCAAGGCCAACAACGTGCAGTATCTGCGCACGCTCGCGACCGGACACCAGGTGCTGCGCTTGGCCCAGGGCGTGGACCGGGTTTCGGCCGAGGCCCTGATGCGGCAGATCGCCGCCGATCCGAACGTCAAGTCGGTCGCGCCTGACCGCCTGCGTCAGATCGCCGCCGGCCCGGTGCAGCCGGCCTACGTGCCCAACGATCCGGGGCTGGAATGGCAGTGGCACATGCTCGCCCCGGACGGCACCGTGACCGGCGACGGCGGTCCCAACCGCGGCGGTATCAATGCGCCGGCTGCCTGGGATCTCACCGACGGCGAAGGCATCACGATCGCGGTGCTCGATACCGGCATCACCGAACATCCCGATATCGACAGCTCGCTCGGCGATGCCGGCTACGACTTCATCTCCGATGCGTTCGTATCGGGGCGCGCCACCGATGACCGCGTCGCGGGGGCTTGGGATCTGGGTGACTGGACGATCGGCTACCCCGGCGCGGAAACCTGCCAGCAGCGCAACAGCAGCTGGCACGGCACGCATGTCGCCGGCACCGCAGGCGCGCAGCGCACCGACAACGGCGTCGCAGTCTCCGGCATCGCCTACGGCGCCAAGGTCCTGCCGGTCCGCGTACTCGGCCATTGCGGCGGCTACGATTCGGACATCGTCGACGCCATCATCTGGGCTGCGGGCGGCGACGTGGATGGCGTGCCGGCCAATGCCAACCCCGCGCAGGTCATCAACCTGAGTCTGGGCGGCTCCGGGGCCTGTTCGGCGGCTGAGGCCGACGCGATCGCGCAGGCGAATGCGCTCGGCGCGACCGTGGTGATCGCCGCGGGCAACAGCAATGCCGACGTGGCGAACTTCTCGCCGGCCAACTGCCCCGGTGCGATCGCCGTCGCGTCCAACGGCATCACCAGCCGCCGTGCCTACTACTCCAACTACGGCACCGGCATCGACATCTCGGCCCCGGGTGGCGGCGTCTATGCCAACGACAGCAACTCGGGCACGCAGATCGAGGACGGCTTCGTGTGGCAGGCGAGGAACCCGAGCACGACGACGCCGACGCCGCTGGCCAGCATCACCGGCGCGCCGACCTATGGCACCGCTGGCACCTCGCAGGCCTCGCCGCACGTCGCAGGCGTGGTCGCGCTGATGCAGGGCGCGCGTCTGGCCGCCGAGTTGCCGCTGCTCACCCCGGAGGAAGTGCTTGATGTGCTCACAAGCACCGTCACGCCCTTCACGGTGGCGCCGTCGACCAGCCAGCCGATCGGCCCGGGTATCGTCAATGCCGGTGCTGCGGTGCTCAAGGCCATCGAACCGCCGTGCGATCCGGAGGTCGAGACCTGCGCGCCGGATGCCACGCCGATCGGCAACGGCGTCCCCTTGCGTAGCCTGTCGGGCACGGCGGGCGGTGAGACGCTGTACTCGATCGAAGTGCCGGCCGGCGTGACCGGTGCGCTGACCATCACCACCAGCGGTGGCAGCGGCGATGTGTCGCTCCATGTCAGCCTTGACGAGGCGCCGGCACAGACCGGGACCTGGAACTCGACGCGACCCGGCAACACCGAGACCGTCCGGATCAACCGGCCGGCCGCGGGCATCTACTACATCAAGCTGGCCGGCACGCGCGCCTACAGCAACGTGACCTTGCAGGCCAAGTTCACGGCGCCGGGGGTGTAAGACCGCCGCCGCACCCGCAAGGAGGCGGGTGCGGTCCGCCATTCGAGCCCGCGGCCATCCGCGGGCTTTTTTGCGGCCCTTCTCCCAAATCGAATACGGGCCTGGGCCTTTCCACTTCGGACGGCCAGCAAAAACCGGGGTCAGAGTGCAATTTCGTGAGACGAAATTGCACTCTGACCCCGGTTCTGCGCAGTGCGCGTGGCGGGCGGGCCGAGCGGTACAGGCGGCATCTGGGATACTGTCGCGCCAGGTTCACCGCCCAGATCGTCATGTCCAAACCTTCCGGTCCGCGCCGTTCCCCGGTCGAGAAAGCCGCCCGCCGCGCGCAGGGCACGCCGATCCATGCGCAACTGCGCGACGGCGATGGCCGCGTGATCGCCGGCGCGACACTGGAGGATGGCGAATGGACCATGGTGCTTGCCGGTCGCCCGGTGGCGAGTACGCCCAGCGCTGCGATGCTGCTGGCGATGCTGCGCCACACCGCCGCGGTGCAGGGGCGGGCTGGGGTGCGGACCCGGCTGTCGGTCTCCAAGGTCCTTGACGCCGCCGCGTGCGCGGAGGCGCAGGCGGCCGGTCGCACGCTCGCCGCGCATCTGGACTGGCTCGAGGCCGAGCGGCGCACGCGCAACGACCCGGCCCCGGCGCTGCACTGAGCGGACACCACCTGCTGAACAATGAACTGTGCAGGCGGCGTCGACGGCGCTGGCGGCCGTCGCCGCTATCATCCGCGGCTCGTCCATTCGATACGCCCATGATGGTTCGCGTCCGTCTGTTGCCCGCCCTGGTCTCGTTGCCGTTGGCCGCTGCGTTGCTGGCCGGCTGCGGGCGCAACGCGCGCGAGGACGTGCCTTTCATGGGCGAATCGTTCGACGCCGACGACACCTACTCGCGCACCTACGATCTGCCGCCGGCCCAGGCCTGCAGTGCCGCGCGCTTGGCGCTGCTCGGGCAGGGCTACGCCGTCGGCAAGGCCGGGGACGATGCGGTCGAGGCGACCAAGAACTTCCAGCCCGAGGACGAGGTGCACACCCAGCTGTCGGTGCGCGTGTCGTGCGTGCCGCGCGGCAGCGACCGGACGTTGCTGTTCGTCAGCGCGCTGCTCGACCGCTACGTGCTGCGCAAGAGTTCCAACTCGGCGAGCCTGGGCGTCGGCGCGCTCGGTTCGTTGTCGGTGCCGATCGGCAGTCGCGAGGATTCGCTGGTGCGGGTGGCCAGCAGCACTGTGCAGGATGCCGGCTTCTACCGCCGGTTCTTCGAGCGCGTGGGCTACTACGTGCCCAGCCCGACGAACGAGGACCGGCGCGCGCCGGCCGCCCAGGGCGATGAGGATCCGCCGCCCGACGATCTGCACCGCCCGGCGCGGGACGACGCGCCGCGCTGAGCGCCGGCTGCGACCGAACTGCTACAGTCGCCCGGTCCATCGCCGCTGGGGTTGTGTCTGGTGAATGCCGTGCTGGAGGGGTCTGAGGCGTCGTCCGCTGCGCCGGAGCTGCGGGTCATCGCGCGGCTGCGCGACAACGGCCGGCTCAAAGACGTCGATCTCGCCCGCGCGCAACGCTTGCATGCCGAGGCGGGGGGCAGCCTGCTGGGGCTGCTGGCCCGGCTGGGCCTGGTGTCCGAGCGCGATCATGCCGAAGCCTGCGCTGCGGAGTTCGATCTGCCGCTGCTGGCCGGGCGCGAGCTGCCAGACGAACCGCCCGAGGCGGCCGAAGGCGCGACGCCGCTGTCGGTGCGCTTCCTGCGCCAGTTCCACGTGCTGCCGATCGGCGAGCAGGACGGCCGTCTGCGGCTGTGGATGTCCGATCCCTACGACGCTTACGCGCTCGATGCCGTGCGCCTGGCGACCGGGCGCGAACCGGTGCCTGCAGTGGGCCTGCGGTCGGAAATCGACGATGCGATCGAGCGCTGGCATGGCCAGGGGCGCAGCGCGATGGGCACGATCGTCGAGTCGGCCGACGGCGAGGGCGGCGGCGATGTCGACGATGTCGAGCACCTGCGCGATCTGGCGTCCGAGGCGCCGGTGATCCGGCTGGTCAATCTGGTGATCCAGCGCGCGGTGGAACTGCGCGCCTCCGACATCCACATCGAGCCGTTCGAGAGCCGGCTCAAGGTCCGCTACCGCGTCGACGGTGTGCTGATCGACGGCGAGAGCCCGCCGGTCAATCTGACCGCCGCGGTCATCAGCCGCATCAAGATCATGGCCCGGCTCAACATCGCCGAGCGTCGCCTGCCGCAGGACGGACGCATCATGCTGCGCGTGCAGGGCAAGGAGCTCGATCTGCGTGTGAGCAGCGTGCCGACCGCGCATGGCGAGAGCGTGGTGATGCGTCTGCTCGACCGCGAGACGGTGGTGTTCGACTTCCAGCGGCTCGGCTTCGACGGCGCGTTCCTGCCGCAGTTCCAGAAGGTGCTCGACCAGCCGCACGGCATTCTGCTGGTGACCGGTCCGACCGGCTCGGGCAAGACGACGACGCTCTACACCGCGCTGTCGCAGCTCAACACGCCGGACGTGAAGATCATCACGGTCGAGGATCCGGTCGAGTACCAGATCGAAGGCATCAACCAGATCCAGGCCAAGCCGCAGATCGGTCTGGACTTCGCCAATGCGCTGCGCTCGATCGTGCGCCAGGATCCGGACATCATCATGATCGGCGAAATGCGCGACCTGGAAACCGCGCGCATTGCGATCCAGTCGGCACTGACCGGGCACCTGGTGCTCAGTACGCTGCACACCAACAATGCCGCCGGCGGTATCACCCGCATGCTCGACATGGGCGTGGAGGACTACCTGCTGACCTCGACGGTCAACGGCATCCTGGCCCAGCGCCTGGTGCGCCGGCTCGAGCCGACGCATGCGGTGCGCTATGCGGCCTCGCCCGAGGAGATCGAGCGCTTCGAACTGCGCCGCCATCAGCCCGAAGGCGAGATCCATCTCTACCGCCCGGGCCCGTCGGCTGTGGCGCCGACGGGTTATCTGGGGCGCACCACGATCGTCGAGTTCCTGGTCATGAACGACGAGATCCGGCGCGCGGTGATGCGCCATGCGGGCATGGGCGAACTTGAAGACTTGGCGCGGCGTGCGGGCATGCGCACGATGTACGAAGACGGGATCGCCAAGGCCCTGCGCGGGCTGACGACGATCGAGGAAGTGCTGCGGGTGACCGAGGAGGCATGATGCCGCAAGACACGCGAAGTACGCACCGCCACCGCCCCAGCACCCTGCAATGACCCTCTACCGCTACAAGGCCCTCAACACCCGCGGCGAAGTGCTCGACGGCACCATGGACGCCGCCAGCGAGGCCGAGGTCGCGCTGCGCCTGCAGGAGCAGGGGCACCTGCCGGTGGAGGCGCGTCCGGCGAGTGAGGCGCGCGGGCTCGCCGACTGGCGGACGGCGTTCAAGCCCAAGCCGTTCTCGGGTCAGCGCCTGGTGCAGTTCACCCAGCAACTGGCGACCTTGCTGCATGCCGGGCAGCCGCTCGATCGTGCATTGACGATCCTGCTCGATCTGCCGGAGGAACCGGAAGCCAAACGCACGATCACCGAATTGCGCGACGCGGTGCGCGGTGGTGTGTCGCTGTCGACGGCACTGGAGCGGCAACACGGCACGTTCTCGCGGCTGTACGTGAACATGGTGCGCGCGGGCGAGGCCGGCGGCAGCCTGGAGGACACGCTGCAGCGGTTGGCCGACTATCTCGAACGCGCACGCGCCTTGCGCGGCCGGGTGATCAACGCGCTGATCTATCCCGCGATCCTGATCGTCATGGTCGGCGCCTCGCTGATGTTCCTGCTGGGCTATGTCGTGCCGCAGTTCGCAGCGATGTACGACAGCCTCGACGCCGAATTGCCGGTGTTCACGCGCTTGGTGCTCGGCGTCGGCAGCTTCGTGCGCGACTGGTGGATCGTGCTGTTGATCGTGCCCGTGCTGGCGGCCTACGCCTTCGCGCTGAAGTTGCGCGATGCCCGGTTCCGGGCGCGCTTCGATGCCTGGCTGCTCGAACGCCGGCTGGCCGGTCCGCTGGCCGCGCGCATCGAGACCGCGCGGCTGGCGCGGACATTGGGCACGCTGTTGCGCAACGGCGTGCCGTTAATCACGGCGCTGGGCATCGGCCGCAACGTGCTGGGCAACCTGGCGCTCGCGGCCGATGTGGAGGCCGCAGCGGGGGAAGTGAAGAATGGCGTCGGGCTTTCGACCGCACTCTCACGCGGCGGGCGCTTTCCGCGGCTGGCGATCCAGATGGTCCAGGTCGGCGAGGAATCGGGCGCCCTTGATGCGATGCTGATGCGCACCGCGGACACCTTCGACCAACAGACCGGACAGTCGCTCGACCGCATGCTCGCGGCCTTGGTGCCCGCGATTACGATGCTGCTCGCACTGGTGGTGATGGTGGTGATCCTGGCGGTGCTGGTGCCGATCTACGACCTGACCAGTGTGATCGGGTGAAACGCCGCCCGTCGTGATGGGCGATTGGTGAGCGACGGCTCACCTCGCTCCTGCCATCTGCGCGCGCTCGAACGACGGATCACGCGAAGTCGATCACCGCATCGCCCATCACCGCGCACTGCGCGGCCGCGCAGCACGCGCAGGCTCGCGCCAGCGCAGCCATAGCAGCACGGTCGCGGCGCCCGCGCTCGCTACGCCCCACAGGCCGACGGCGCCCTGCGCCGGGCCCCAGATGTGCACGCACGCCCAGGCCGCGAGCGTCAGCACGAAGCCGCCTGCCCAGCGAAAAGCACGTCGGCGTGCAGGCGTGGGCGTGCCGCCGATGACCGCCGCGTGGTGGCGGTCCATCGCCAGCGCCAGCGCGGCGAAGCCGGCGGCCGCGAGCAGGGTGGCCAGCACGACCAGGACGGCGCTCATGCCGGCACCTGCGTATCGCCGACGCGCGCACGCCGTGGCAGTCGCGCCGGGGCGCGGCGCGCGTGGCGATCGACCGCCCAGGCCGCCCAGCCCAGCGCCGCACCCAGGACCAACAGGCCGATCTCCATCGTCGCCATCGCGGTGTCGCCGGCGGCCAGGCTGGCGAACAGCCCGTGGTGCGTTGCGATCAGGTTGTAGACCGGCAGCGCCGCGAACAGCAGGGCGCCAATCGCCAGTTGTTCGCGCCAGGCCGCGACCGGCCGGCGCACGCAGGCGTGCAACACGCACGCCAGCCAGAACAGGAAGAATAGGTGGATCTCCCATTGCGCACGCTCGGCCATGCCGGTGGGCAGCAGCCGGTTGGCCCAGAAGAAGACCGCCATCGCGGCCGGCAGGCCGGCGACGAAGCCGATGTTGAGCGATTCGACCAACCGGAAGCCAAAGTGGGGGCGCGCCGGGTCCGGCAACTGCGCGCGCCGCTTCACCGTCCACAGCACCAGCCCGCTGGCGACCATCAGCGTGCCGGCCAGGCTCGACAGGAAGAACAGCCAGCGCATGGTCATCGGGGCGAAGCGCGCGGCATGCAGTCCGACCATGCCGTCGCGGGTGTCGGCGGCCGCGCCCTGCGACGGCGTGCGCCAGACGAGTGCGCCGCTGGTGCCCGAGAACGCCATCGACTCGTAGTCGTAGACGATGCGCGCATCGGTGCTGCGCGAGGCCACGACTTGCGCGGCGGCATCGCCGGGCAGGTCGATGCGCAGCGTGTCGACGCGGTCGGGCTGCCAGCCGGCGGCCGCACGCACGCGCATCGCCTCGACGTCGCCCAGCGGCGCCGGCGTGCCGCTGCGCTCGACGGTCGGCGCCTGCGGGAACAGTTCGGCGTAGAACGCCTGCGCGTCGGCGTAGCGGGCATCGACGCCGAACGGCATGTACAGCGCCATCAGCGTGATCAGGCCGGTGTAGGTGATCATCAGGTGGAACGGCAGCGCCAGCACCGCCAGCGCGTTGTGGCCGTCGAGCCAGCTGCGCTGGCCTTTGCCGCGGCGGAAGGTGAAGAAGTCGGCGAAGATCTTGCGGTGCGTGACCACGCCGCTGACGATCGCCACCAGCATGAACATCGCGCAGATGCCGGCCAGCCAGCGCCCCCACAGCACCGGCATGTAATGCATGTCGAAATGCAGCCGGTAGAAGAAATCGCCGCCTCGGGTGTCGCGGACCGCAACCGCGTGGCCGTCGGCGTCCAGCCAGGTGCGCGAGGCGTACGCCTCGCGGAACGACTGCCCCGGCATGCGCCACGACACCTGGGTAC